>JBJMKN010000032.1:0-28238 GCA_045805765.1 Solirubrobacterales bacterium
CAGCGCCGTGCAGGCGGGCAAAGCCGAGGTGACCGCTGTGCTCAAGCGGGCCGAGGAGCGGCGGCGCTCCGATCGAGGCACCATCTTCTTCCTCGACGAGATCCACCGCTTCAACAAGGCCCAGCAGGACGCGCTGCTGCCGGCGGTCGAGGAGGGATTGCTCACGCTGATCGGCGCCACGACCGAGAACCCGTACTTCGAGGTGAACGCGGCGCTCCTCTCTCGCTGCGCGGTGATCGAGCTCGAGCCGCTCTCCGACGAGGAGCTCGCAGCGGTCGTGCGGCGCGGCGCCGCGGAGCTGGGCGTCGAGCCGGCGGAGGAGGTGGTCGAGGCTATCGTCCGGCGGGCGGGCGGCGACGCGCGGAGCGCCCTGTCGACGCTCGAGCTCGCATGGCAGACGGCGGAGGCGGAGCGAGCCGCGCTGGAGCCGCGGCACGTCGCGGATGCCGCGCGCAAGCGACCGCTGCGCTACGACCGCGCCGGCGACCAGCACTACGACATCGTCTCGGCGTTCATCAAGTCGATGCGCGGCGGCGATCCCGACGCGGCCGTCTACTATCTCGCGGCGATGCTGGAGGGAGGCGAGGATCCGCGCTTCGTCGCGCGGCGCATGGTGATCCTCGCCTCCGAGGACGTCGGCAACGCCGACCCGCAGGCGCTGCTCGTCGCCGACGCGGCGGCGCGGGCGGTCGATCGGGTCGGCCTGCCCGAGTGCGCGCTGAACCTCGCCCAAGCCGCCGTCTACCTTGCCCTGGCGCCGAAGTCGAACGCCTCCCACAAGGGCCTCTCCGCGGCGCGCGCCGAGGTCCGGCAGCACGGGGCCAAGACCCCTCCCGACTACCTACGCGACGCCCACTATCCCGGCGCCGCGAAGCTCGGCCGCGGCGAGGGCTACCGCTACCCCCACGACGAGCCCGGCGGCGTCGGCGACCAGCCGCTGCTGCCGGAGGAGCTGCGCGGCCGTCGCTTCTACGAGCCGACCGACCGCGGCTTCGAGGAGGCGCTCGGGAAGCGCCTGGCGGCCTTTAGAAAAGTATTAGACAACCTGTAAACCTGAGGCGCAACTTCCTGGTCCCCCTGGGGTTTTCATAGTCGGCTCACCAAGCTAAGCCAGGGAGAGCCGACAACCCGGCTGGTGACTCTGACTGGGGGGCACCAGCCGGGCCTGTTGACACAACAGGGGGAACGAGGGCGTCGAGTGGACTGGGCTCGACGCCCTCACATTTTTCAGCCGGAGGAAGTCATCGCCTATCTTGGGGCGATGGCCGACCAGCAGCCGCAGAAAAAACTTCGCCTCGGCGGGATGGCCCTTCGCAACGGGCTGCTGATCCACGGGCCGACCCATTGGGCGGCCGCGGTGCGCAAGCGCGACGGTGGGATCGAAGTCGCCTCGGAGCGCAAGCCCGAGCTCGCCCCCGGCCTGGTCGCGAAAATGCCGGGGCTGCGCGGGCCGGTGAAACTGGCCGAGGCCCTGGCGGTGCTGCCGCTGGCGCGGCGGCGCCTGCCCTCCGCCCGCCTTCCGTTCGAGGATCCGCGGGTGCTCGCCGCCGCCGGGGCGACGATCGTCGCCACCTCGCTGCTGCGCAGGCGCGCCCCCGCCACCGCGATGCGCGAGGGGATCGTCCAGGCGCTCGGCGTCGTGCCCGCGCTGGTCGCCCTCGGCGACCGCGACCTTGCCGCCTACCACGGCGCCGAGCACAAGACGATCGCCGCCTACGAGCGCGATCTGGTCGAGGACGTCGCCTCGGTGCCGAAAGAGCACGACCGCTGCGGCTCCAACCTGATTGTGCCGATGATGCTGCTCTCCGCCGGCGGCACCGTCCTGCTCGAGCGCCTCGTCGCAAACCCGAGCTCCGCCGCCCGCGCCGGCGTCGGCCTCGGCGGCGCCTCGCTCGCGGTCGAGATGTTCGCCTGGAGCGATCGCCACCACGGCGACCCGCTGGCCGAGGCCTTCCACACGCCGGGACGCGAGATTCAGCGCCACTGGGCGACTAAGGAGCCGACGGCCGAGCAGCTCGAGGTCGCGGTGGCGGCGCTGGAGGAGATCCTCCGGGCCGAGGCCGCATAGACTTCGCGACCTTGTTCGGAAGGATCGACCACATCGGAGTCGCCGTCGAGGACATCGACGCCGCGATCGAGCTCTACCGCAACGGCTTCGGGATGGAGCTGGCCCACCGCGAGACGGTCGAGTCGCAGGGCGTCGAGGCGGTCCTGCTCGACGTCGGCGACGGCCACGTCGAGCTGCTGGCGCCGCTCGGTCCCGACACCCCCGTCGGCAAGTACCTGGCCAAGAACGGCACCGGCCTGCACCACGTCGCCTACGCGGTTGACGACATCGACGCCGCCCTGGAGAAGGTCGCCGCCGCCGGGATCCAGCTGATCGACTCCGAGCCGCGAACCGGCATCCGCGACAGCCGCGTCGCCTTCCTTCACCCCCGCTCCACCGGCGGGGTCCTGACCGAGATCGTCGAACCAGCGGGGGGTCACTGATGGCGGATGCGCAGCGAGTCGAGATCGGCTTCGAGGGCGGCCAGGTGATCTCCACCCGCCTCGGCGAGGCGGACCTGAAGGACCTGCGCTCGAGCCTCGAGCAGGGCGGCTGGTTCGACCTCCACACCGAGGAAGGGACGATCGCCCTATACCTCGGCAAGGTCCAGTTCGTCCGGGTCGAGTCCGGCGAGCACCGCGTCGGCTTCGGCGGCTAGACGCGCGCGATGAGGCCGCGGCACCTGCTCGGAGCAGCGGCCGCAGCAACCGTGGGCGCCGCGCTCTGGTGGCGCAAGAACCCGTCCGCCTGCCCCTATGGCCAGCGCTTCTGGGTCGAAGCCCCGCACCCGATCATCACCCGCGATCGGCTGCGCTCGGTCCTGCGGCCGCAGCCGGGGGAGCGCCTGCTCGAGATCGGCGTCGGCACCGGCTACTACAGCCTCGACCTTGCGGAGTGGGTTGCGCCGGAGGGGACGCTGGAGCTTTTCGACCTGCAGCAAAAGTTCCTCGACCACGTGATGCGAGGCGCCGAGGAGCGCGGCCTGAAGAACCTCGTGCCGACGCAGGGCGACGCGACCCAGCTTCCCTACGACGACGCTTCAATCGACGCCGCCGTCCTCACCGCGGTCCTCGGCGAGATCCCCGATGCCGCCGCTGCCCTGCGCGAGATCCGCCGCGTCCTCAAGCCCGACGGCCGTCTCGTCGTCGGTGAGCTCTTCGGCGACCCGCACTTCACGACGCGCGGCAGTCTGGAGCGGATGGGTCGGGAGGCCGGCCTGAACCTGGCCGAGACCTCCGGCAACTGGTTCGGCTACTTCGCCCGACTGACGCCGTCCGGAAACGCCATCTAGTCGACGAAGATGCCGATGTGGGCGGTCCCAGCGTTGTTCTCGCCTGTCACGGTCGCGGCACCGGTGTAGGTGCCGGTGCTCCCGGCCGCGGGACAGAAGAAATCATTTGTCGTCAAAGTCGAGGTTATGCCACTGACGTTCGGTTCGACGATGACTTCCCTTGTGGTGCCCGAGCCGGTGTTTTTGAAGCTCACCGAGCTGAGTCCTGTCTGGGTGCCGATCTGATACTCACAAATTTTCCCGATCTCAATTTCGATCTTCGCGTTTTCGGGGCACTCGATGTCGACGGTCCCCGTTGTCGACCCTTTCGCCAGATGGAACACGTAGATGCAGCTGTTCATAAACACGTTGACTGGGCTGGCGCCAAGGAACGGCTCGCAGCCCGAATATTTCGCTCCAACCGACACCGCCGTGGTTGGTTTTCCGACGACAAAGCTCGATGGGACAGTCACCGTTGTGCATTCAATCCTGGAGGCCCCCGAAGTTGGCGCGAATTTCTGCATGCTGTTGCTCGATATTGTGAGGCGCGTAGTTTCGGCTTCGGATTCGAATTGTGCGGAAGCTGAGGAGGTGACCAGCGCGCTCGTGGCGGAAAGAGCAACGAGGGCGAGGATGAAGAAGAGGCCTCTGGGGGAGCGCATCGGACGACAATGTGGGATCCCTCGGGAGAACGCAAGGGACAGACCAGCCTTGGAGTTGCACCAGGTTCCCTCCGATGGAAAATCCCTGCAGGCGTCTGCCGGCTAGATCCCGCGCGCGCTGAACGACGCGCCCGAAAAAAGGCTGCGCTTATCGGCCGAGCTTCAGAAGGCCGCGCACCCTCTCCGTCCGTAGCGCCGTCCGCGCCGCATTCCCGCCAGGCCCCCCATGCAGCCCGCCCCCCGGGTGGGCGGAGGAGGAGGCAAGGTAGAGGCCGCGGACCGGAGTAGTCGGACGCCCGAGCCCGGGGAAGGGACGGAAGATCGCCTGCTGGTAGAGCTGGGCGGTGCCGCCGTTGATCGCGCCGCCGACGAGGTTGCGGTTGTGGCGCTCGAGGTCGAGCGGGGTCTGGATGTGGCGTTTGATGATGCGTTGGCGGAAGCCGGGAGCTAGGCGCTCGACCTCTTCCTCCATCCGGTCCGCGAACCGCTCAGCCTCCTCAGCGAGCGACCAGTCGCCGCTGAGCTCGCCAGCGGCGTCCACTCGTGGGCTCTGGGGCACGTGGGTGTAGGCCCAGGCGGTCTCGGCGCCCTCCGGTGAGCGGGACGGATCGACCATCGAGTACTGGCCCAGGACCAGGAAGGGGCGGGCGGGAATTTCGCTGGCCGCCAGCTGCGTCGTCGCATGAGTCAGCCCGGCCATCCCCTCGGCGACGTGGACGGTCGAGGCCCGGCGGGCGTCCTCGGCGCTCCAGGGAATCGGCTCGCGCAGGGCCCAGTTCACCTTGAAGGTCGAGTTGTCGTACTGGTAGTTGTGCAGGTCCTCGCGGATTCGCTCGGAGACGACGTCCTCGGGCAGCATCTTCAGGAACAGGGCCGGCGCGCCGCAGTCGGCGAGGATGGCGCGCCGGGCCTCGAACCGTTGCCCGTCGGCGGCGACGGCGGCTCGGGCGCGCCGACCCCGCACCTCTATTCGCTCGATCGGGGTCCCGCAGATCACCTCGCCGCCGCGGTCGCGCAGCCGCTCTACCAGCGCTCGGGTGATTTCGCCGGCGCCGCCCTCCGGCACCGGGTAGCCGTGCTGCTGGCCGAGGCCACAAAGGACCCAGCCGAACATGCCGCCGCCCGAGCTCTCCGGCGTCAGGTCGGCATGGAGGGCGTTGCCGGCGATCAGCCAGCCGCCGCCGTCGCCCTTGAAGTTCTCCTCGGCCATCCGCCGCGCCGGCAGCAGCCAGAAGCGGGCGAAGTCGGCGAGGCCGCGGGGGCCGAGCGCGCTCAGCATCCCCAGCCCCGGGCGGATCGGCGGCAGCGGCGTCAGCAGGGAGCCGACCAGGTGCGGCCCGGCCCGGCGCCAGAGGTCGAAGAGCCGCCGCCAGGCGTCGCCGTCGCCCGGCGCGAAGGCATCCAGCGAGGCGCAGGTCTCCTCGAGGTCCATCGAGAGCAGGGCGCAGCGCCCGTCGGGGTGGGGGTGGGCGACGACTCCCTTCGCGCTGAGCCAGTTGACCCCGTAGCGCTCCAGCTCCAGCGGGGCGATGTGGCGGGAGGCGAGGGTGAGGGGATAGAAGGCGCTGTAGAGGTCGTGGACGAAGCCGGGCGCGGTGACTTCGCCGCTGCGGACGGCGCCGCCCGGCTCGGGCTGCTCCTCGCAGACGACGACGCTCCAGCCGGCGTCGGTGAGGTGGTTGGCGGCGATCAGGCCATTGGGACCGGCGCCGATGACGACGGCGTCTGCGTGCATCAGCCCCTTCCGATTACCCGCAGCATCCCGTCCCAAGCGCCGAGCGCTTTGACGGCGACGCTGGGACGGCCGCCGAAGCCGCCCTCGACCTCCCCGGCGCCCTTGCCGCCGCTCAGCGCTCCCTCGCCGGCGGGGCGGTCCCCGGCAGTGTGCTCGAGCCGCGCCAGCGCCTGCATCGCCCGCTTGGCGACGCCGCCGAAGTAGGAGTAGAAGAGCACCTGGGCGCGGGCGAGGCCACCGGCGGTGAGCTCGTCGCGGGGGTGGCGGATGACGGCGATGACCGCCTCTGCCACTGACTCCGGCGAGTAGACGGAGGGGAACGGCGGTTCCGGCGGCAGCAGCCCGGTCGAGCTTTCGAGGTTGCTCCAGAGCGGGGTATCGACCGCGCCGGGGTTGACGAGGGAGAGCGTCACAGAGGAGCCGGCCTCTTGGAGCTCGATCCGGACGGTGTCGAGGAAGCCGACCAGGCCGTGCTTGGAAGTGGTGTAGGCGGCCATCCCCGGCAGCGGCATCCGCCCCGCGATCGAGCCGACGCAGACGATGGCACCGCGCGAGCGCTCGAGGTGGGGGAGCGCCTCGCGGATGGTGTCGACGGTGCCGCGCAGGACCGTGTCGACGGTCGCCTCGAAGTCCTCCGGGTCGGTCTCGGTGAAGCGGCCGAAGGAGATGCCGGCGGCCGAGGTGACTAGAACGTCGAGGCCGCCCATCTCGCCCACGGCCTTCTCGATCCCAGCCTCGAGCGCCTCGCGGTCGGTGACGTCGGCGGCAATCGCGATCGCCTCGCCGCCCTCCCCCACGAGCCGGCGCTTCGCCGCCGCCAGCCCCAGCTCGTTGCGGGCGAGGATCGCCACTTGCGCTCCTTCCCGGACGAGCCCCTGGGCGACGGCAAGGCCGATGCCGCTGCTGCCGCCGGTGACGAGGACGCGCTGGCCCGGCAGCGAGCGCTCCCGGATCGGGTCGCCCTCCGGGACCCCCTCGACCAGCCGCTTCAGCCGCGCCAGCGCCTCGGCGTTGCGGACCCGCAGGGCCGCGTCGGCCACCGGGTTGCCGACGAAGAGCGAGGTGAGGCGGTCGCCGGGCGCCTCCTCCATCTCCACCTCGGTGCCGCCTGCGCTCTCGTGCAGGTCGAGCTCGATCGTTGCCGTCCCCAGCGGGCGCGCCTTCGCCTTCAGCACGATCCGGTGCGGTGGCTCGACCTCCGTCACCTCGGTGTAGTCCTTGAGGCCGACCGGCCAGGAGCCGACCTTGTGGTGGAAGCGGGAGCCGACGGCGGGGAACTCCGCGTCCTCGTCGCGGATCCCGGCGGCTCCCACCACCCAGTCGGGGTAGCGCTGGGGATCGGCGAGGACGGCGAAGACCTCTTCGGGGGTGGCGTCGATGTGGACCCGGTTACGCGCCATTGCCGTCCTCCACCAGGGCCATCACTCCGCCCTCGGCGCCGTCGCCGTCACGGAAGAAGTCCCAGAGCTCGACCCGGTTGCCGGCGGGGTCGAAGAAGTAGGCGGAGCGGTCGCCGCCGTCGTGCTCGACCGGCCCCTGGATCTCGATCCCGCGCTCGTGCAGAACGGAGGTCAGCGCTTGGAGCTGGTCGTGGTCGACCGAGAGGGCGAAGTGGACGTGGCGGCCGCCGCGGTCCCTGTACTCCTGTTCGCCGGGAGGCCAGATGCCGAGCCGACAACGTTCCCCCACCGCCAGCCAAACCCGGTCGTCTTCCTCCAGGACCAGCTCCAGGCCGAGCTCCCGGTAGAAGGAGGCAAGCCGCCCGACGTCGTCGGTCTCCAGGACCAGCTCGCAGATTCCACCCAGTTTCATGCCCATCTTTTTCCCTTTCGTCCTTGCTTCAAGCCTCGGAATGGAGTGACGCCAGCAGCCGCGCGGTGATCGCGCTGGAGAGCCGCAGCTGCTTCTCCGGCAGCGGCGGCGGCAGCTGCTCGAGGTGCTCGCGGGCCCGCGCCGCCAGCTTCGGCGCGATCGGCGCGGCAAGGTCGGCGGCCGTCTCCGCCGCTTCCCGCACCACCGCCGGATCGACGCTCAGCAGCAGCTCGAACTCGCGGGCGTCGCCGTGACGCGTGCGTCCCGGCGGCTCCCAGGCGACCATGCAGGCGCCGTGCTCCGGCGCCGCACAGACCAGCGCCCACTCCCGGCTGACCGGGTGCGAGCGGTCGATCGGCAGCTCCGCCGGCGCGTCCGCCGGCTCTTGCAGCCGCTCGAAGTCGGCGAAGACGAAGGCGCTCTCGGCCCCGCGCGAGAGCTCTCGCCAGCGATCCTCGCTCTGGCGGTAGAAGCGCTCGCGCTGGAAGGAGCCGATCAGGAGCGGCCGCTCGGCCCGGGCGGCGCTCTCGTCCTCGATCGCGCGGGCGAGCGGGACCAGGTGTCGCTTACTGACCGTCATCGGCTGCAGGTCGGGACGGCGCTCGCGCAGCTGCGCGAAGAGCGAAGGGACGACGGTGGAGGCGGCGCGGGCGCGCTCGATCGCGACCGGCAGCTCGATCCCCCGCTCGCGCTCGGCGATGACGCGCAGCAGCCGCGCGACTTCGTCGGACGCGTAGCGGCGGTGGCCGCTCGCCTCGCGCTGCGGCTGCGGGAAGCCGTAGCGGCGCTCCCAGGCGCGCAGGGTCGCTTCACCGAGGCCGGTGGCGCGGACGACGTCGCCGATGCTGAGTGCAGGTTCTTCTTCAACTCTGGACACGAGATACAGGTTTACCTTGACAGGCAGATGGCTACCCGTGTGGTGAGCAATCAATCACCGAGGAGGCAGAGAATGTCCACCATCGAGGAGTCGATCGAGGTCAAGGCGCCGCTGCGCAGCGTCTATGACCAATGGACGCAGTTCGAGGAGTTCCCTCGCTTCATGGACGGGGTCGAAGAGATCCGCCAGATCGACGACACCCACCTGCACTGGGTCGCCGAGTTCGGCGGCTCCCGCCACGAATGGGAGGCGGAGATCACCGAGCAGAAGCCCGACGAGCGCGTCGCCTGGCGCAACGTCGAGGGCAAGGAGAACGCCGGCGTCGTCACCTTCCACCGGATCGACGACGACACCACGCGGGTGATGGTCCAGATGGACTTCGTCCCCGAGGGGATCAAGGAGCGGATCGGCGACGCGCTGGGCGCGGCCGATCGCCGCGTCCACGGCGACCTCGAACGCTTCAAGGAGCTGATCGAGACTCGCGGCCCTGAAAGCGGCTGGCGGGGCGAAGTGAAGCGCCCCGACGAGTCCTAGGCCTTCTCCCGCCCGGCCTGGCCGGTCAGGAGAGGTCCTGGCCGGCCAGCGCTTTGACGAGCAGGCCGTGCAGCTCGGCCCGCTCGGCCTTGCTGAGGTTGCAGAGGACCTCGTCCTCGAGGTCCTCCATCCGCGCCTCGGCCTTCTCCAGGGCCCGCAGGCCCGCCGGCGTTATCTCGACCAGGTGGCGGCGCCGGTCCTCGGGGTCGCGGCGGCGCTCGATGTAGCCGTGGACGTCGAGGTCGTTGAGCAGGATCACGCAGTTGTTCGGGTCCAGCATCAGCGACTGGCCGAGCGCCTTCTGCGGCGTCCCCTGGTGCTCGCGCAGGTAGTCGAGCGCGATCAGCTGCTTCAGCCGCATCCCGAGGACCTCCTCGGTGGCGCCGCGGAAGACGAGCCGCGAGAGGCGGGTGATCAGGCTCATCGAGCCGGTTGCGGTTGCCGGGTTCATGCGCAATTTCCCATGATGTAATGATCTTAACGCATCAAATGATTATCACTGATACAGTGATGATCCTATGTCAGTTACTAACTTCAGGTTACCCAAGTCCGATGCAAACTCCGACCGCTCCCGCTGGATGGCGCTTGTCGTCCTCTGCGTCGGGATGCTGATGATCGTGCTTGACGCGACCATCGTCAACGTTGCCCTCCCAGTCATCCAGGACGACCTCGGCTTCTCCCAGAGCAGCCTCGCCTGGGTCGTCAACGCCTACCTGATCGCTTTCGGCGGCCTGCTCCTGCTCGCCGGGCGCTTCGGCGACCTGCTCGGCCGCCGCGACGTCTTCCTCTCCGGCCTTGTCCTCTTCACCGCCGCCTCTCTGTTCTGCGGCCTGGCCCAGAGCGAGGCGATGCTGGTCGGCGCCCGCTTCGTCCAGGGCGTCGGCGGAGCCCTCACCTCCGCCGTCATCCTCGGGATGATCGTGACCATGTTCCCGGAGCCCCGGGAGCAGGCGAAAGCGATTGGCGTCTACAGCTTCGTCGCCTCCGCCGGTGGCTCGATCGGCCTCCTGCTCGGCGGCGTCCTAACCGAGGCGATCAGCTGGCACTGGATCTTCTTCGTCAACCTGCCGATCGCCGTCCTCACGGGCGTGCTGGCGCTGCGGCTGCTGCCGCGGGACTCCGGCCTCGGCCTCGACAGAGGGACCGACGCTCCCGGCGCGCTCCTGCTCGTCTCCTCGCTGATGCTCGGCGTGTACACGATCGTCGAGGCCAGCAACTACGGCTGGGGCTCGGCCCACACGCTCGGCTTCGGCGCCGGCGCAGCGCTCCTGCTCGCCGGCTTCGTCGCCCGCGAGGCCCGGGCCGCCAACCCCCTGGTGCCGCTGCGGATCTTCCGCTCGCGGAACCTGACCGGAGCCAACGCGATCCAGGCGCTGATGGTCGCCGGGATGTTCGGGATGTTCTTCCTCGGCGCCCTCTACCTGCAGCGCGTGCTCGGCTTCGACTCGCTCGAGGTCGGCCTCGCCTACCTGCCGGTAACCGGGATCATCGGCGTCCTCTCGCTCGGCTTCTCGGCGAAACTGAACCTCCGCTTCGGGCCCCGCGCGACCCTGCTGCCCGGCCTCGGCGCGATCTCCCTCGGCCTGCTGCTGTTCTCGCGGATCTCGGTCGACGGCGACTATCTGACCAACGTGCTGCCGGCGATGGTCCTGATCGGGACCGGGGCCGGGCTCTCGTTCCCGTCGCTGATGAGCCTGGCGATGTCGGGCGTCGCCCGCGAGGACGCCGGCCTCGCCTCCGGCCTGGTCAACACGACCCTGCAGGTCGGCGGCGCGATCGGGCTGGCGGTCCTGGCGACGATGTCGACGAACCGCACCAGCGACCTGCTGGCCGGTGGCGCCTCCGAAGCTGCGGCGCTGACCGACGGCTTCAAGCTCGCCTTCCTGATCGGCGCCGGCTTTGCCCTGGCGGCGGTCGTCGTCGCTGTGACGGTGCTGAAGCCCGCGGAGGCAGCACAGGAGGAGCCGGTGACCGAGGGCGAGTTCGGTGGGCCCGAGCCCGCCTTCAGCTCCGAGGCGGCCTAGGGCTCACCTGGCGCGGGCGATGTAGACGCCCTTCGTGTGGGTGAGATCGTCGAGCGGCTGCTTCGGGATCGCGTCGTGATGGTGCCCGTAGACGTCGAGGCACTCGAGGCCCGCCCGCTCCAGGGCCTCGAGCACCTCGGCTTCGGTGAAATGGCGCTCGCGGTGGAGGCCGGGCGCGATCGAGGGGGCGGCTTCGGGGCCGAGCGACTCGGCCTCGAAGCTCGCCTCGGCGATCGAGGACGGCGGCATCTCGGGGGTCGAGCGCCCTTTCCAGATCATCCGCAGCCCGTCCCGCTCGACCACCATTTCTTCGGCGAAGAAGGTGCGGTAGGCCTCGAGCGTGTTGACGTCGAACATCAGCAGCCCGCCGGGCCCGAGGTTGCGGCGCATCCCCGTCAGCGCCTGCTCCAGTTCCTCGGTGCCGAGGAGGTAGTTGACGGCGTCGTCGAGGCAGAAGACGAGGTCGAACTCGCCGAAGACGGGGAGGTCTCGCATGTCGGCGACGGAGAGCGCGGCCCGGTCGCCGACCTTCTCGCGGGCGATCGCGACCATCTTCGGGGAGACGTCGCAGGCGGTCACCTCCCATCCTTTCTCCAGCATCGGGATGAAGCTCTTGCCGGTCCCGCAGGCGACGTCGAGGAGGCGGCGGCCCGGGATCCCGTGCTGCTCGACCTTCGGCAGCAGCTGCCCCAGCCAGAGGTCGTAATCGTGGTGGGCGGTGAACTCGTCGTAGACGGGCGCGATCGCCTCGTAGGCGGCCTCGGCCCACCGCGGTCGTTCTTCCCCCCGTTCCCTGGCCACGGAATCAAGACCTGCGCAACCTCTGAACAGTTTCTAAAACAGAGGTGGCAATTTGGCCCACCGCTTATGTAGGTTCGTTCAATCAGTACTCCAAGAGAGCACCGTCGCGGGAACGACGATGCCTGGGAGTGGGGAGAGGCACAGAGAGTTTGTCTTCGAATGGCGTATCGCTACGCGAGCAATCCGGGCGACGCCGAAGACATAGCTCAGGATGCCTTGCTCCGGGCCTGGCGTCGGCGTTCGACCCTGCGCGATTCCGGCAGCCGCAACCAGTGGCTGGCGGCGATCGTCCGCAACGAGGCCTTCCGCCAGCACGCGCGGATCCGTCCCGACCTGTCGGAAGGGATCGAGCTGCGCGAGGGCGCCGAGGACGAGCGGGTGCTGGCGGCGGTTGAGCTCGCCGACCTGCACGCGGCGCTGGCGGGGCTGAACGAGCGCGACCGGCGGCTTTTGGAGATGAAATACGAGGAGGACCTGACCCAGCCGACGATCGCCCGCCGCCTCGGCATCCCGGAAGGGACCGTGAAGGTGAGGCTGCACCGCGCCCGCAACAAGCTGCGCCTGCTGTACGCGGGGGCGAGCGCGACCGGCTGAACTTCGGACCGCTGTACAACGACCGGGCCGCCTCCCGCGTCGAACATTTCTGCATGGAGATGGCACCGCGTCAGATCGTCGCCTTCGGCGGCGGCGGCTTCTCGATGGAGTCGGGAAACCCGCTGCTCGACGATTACGTGCTCGGGCTGACCAGGGCGGAGCGGCCGCGGGTCTGCTTCCTGCCCTCGGCCAGCGGCGACGCCGATCACTACATCGTCCGCTTCTACCGCGCCTTCTCTGCCCATCGCTGCGAGCCGAGCCACATCTCGCTCTTCCGCCGCGAGCAGGGGCCGAGCGACCTCCGCCGCCACCTTCTTTCCCAGGACCTGATCTACGTCGGCGGCGGCAGCGTCGTCAGCCTGCTCGGGGTCTGGCGCGCCCACGGGATCGACTCGATCCTGCGCGAGGCCTGGGAATCGGGCGTGATCCTCTGCGGCCTCTCCGCCGGCTCGCTCTGCTGGTTCGAGGAGGCGGTGACGGGCTTCCACGGCGAGGCGAAGCGGCTGCGGGGGCTGGGGCTGCTGCCCTTCAGCAACTGCGTCCACTACGAGCGCGGCGCCAAGCGTGGCGAGGCTTACCACCGTTTCCTGCGCGAAGGGATGTGCGGGGGCTACGCCGCCGAGGACGGGGCCGCCCTGCATTTCGACGGTCCCGAACTGAGGCGGGTGGTCGCCTCCCGGCCGCAGGCGCGCGGGTACCGCCTCGACGTCGCCGGCTCGCGCGTGGTGGAGATGCAGATCGCGACCACCTACCTCGGCGACCGGGAGGCGGTCCCCGCGGCTCCGCTGCCGGAGGCGCTCTCGACCGCCCCCGCCGCCTGATGGCAGTCGACGGAGTCCGCGCCAGGGCGGCGACGCCGGTGCGGCGGATCCTCGCCCTCGGCGGCCACGAGTTCAGCTTCCGGCCACCGGATCGGGCGGTTTGCGAGCTGCTGTTGCGGCTCGCCTCCGAACGCGGCGGGGAGCGGCCGCGGATCTGCATCCTGCCGACGGCCAGCGGCGACACCTCCGATCAGATCGCCGGCTTCTACTCGGCCTTCGGGGAGCGGCCCTGCGAGCCCTCCGACGTCTCCCTCTTCCGGCTCGGGCGGCGGCCGATAGAGCTGCGCGACCACCTCCTCGCGCAGGACCTGATCTACGTCGGCGGCGGCAGCCTGGTCAACCTGCTGGCCGTTTGGGAGGCGCACGACATCGCCTCGATCCTCAGCCTCGCCTGGCGGCAGGGGATCGTCCTCGCCGGCCAGAGCGCCGGCGCGATGTGCTGGTTCGAGGCCGGCATCACCAAGTCTTCCGGCCGCCCCCTGGCGGCCGCCGGCCTCGGCCTTCTCGGCGGCAGCCTCTGTGTCCACTACAACAACGAACCGGAGCGCCGCGCCGCCTACCTCGACGCGGTCGGCGACGGGATGCCGGGCGGCTACGGCCTCGACGACTACGCCGGCCTGCTCTGGGAGGGCGAAGGCAGCCCCTCGGCGGTGACCGCTCGGCGAGGCGCCCGCGCCTACCGCGTCAGCAAGGGGGGAGGCGAGGTCGCCGAGTCACCGCTGCCCGCCCGCTTCCTACCCGCCCCGGCCCCGGCCGCCCTGCGCGAGGACATCGCCGAGTTCCGCCGCATCAAGACGATGCGCAAGCGAGCCGGCTGGCTCGGCTGAAGTCACGAAGATGCTTCGTTCGTGTTCCTGAAGACTTTGTTTCTGCGCGTAAGCCGTAGAAACTTTTCGTCTACAGTCCTGTCATCATGGAGGCACTGAAGATGGAGCGGCCGATGGACAACTGGAACGACGGCCGGCTCGACGAATTGAGCCGGCGCATGGACGAAGGCTTCAAGGAGATGCGCGAAGGCTTTGCACGCATCGACCAGCGCTTCAAGGAGGTCGACCAGCGCTTCAAGGAGGTAGACCAGCGCTTTGAAGGGATCGCCACCCGCGAGGAAATGAACCGGCTCGAGAATCGCGTTGACCGGCTGTACTACGGCTGCGTGGCTCTGTTGGTGCTCTTGATCGGGAACTCGATCGCGGGTACTGCGCTGGGTTGAGCGCCGCCTGCTAGAGCCTCCAGCGGAAGCCGATCTCCTCGATCGCCGGCTCCAGCGGGCTGGTCGGCAGCCCTGGCCTCGTTGCCTGCTCGGGGTCGTTGTAGCCGCCCGGAGCGACGTCGTTCGGCGTGCCGGGGTGGAAGATCGAGGCGAGGTACTGGATCTGGCCGCGGCCCTGGCCGAGCTCGGTCTGGCCGCCGCCGTAGGCGCCGATGCCGCGCTCCTCGCAGTAGTCGTAGGCGGCGAAGAGGTTGCGGATCGGGCCGAAGCGGGAGGGCTTGACGTTGACCGTCTTCGGCGGCGACCACGGCATCGCCTCGATGTCGGCGATCGAGTGGATCGGCGCGTCCCAGGTGACCCGCTCCGACACCGGGTCGAGCAGCGGCTTCGTCTCCTCGGTTACGTCGGGATCCTCGAGCCACGCGTCGGGGAACGTCTCGATCAGCTTCGCGTAGAGCTCGGGGTCGGTCTCGACGTCGACCGGCGTCCCTTTGTAGAAGCCCTTGAGGTCAAGCGAGTCAACCGCGCCGGTCTCCGCGAGCGCCGAAATCAACTCGTCGTCCCAGTCGTTGGCCGGGTCGAGCTTGAAGCGAAGGGCCGGGTAAGCAGCAAGCCTCGCCCGCAGCGGCTCGATCGAAGACCGCGCCCCCTCTTCGAACGGCGCCAGCCGCATCGAATTGACGAAGTTAACCGGCCGCGGCTCCCGCCCCAGCGCCACAGCCAAATTCGTCCCAGCCTGCCGCAACGCCAAATCCAGCGCCGCCGACTCAAAAGCCCACCGCCGATAGTCCCGAGAAACATCCTCCCGAACCGGCTCCCCCGCCGGGAACAAATCGACCCCATCCAGCCGCTCGGAGAACTCAGCAAAGGTGAACTCCCCCGCCAGCCCCTCCGGAGGCCCATGGTCCTGCTGGGCGATGTGATCGACCGCGTCGTAAACGACGTCTTCCCCGATCCCTTCCTCACCACCGCCCCGCAGCCTGACAATCGTCGTCAGCCGTTCAAACGCCCCCGCATCAAGGCTAAGCCCCTCGAACTCACACCCCTCAATCTGAAGGGGCAGATCCGCGATCGAGTCGAAGCTGGACACGCGCTTGAGCCTAGAGGAGAGGGGGTGGGGGTCGCCGGACCCTCCCCGCTGTTGTCCGCCGACCCCCACCCCCTCTCCTCTACAACGCCACCCGAAGAGTCTTCAACTCCCGATCCGAACCCCCACGGACATACCCCCCGTGGTCAAGGCTTTCGCGTATGAAGTCCAACGTCTCGGGCGTCAACCGCTCGCCAGGAAGCACATTAGGAATCCCCGGCGGATAGGCCGCCAACCCCTCGGCAGCGACCCGCCCCGCCGCAGCCTCGAAAGGAACAACCTCCTGCGGCCCAAGAAACGCTTCGCGAGGCGTCAACACCAGCTCCCCCCAGGGCGGCGCCGGCGCCAGCTTCTCGTCCGGCGCCCCCGGAGTCTCCTCCAGCTCCGCGACCGCCTTGCGCAGCCCCTCGACCAGCCGCTCGCCGCTCTCCTCCGCCCGCTCGCCGACCCCGAAGATCGCAACGACGACGTTGCCCGAGTAGAGCTCGAGGTCGATCCCGCTGACGTGGAAGGCGGTTTTCCAGAGCCGTTGGGCGCTGGAGCCGGTGTCGCGGACGTCGATCCCCAGCCGCAGCGGGTCCCAGCCGGTGACGCCCGGCCGTCCCACCATTCTCTCGTCGAGCACGTCGAGCCCGGGGATCTCACGGATCTTCTCCCGCGTCTTCGCCAGCCCCGCCATCGCCTCGCTTAGCATCTCCTCGCCGTGCACATACATGTAGCGGCGGGCGGCGTCGAGCGAGCCGGCGAGGAGGCCGCTGGGGCTGGTCGTCTCGACCAGGCTGACGCAGCGGTCGACGACGGCGCCGTCGATGCGGCCGCCGCGGCCGAGGTGGAGCATCGCCGACTGGGTGAGGCTGCCGATGATCTTGTGGGTGGACGAGGTGACGAGGTCAGCGCCGCAGGCGAGCGCGTCGGTCGGCAGGCCAGGGTGGAAGTGGAGGTGTGCGCCCCAGGCCTCGTCGACGACCAGCGGCACCCCGCGGGAGTGCGCCACCTCGGCCATCGCGGCGACGTTGGCGCAGGCGCCGAAGTAGGTCGGGGAGACGACCACCGCCGCCACCGCCTCGGGGGTTTCGTCGAGCGCAGCCGCCAGGGTGTCGGGCGTCAGCCCGTGCGCGATCCCGAGCTCGGGGTCCAGCTCCGGCGCGACGAAGGTCGGCCGCATGCCGCTGAGGACGAGGCCGTCGATCACCGAGGAGTGGACGTTGCGCTGGACGACGACCCGGTTGCCGCCGTGGGCGAGCGCCATGCAGGCGGCGTGGTTGCCCTGCGAGGCGCCGTTGCCGAGGAACCAGGTGCGGCCGGCGCCCCAGGCCTCGGCGGCGAGCTGTTGGGCCTGCTGAAAGGGAGTCGGCTCGGGGCCGACGTCGACCCCCTCGGTCACCGAGGGAATGTCGTTCTGCAGCCCCACCTCTCCGACCAAGGCGATCTCGGCCGGGTCGGCGCCGATGCCGCCCTTGTGCCCGGGCACCTGGAAGCGGCCCGGGTCGCGCTTCGCGTAGGCGAGCATCGCGTCGACGTAAGGAGTGGAGGCCTGACCATCTCCTGGCATCGATCCGAGTCTACGGGTCGCGTTTCGCGACGACTGGACAAACCCGCGGTCGATCTTTAGACAGTGCCGACGATTCGCGTCCTGGAGAATCCTTGGATGCAGCACACGCGCCTGGGGTACTGGATCGAGGAGGCCGGCAAGGTCGAGCCGCGGCCGCCCTTGAGCGGCCCGGTCGAGGCTGACGTCCTCGTCGTCGGCGGCGGCTACACGGGGATGTGGAGCGCCTGGTACGCGAAGCAGCTCGAGCCGGCGGCGCGCGTCGTCCTGCTCGAGGCCGAGCCGGTCTGCGGACGCGGGCCGAGTGGGCGCAACGGCGGCTTCTGCAACGCGATGTGGTTCTCGCTCGCCTCGATGCGCGAGCGCTGGGGCGACGTGCCGGCGCTGCAGGTGGCGCAGGCGGCCGAGCAGGCGGTGGCGCGGGTCGGCGCCTTCTGCGAGGAGCACGGAGTCGATGCCTGGTTCCGCCCCGCCGGCTACGTCCAGGTCTCGACCGCGCCCGCGCACGACGGCTCCTGGGGGAGGGCGCTGCAGGCGTGCCGGGAGTTCGGCGTGCCGGAGATGCTGCAGCCGTTGAGCGCGGCGGAGGTCGCCGAGCGCTGCCAGTCGCCTGCCTTCCGAGCCGGCGCCGTCTCGCCGACCTCGGCGACGGTGCAGCCGGCGCGCCTGGCGATCGGGCTGCGCGAGCAGCTGCTGGCGGCGGGGGTGGAGGTGTACGAGTCCTCAGCGGTCACCTCATTCAGAGAGAGCGGCACCGGGGTCGAAGCCGAGACCGCGTCCGGCCGGACTCGTGCCCAGCGGGGTGTGCTCGCGATCGGCAGTGCCGCCAAGGCCCGCCGCGGCCCGCTGCGCAGCCGCCTCACCGTCGCCTCCTCCCACATCGTCCTCACCGAGCCGGTGCCAGACGTCCTTGAGGAGATCGGCTGGACCGGTGGCGACTGCATCACCGACTCCCGCTCCCTGCTCCACTACTTCCGCACCACCCGCGACGGCCGCATCGCCTTCGGCTGGGGCGGCGGCCGGATCGCGATGGGCGCCCGCACCAAGGGCCGCGCCGAGGTCGACGCCGGCGTAATCGCCGCCGCTACCGGGCACCTCTACGACTACTTCCCCGCCCTCCGCGGCCGCCGCATCACCCACGCCTGGGGCGGGCCGATCGACGCCTCCCCGACCCACCTCCCCGCCGTCACCTCACTTCCCCGCAACCGCGCCTGGGTGGCCGCCGGCTATACCGGCAACGGCGTCGGCCCGAGCAACATGGTGGGCCACACCCTCGCCTCCCTCGTCCTGGGCCGCGAGGACGAGCCCACCCGCCTCGCCTTCGTCGACGGCAAGACCCACCGCGTCCCCCCCGAGCCCTTCCATTGGGTCGGCGGCGAGGCGATCCGCCTCGGCATCCTCAAGAAGGAGGAGGCGGAGATGGAGGGCCGTCAGCCCGGGAAGATCGCCTCAGGCGTGGCCAAGGTCCCAGAGCTGATCGGCTTCCACATCGGCCGCTGACCGGCCGACGGGATCAAGTAGCCGCCGCGGCCCCCGCCGGCACGCCAACCCCGGTCTCCTGTTCGGGCCGCACGCTCGCCATCTTTTCCGCCCGCCGCTGCTGCCAGGTGGCGAAGCCCATCGCGGCGACGGTGAAGAAGAAGAGGATCATCGCGATCACGTTGACCTCGACCGGAATGCCGCGCTGGGCGGCGCCGAAGATGTAGAGGGGGAAGGTGACGGTGGTGCCGGAGTTGAAGTTGGAGATCACGAAGTCGTCTATCGAGAGGGCGAAGGCGAGCATCGCGGCGCCGAAGATGCCGGGCATGATCAGCGGCAGGGTGACGAGGCGGAAGGTTTCGAAGGCGCTCGCGCCGAGGTCCTTCGCCGCCTCCTCGAGGTGGCGGTCGAAGCCGATCAGGCGCGAGCGCACGACGACGACGACGAAGCTGATGCAGAACATGACGTGGGCGATCAGCAGCGTTTCGAAGCCGAGCGAGAAGGTGCCGATCAGCAGGAAGAAGGAGAGCAGCGCCGACCCCATCACCACCTCCGGGGTCGCCATCGGGATCACGATCAGGAAGTTGGCGGCGCGGCGGCCGAAGAACTCGTAGCGAACCAGGGCCAGCGCCATCAGGGTCCCGATCACGGTCGAGATCACCGTCGCCAGGACCGCCAGCTTGAGGCTGGTCAGCAGCGCTTCGTTCAACTCGGGGATCCCGAAGGCGTTCTTCCAGTGCTCGAGGGTGAAGCCGACCCAAGTGAAGTTGTAGCGGCCGGCCGGATCGTTGAAGGAGAAGCCGAAGATGACCGCGATCGGGATCAGCATGTAGAGGACGACGAGGACGGCGACGATCTGAACCGCGTGCTCGCGCAGCCAGCGCCAGGCTCCTCCGCCGCCCATCAGACCGCCTCCTCGCCCATCAGCGCCTCGGAGCCGGCGAAGCGGATGTAGACGAGGACGAGGACGAGGATCGCCGCCATCAGCACGAAGGAGAGCGCCGCCGCCGCCGGGTAGTCGGACTGTTTGAGGTAGAGCGACTGGATCACGTTGCCGATCATCTGGTTGTTGGCGCTGCCGAGGAACTGGGCGTTGACGTAGTCGCCCGACGCGGGGATGAAGGTGAGCAGCGTCCCGGCGACCACCCCCGGCGCCGAGAGCGGCAGGGTGACCCGGAAGAAGGTCTGCGTCGCCGAGGCGTAGAGGTCCTTGCCGGCCTCGATCAGCCGCACGTCGAGCCGCTCGAGGCTGGCGTAGATCGGCAGCACCATGAAGGGGAGGAAGTTGTAGGTGAGGCCGGCGATCACGGCGCCGCCCGTCGCCAGCACGTGCCCTTCCGGCGCCAGCCCGAGGAAGTCCAGCACGCTGACGACCGGGCTCTGGTCGGAGAGGATCGTCTCCCAGGCCAGGGTGCGGATCAGGTAGGTGGTGAAGAACGGGGCGACGACGGCGAAGAGCAGGACGTTGCGCCAGCGCCCCGCCTTGAAGGCGATCGTGTAGGCGAGCGGGTAGGCGAGCAGCAGCGCGAACAGCGTCGCCAGCCCGGCGTAGAGGAAGGAGCGCACGAACTGGCTGTCGTAGAGCTGCAGCGCGTCGGAGTAGTTCTCCCAGTGCCAGCTGAATTCGTAGGAGCCGAAGACACCCGAGTTGAGCGACAGTTCCCCCAGGTAGTAGAGGGGGACGACGAAGAACAGAAGCAGCCAGGCCGCTCCCGGCCCGAGTAGGAAGTAGGGAGCGACCCGGCGTCTCATCGGCTCAGCCGTTGAGCACCGCGTTGAAGGCGCGGTTCAGGTTCTGTTCTTCTTCGCCGGTCGGCGACGGCTGGATCGTGCAGTTCTTCGTGAACGACTTGCTCGGGAAGATCAGCTGGTTCTTGGCGATTTCCGGTTCTTCCTTGAGCAGGATGGGTTTCACGTTTTCAACCGGGCTGACGTAGTTGACGTAGGCCTCGATCTGCGCCTGGTTTTTCGGGTCGTAGACGTAGTCGATGAACTCCTCGGCGGCGGTCGGGTTCGGCGCCCCGACCGGGATCACCATGTTGTCCGACCAGAGGATGCAGCCCTCGGTCGGCATCCGCCATTCGATGTCCGGGTTGTCGGCCTGCAGCTGGACCGCGTCGCCCGACCAGCCGATCACCGCAACCGCGTTGCCGCTGGTCAGATCTCCGCCGTAGTCGTTGCCGGTGAAGCGGCGGATCTGCCCCGAGCTGGCGGCGCCCTGGATTTTGTCGATCGCCTTCATCCAGTCCTCTTCGCTGGCTTCGCTCGGATCGATGCCGAGGCACTTCATCACCAGCGGCACCGTGTCGCGGAGTTCGTTCAGCATCTCGACTTTGCCCTTGTACTTGGGGTCGAAGAGGTCGCAGACGGACTTGACGTCGGGCGCGAGGTCCTTGCGGACGATGACCCCGGTCATCCCGCTCTGCCAGGGAGCGCTGAATTCGCGGTTCGGGTCGTAGTTCGGTTCCCGCAGGTTGGAGACGAGGTTCTGTTCGAAGTTCGGCAGCGCCGACTTGTCGAAGTTCTGCAGGTAGCCGAGTTCGTGCATTTTGTTCGCCATCCAGTCGGTGACGACGAACAGGCTGCGGCCCCCGGATTCCCCCTGTTTGAGGAGCGGATCCATCTTCGCGAAGAACTCTTCGTTGGCGTTGACGTCCTCGATGTATTTGACCGAGACTCCCGTTTCCTTTTCGAAGTCCGGGACGGTCTGCTTGTCGATGTAGAGCGGCCAGTTGGAGATCGTGACGTCGCCCGAGGCCTTCTTTTCGAGCTTCACTTCTTCGGATTCGGTGTCGCCGCCGTTGATGCTGTCGCCGCCGCCACCGCAGGCGGCAAGCCCGAGGGTCAGCGCCGCGATCGCAATCAGGACGGCGAGCATTGCCGGGCTCCTGCGTAGGTCCTTCTTGCTGCTCAACATCTGCGGGTCAACCTCCCTGGCTCGTTTCCAGTTTCTGCGACTGGTTCTCGGCGCTGGCGCCGTCGGTGCTTCCCGCGGGTGCGCCGTTCGGCGACTCGCGGACAAGATGCATGTGCTCCGGCTCCCAGCTGAGGGCGACGCGGGCGCCGCCGCCGGGCAGGGTCTGGCGCTCGGCCTCGTCGGCGTTGGGGACGAGGACGGTCATCCGGATGCCCTCGCCGAGGTCGACCGCGATCTGGGTCGAGGTCCCCAGGTACAGCGAGCTGGTGACGGTTCCCTCGACCCGCGGCTGGTCGGGCTGGCCGTCGCCGTTTTCCCCGAGCTCGACCCGCAGCTTCTCCGGCCGCACCACCGCGTGGCAGCGGTCGCCCTGGGAGAAGCCGTCGGTCTCGGTCGCGACGGTCGTGCCCTCGTCGAGCTTGACCTCGCGGGAGCCGGTCACGGTCGCCGGCATCAGGTTGGAGACGCCGATGAAGCCGGCGACGAAGGTGGTCGCGGGCCGGTCGTAGACCTCCTCAGGCGCCGCCACCTGTTCGACCCGGCCGCGGTTCATCACCGCGATCCGGTCGCTCATCGTCAGCGCCTCCTCTTGGTCATGGGTGACGTAGACGAAGGTGATGCCGACGTCGCGCTGGATCCGCTTCAGCTCGACCTGCAGTTCCTTGCGCAGCTTCAGGTCCAGCGCGCCGAGGGGCTCGTCGAGGAGGAGGACCTTCGGCAGGTTGACCAGCGCCCGCGCCAGCGCCACCCGCTGCTGCATCCCGCCCGAGAGCTGTGCCGGCCGGCGCTTGGCCTCGGCGCCTAGGCCGACCCGCTCGAGCTCTGCGCGGACCCGCTCGGCGATCTCGTCCTTGGAGACCTTCTTGCGTTTCAGCCCGAAGGCGACGTTGGCCTCGACGCTGAGGTGGGGGAAGAGCGCGTAGCTCTGGAAGACGGTGTTGGTCGGGCGCTTGTGCGGGGGCAGCTGCGCCACGTCTTCGCCCTCGATCCGGATCTCGCCGCTGGTCGGCCGCTCGAACCCCGCGATCATCCGCAACGTCGTCGTCTTGCCGCAGCCACTCGGCCCCAGCAGCGTGAAGAACTCTCCGCGACCGAGCTCGAGGCTGAGGTCGTCGACGGCGGCAAACTGGTCGAAGCGTTTGGTGACGCTGCACAGCTCGACGCTGGGGGTCTCTCCGTGGTGGTCGTCCATTCCGGTCTATCAGCCCCCTTCTCGGTGGTTTGGCTACCCGGATTCCCTAAGTACCTATCCGCGACGGTAAGCCCCGGTGGATCACCGCGCAAGGGGCGAATGTCCTAAAAGCACAGGAGCAGCTTGTACGTCATGTACAAGTCAATCGTCAGTCCTTGACCCAAAGACCACTTGCGATTGTTGTTCAGGGCCTCTAGCTTTGTCCATAACGTCGTAATCCGGAGAGGAGGGCGCGATGGCCACTGCGTCACAAGCCCCAGCAGGTACCGATCTCCAGCAGATGGCCCAACGCCACCTCTGGATGCACTTCTCGCGCATGGGGGGCTACGGGCCCGACCACGAGATCCCGATCATCACCCGAGCGGAGGGTTGCTACGTCTACGACGAACACGGCAACCGCTACCTCGACGGGCTCTCCGGCCTCTTCTGCGTCAACGCCGGCCACGGCCGCACCGAGTACGGCGAAGCCGCGGCGCGCCAGGTCGAAGAGCTCGACTTCTACACGCTCTGGAGCTACGCGCACCCGAAGGCGATCGAACTCGCGGCGCGGCTCGCGACGATGGCGCCCGGCGACCTCAACCGCGTCTTCTTCACCTCCGGTGGCTCGGAGGCCGTCGAGTCGGCGCTGAAGCTCGCCCGCAACTACCACCGGATGCACGGCAAAGGCCAAAAGCACAAGGTGATCGCACGCGAGGTCGCTTACCACGGCACCTCCCTCGGGGCCCTCTCGGCGACCGGGATCACCGAGCTGCGCAGCCAGTTCGAGCCGCTGACGCCGGGCGGCTGCCACGTCCCCAACACGAACATCTACCGCTGGCCCGAAGAGCGCGACCCCCTCTGGGCGGCCGACGCGATCGAGGAGCGGATCGTCTTCGAGGGGCCGGAGACCGTCGCCGCGGTGATCCTCGAGCCGGTCCAGAACGCCGGCGGCTGCTTCGTCCCACCCGACGGCTACTTCCAGCGGGTGCGCGAGATCTGCGATCAGTACGACGTGCTGATGATCTCCGACGAGGTGATCTGCGCCTTCGGCCGCCTCGGCCACTACTTCGGCTGCGAACGCTTCGACTACGTCCCGGACATCATCACCATCGCCAAGGCGCTGACCTCGGCCTACGCGCCGATGGGCGGCCTGATCGCATCCGACAGGGTCGCCGAGCCGTTCATGGAGGGCGACGCCTCCTTCTCCCACGGCTTCACCTTCGCCGGGCACCCGATCGCCGCGGCGATCGCGATGGCCAACCTCGACGTCTTCGAGCGCGAGGACCTGTGTGGTCACGTGCTCCGCAAGGAGGGCGAGTTCCGGCAGATGCTCGAGTCGCTGCACGACCTGCCGATCGTCGGCGACGTGCGCGGCGCCGGCTACTTCCACGCGGTCGAGCTGGTCAAAGACAAGGAGACGAAAGAAAGCTTCAACGACGAGGAGTCCGAGAAGCTCTTGCGCGGCTTCCTCTCCGGGGAGCTCTACAAGCGCGGGCTGATCTGCCGCGCCGACGATCGCGGCGACCCGGTCGTGCAGCTCTCGCCGCCGCTGATCGCCGACACCGAGCAGTTCGAAGAGATCCACGACGTACTGCACTCGGTCCTCGCCGAGGCGTGGGACCAGGTAGTCGGCTAGGAGCAACGGTGCTCACCGTCCAGAGCCTGCTCGACGAGCTCGACCTCGAGCTGGCGGCCGGCGCGGACGCGGCCGCGGCGCCGGTGCGCTGGGTCCACATCTCAGAGCTCGAGGACCCGACGCCGTGGCTCTCCGGCGGCGAGTTGATGCTGACGACGGGGATCCCGCTCAGCTCGGCGGCGAAACAGCGCGCCTTCATCCGCATCCTCGCCGACCGCAACCTTGCCGGGCTTGGGTTCGGGACCGGGTTCAACCACAAATCGCTGCCCAAGGCGCTGGTCGACGAGGCGGAGAAGCGGGATTTCCCGCTCTTCGAGGTCCCCTACTCGGTGCCGTTCATCGCGATCACCGAGAAGGCCTTCGCGCGGCTGGTCAACGAGCAGTACGAGGTGCTGCAGCGGGGGATCGCCGTCCAGCGCCGGCTCGAGCGGCTGGTCCTCGAGGAGCGGGGCTTGGAGGAAATCGCCGCCACCGTCGCCTCCGCCGTCGGCGGCACCGTCGCAGTTCTCGATGGCCGCGGCGAGCGGCTCGCCGGCAAGGGCTTCCGCCGCCAGCTCTCGACCGAGGCGATCGGCGCGATCCGCAAGGAAGCGCTCAGCCACGTCGGCGATGGTCACCCCTTTGTCCCCAGCCACCCCACCGTCGCCGGGAGGGCGCTGGCCCACCCCGTCATCTCCCCCGGCGGCGGGGCGCCCCAGGCCTGGGTCGTGATCGTCCGCGACTCCGGCGGGCTCGGCGACTTCGAGCGGCTGATCCTGCAGCAGGCGGTCGCGGTGGTGGCGCTGGAGCTGATGCGCCGCCGCGTCGCCCAGGAGACCGAGCGGCGCCTCGCGGGCGACGTCGTCGCGGCGGCGCTCGGCGGGCGCATGGACCCGACCGAGCTGCGCCGCCGGCTCGAGCCGTTCGGGATCGGGGAGGAAGCCTCGGTGCTCGTCTTCGCCCTCGACGATCCCGCCGGCGGCGCCGCCACTCTCGAAGCCGCCCTCGCGGCCGGAGCCTGCCCCGGCGTCGTCGCCCCGCACAGCACCGGCGGCCGCGAGCTTCTCTGCGCCGTCATCGACTGCGCCGACCGCGACCCGATCGAGGTCGCCACCGCGGCTCGGCGCGAGCTGGCGCGGGAGCGCGGCGGCGTCCGCGCCGCCGCCAGCCGCCCGGCGCCGCCGGAGCGCCTGCGCCACTCCTTCCACGAGGCGCGCTGCGCCCTGGAGGCGACCGCCTTCGACAACGGCGCGGCCCCGGAGGTCGCCTCCTGGCGCGACCTCGGCGCCTTCACCCTCCTGCTCTCGATCCAGGACGACGACGCCCTCGACCTCTACTGCGACAGCGTCCTCGGCCCGATCGAGCGCGGCGACGAGGAGTACGGCGGCGAGCTGCTGCGCTCGCTCGAGGCCTTCATCGAGCAGAACGGCCAGTGGGAGCGAGCGGCCCGGCAGGTCTACTGCCATCGCCACACCCTGCGCTACCGGATGCGCAAGGTGGAAGAGCTGACGGGGCGCGACCTCTCCCGCGCCCATGACCGCATCGAGTTCTGGTTGGCCCTGCGAGCGAGGGAGCTTGTCGCATGAAGATTGGAGTACCGACCGAGATCAAGTCAGACGAGTACCGCGTCGCCGTCACCCCGGCGGGGGTGCGCGAACTCTCCGAGCACGGCCACGAAGTGCTGGTCCAGGCCGGGGCCGGCGAGGGCAGCGCGATCACGGATGCCTCCTACGAGGCGCAGGGGGCGACGATCGTCCCCGATGCCGCCGCCGTCTTCGAGGCGGGGGAGATGATCCTCCACGTCAAGGAGCTGCAGCCGAGCGAGATCGAGATGCTGCGCCCGGGCCAGCTCCTCTTCACCTACCTGCACCTGGCGCCCGACCCCGAGCAGACGCGCGGGCTCTGCGGCGCCGGCGTCACCGCGATCGCCTACGAGACCGTCGAGGACGCGCACGGGCGGCTGCCGCTGCTGGCGCCGATGAGCGAGGTGGCGGGGAAGATCGCGACCCAGGCCGGCGCCTTCATGCTGGAGAAACCGATGGGCGGGAGGGGGATCCTGCTCGGCGGCGT
Source organism: Solirubrobacterales bacterium (assembly GCA_045805765.1). Lineage (GTDB taxonomy): Bacteria > Actinomycetota > Thermoleophilia > Solirubrobacterales > 70-9 > VAYN01. Next base: position 26,276 of record JBJMKN010000032.1, read on the forward strand.
GCCGGGCGTGGCCGCCGCCAACGTGATGGTGATCGGCGGCGGCGTCGTCGGCATGAACGCGGCCTTCATCGCGATCGGGATGGAAGCCGACGTCTTCGTCTACGACCGCTCGATCGACCGCCTGCGGGAGCTCGAAGTCGACTTCGGCGGCCGCTGCTCGACCGTCTACTCGACGACGCTGGCGATCGAGGAGATGCTGCCGAACGCCGACCTCGTGATCGGCGCCGTGCTGGTGCACGGCGCGCGGGCGCCGTACGTGATCCGGCGCGAGCAGCTGGCGCTGATGAAGCCCGGCGCGGTCCTGGTCGACGTCGCGATCGACCAGGGCGGCTGCTTCGAGACCTCGCGGCCGACGACCCATCGCGACCCGACCTTCGAGGTCGACGGGATCACCCACTACTGCGTCGCCAACATGCCCGGCGCGGTCCCGATCACCTCGACCCACGCCCTCACCAACGCGACCCTGCCCTACGCGCTGGCGCTCGCCGACCTCGGCGTCGAGGAGGCGATCCGGCGCGATCCCGGGCTGCGGCTCGGGGTCAACGTCGCCGGCGGCAAGGTCACCCACCCGGCCGTCGCCGAGGGAGTGGGGATGGAGTATGTGCCCGTCGAGGGCGCGCTCGGGCTAGAGCAGCCCGTGAAGGGGTAGGACGAACTTGGAAACGAACATCCACAGGGAGAGCTGAAGATGAGCACCTACGCGGTTGTCAACCCAGCCACCGGCGAGACCGTCAAGGAGTACCAGGAGATCTCAGACGACGATCTCCGCGCGGCGATCGACCGCGCCGACCAGGCTTCCCGCAGCTTCCCGAGCGAGACCAGCGTCGCCGAGCGCGGGGCGCTGGTGCGCCGGGTCGGCGAGCTTCATTCCGAGCGCCGTCAGGAGCTGGCCGAGATCATCGTCCGCGAGATGGGCAAGCCGATCGAGCAGGCGCTGATGGAGGTCGATTTCACGGCGGAAATCTACGGCTTCTACGCCGACAACGCCGGGGATTTGATGGCCGACGAGCCGATCAAATTGCTCGGCGGCGAGGGCACCGCGGTGATCCGCCGCAGCCCCTTCGGCGTCCTGCTCGGGATCATGCCCTGGAACTTCCCCTACTACCAGGTGGCCCGCTTCGCCGGGCCGAACCTGGTGATCGGCAACACGATCCTGCTCAAGCACGCGCCACAGTGCCCGGAATCGGCCGAGGCGATGCAGCAGATCTTCAACGACGCCGGCTTCCCGGACGGCGCGTACGTGAACATCTACGCGTCGAACGAGCAGATCGAGTGGGTCATCGCCGACCCGCGCGTACGCGGCGTGTCTGTCACCGGCTCCGAGCGCGCGGGCGCCGCGGTCGCCGAGATCGCCGGCCGCAACCTGAAGAAGGTCGTGCTCGAGATGGGCGGCTCGGACCCGTTCATCCTGCTCGGTACCGATGACCTCGACAAGACGGTCGAGGACGCTGTCGCGGCGCGGCTCGACAACACCGGCCAGTCGTGCAACGCGGCAAAGCGCTTCATCGTGATCGACGACCTCTATGAGCCGTTCCTCGAGAAGTTCACGGAGAAGATGGGCGCGGCCAAGCCCGGCGACCCACACTCCGCCGACACGGAGCTGGGACCGCTCTCGTCGAAGACCGCGGCCGACCGTCTCGAGGACCAGGTCAAGCGAGCAGTCGACAACGGAGCGAAGATCGTCGTCGGCGGCAAGCGCGACGGCAACTTCTTCGAGCCGACGATCCTCACCGACGTCACTCCGGACAACGACGCATACCGCGAGGAGCTCTTCGGCCCGGTCGCGCAGGTCTATCGCGTCTCCTCCGAGGACGAGGCCGTGAAGCTCGCGAACGACACGCCCTTCGGCCTCGGCTCTTACCTGATGACGAACGACGAGGAGCAGGCCGACCGTGTTGCCGACAAGATCGACGCCGGGATGGTCTACGTGAACATCGTCGGAGCGGACAGTCCCGAACTCCCG
>JBJMKN010000033.1:0-6680 GCA_045805765.1 Solirubrobacterales bacterium
GGCGGTTAGCTCCTCGGCGCGGGAGAGGTAGCTGATGTAGTCGCGGTCATGGTGTTGGCAGGTGGTGCAGGGGCAGCCCTCGACCAGGGGCTCGCGGTTGCCTACCCAGCCGCCCTTGCGCATGTCGAGGCGCCAGCGGGTCTCCGGCGATGGCGCGAGGGCGACGCCGTGGCGGGAGAGGCGGGTCGGCACGGCGCAGTCGAAGACGTCGAGGCCGAGGGCGATGCCGCCGAGCAGGTCGTCGACCTCGCCGATCCCGAGCAGATGCTTGGGCGCGTCGGTGGGCAGGAGCGGCGCGGTCATCGCCAGCACCGCCGCCATCTCCTCCTTGTCGCGGCCGAGGGTGCCGCCGATCGCGAGGCCGTCGACGCCGGCCTCGGAGACGGCCTGGGCGGACTCGCGCCGCAGGTCCTGGTGGGTGCCGCCCTGGACGATCCCGAAGACGGCCTGGCGCTCGGGGCCGTTCTCGCCGTGCCAGGCAAGGCAACGGTCGAGCCAGCGGTGAGTGCGCTCGGTCGAGCGGGCGGTGTACTCGGGGTCGGCGTGGAAGGGCGTGCACTCGTCGAAGACGAGGGCGATGTCGGAGCCAAGCTGCGCCTGCACGCTCATCGAGACCTCGGGCGAGATGAACAGCTCTGCGCCGTCCCGCGGCGACTGGAACCGCGCCCCCTCCTCGCTGATCTCGACCTTGGAGCCGTGGTCGCCGGAGCGGCCGCTGCCCTTGACCTCGTTGGCGACACCGCCGTGGGCGAGCGAGAAGACCTGGAAGCCGCCGGAGTCGGTGATGATCGCCCGCTCCCAATTCATGAAGCCGTGCAGCCCGCCGGCAGCCGCAATCCGCTCCGGCCCCGGCGAGACAAACAGGTGATAGGTGTTGCCGAGGATCAGCTGGTAGCCGAGCTCGGCCACCTCGGCCGATTCCATCCCCCGCACCGTCCCCTTCGTCGCCAGCGGGATGAAAGCCGGCGTCTCGATCGGCCCGTGTGCGGTATGGATGACCCCGGCGCGGGCAGTGCCGTCACGGGCACCGATCTCGAAGCTGAGTCGCTGCGGGTCGTTTCGCACGGCGGCAGCGTATGGGTCAGGTCCTAGATATCGCTTTCTCCCCAAACAGCGGAAAAGCCATCTTGGCCTGGGGGGAGATTTTCTGTCCGCGAAGCCTTTAAGCTTCGAAGCGTGAAGTCCACCATGGAGCCACCAGATACTCGTCCTGACAAAAATTCCGCCGATGAGGCTCGTCCGCCCATCGTCATGGAACGCAGGCACCTGTTTGGCAATCGCCTGCGCTGGGCCGCTCAGGTCATTCGCGAGGAGCGAATGCAGCGACGCAACAAGCAGCAAAAGCTTTTCTGATCCAGATCTCGGGGCGGCAGGTCGGTGAAGGAATCAATCCACCTCCGCATGCAGGTGTTCATTTCCTGCGCCTTTCTCTTAGTCGGATTCAGCGCTCTGTTCTTCGACCTGGGAGATCCGTCAACGCAGAAACTTGCCGCCGGATGGATCGGGGCGGTCCTCGGCTACTGGCTGCAGTAGGCGCTTAACCGTTGCCGGAAGCAATCAAGGACTGACCCGTCATCGCCTCCGGCTGGGGAATGCCCAGGAGCTCCAGGGCCGTGGGGGCGACGTCGGCGAGGATGCCGCTGCCGCGGAGGCTGACGCCGTCGGCGGTGACGATGAGGGGGACCGGGTTGAGGGAGTGGGCGGTGTTGGGAGAGCCGTCCGGCTCAAGCATGTGGTCGCAGTTGCCGTGGTCGGCGGTGACGATGCAGGCGCCGCCTTTGGCGGTGACGGCCTCGACCACCTTGCCGAGCTGGGCGTCGACGGTCTCGACGGCTTTGACCGCCGCCGGGATCACACCGGTGTGGCCGACCATGTCGGGGTTGGCGAAGTTGATGATCCCGAAGCGGTAATTGCCCTCGCTCCAGTGGGAGGTGAAGGCCTCGGCGGCGCCTTCGGCGCTCATCTCCGGCTTGTGGTCGTAGGTCGGGACGTCGCGCGGCGATTCGACCAGCGCCCGCTCTTCCCCCTCCACCTCCTGCTCCTTGCCGCCGTTGAAGAAGTAGGTGACGTGGGCGTACTTCTCGGTCTCGGCGACGTGGAGCTGGTTGCCGCCGGCGGCGGCGATCGTCTCCGCCAGCGTCGTCGCCGGCCGCCGCTCGGGGAAGGCGACCGGATAGGGCCAACCCTTGCGGTACTCGGTCATCGTCGTCAGGTCGAGCGGGGCGGCGCCGGAGCGGGCGAACTCCTCGAAGCCTGGCTCCGATAGGGCGCGGCTCATCTGTCGGGCCCGGTCGGGACGGAAGTTGATGAATAGGGCGACGTCCCCCTCGGCGGCGCCGTCGTAGTCGCCGATCACGGTCGGCTTCACGAACTCGTCGGTCTCCTCGCGCTCGTAGGACTCGGCGATCGCCGCGGCGGCGCTCGGCGCGTGCAGCCCCTGGGCATGGACGATCGCGTCGTAGGCGAGCTTGGTCCGCTCCCAGCGGGTGTCGCGGTCCATCGCGTAGTAGCGGCCGCTGACGGTGGCGACGCGGCCGGCGGCGCGCAGCCAGCGCTCCAGCTCCTCGATGTACCCCTTGCCGCCGTGCGGGAGCGTGTCGCGGCCGTCGGTGAAGGCGTGAAAGACGACGTCCGGGACGCCTTCCTGGCTGGCAAGCTCGATTGCCGCCTCGATGTGCTCCCAGCCGGAGTGGACGCCGCCGTCGGAGACCAGCCCGAGCAGGTGAAGGCGGCCGCGGGGACTGGTTCGCGCCCGCTCGCAGGCGGCGACCAGGACCTCGTTGTCGAAGAAGCTTCCGTCGGCCACGGCGTCGTCGATCCGCGCCAGGTCCTGCTTGACGATCGCCCCGGCGCCAAGGTTGAGGTGGCCGACCTCGGAGTTGCCCATCTGCCCCTCCGGCAGGCCGACGTCGCGGCCCTGGGCGGAGAGCTGGGTGTGGGGGTAGGACTCCCAGAGGCGGTCGAAGACCGGCGTCTCGGCGAGCGAGATCGCGTTGCCCGGCCCCGGCTCGGCCAGCCCCCATCCGTCGAGGATGATCAGCGCCAGCGAGGGGACGAGCGGGCTCATCGAGCTAGCCGGCGGCCTCGACGACGGCGGCGAAGTCCTCGGCGTCGAGCGAGGCGCCGCCGACGAGGGCGCCGTCTACGTCCGGCAGCGAGAGCAGCTCGGCGGCGTTGCCGGGCTTGACCGAGCCGCCGTAGAGAACTCTCGCCCGGTCGGCGGCGCCGCCGCGGGCACGGAGGACGTCGCGAATGAAGGCGCAGGTCTCCTGCGCCTGCTCAGCCGTCGCGGTGCGGCCGGTGCCGATCGCCCAGATCGGCTCGTAGGCGACGACGACGTTCTCGATCTGCCCAGCCTCGATCCCGCTCAGGTCGGCCTGCAGCTGGCGCTCCAGCACTTCCTCGGTCTCTCCCGCGTCGCGCGCCTCCTCGCTCTCGCCGACGCAGAGGATCGGCTCGAGGCCGGCGGCGAGAGCCACAGGGACCTTGCGCGCCAGCGCCTCGTCGGTCTCGGCGAAGTACTGGCGGCGCTCGGAGTGGCCGAGGACCACAGCCTCGACGTCGAGCTCGACCAGCATCGGCGCGGAGACCTCGCCGGTGAAGGCGCCCGAGGCCTCCTCGTGCATGTTCTGGGCGGCGACCTTGATCGCGGTGCCGTAGCGCCGCTCGACCACCGCGGTCAGCGCGGTGAACGGCGCGCAGAGAACGACGTCGGACTGAGTCGCGGCGATCCGCGGCAGCAGCGCGTCGACGAACTCGGCCGCCTCGGCGACGGTCTTGTGCATCTTCCAGTTGGCGGCGATGTACGGCGTGCGCTCAGGCATTCGCGGTCTCCTCTTCGGCGTCGAGCAGGGCCTCAACGCCCGGCAGCTTCTTTCCCTCCAAGAGCTCCAAAGATGCCCCTCCCCCGGTCGAGACCCAGTCGACCTGATCCTCGAGGCCGAACTGGTTCAGCGCTGCGACCGAGTCGCCGCCGCCGACGACCGTCGTGCCGGGCGCCTCGGCGACCGCTTCGGCGACGACGCGGGTGCCGGCGGCGAATGGCTCCAGCTCGAAGGCGCCCATCGGCCCGTTCCAGAGGACGGTCCCGGCCTGCTTGACCGCATCGGCGTAGATCTCGGCGCTGCGGGGGCCGATGTCGAGGCCCATCCAGCCATCGGGCACCTCCACCCCCTCGCTCGCTTTGCGCTCGGTCTCGGCCGAGAACTTGCGGCCGAGGAGGAGGTCGACGGGCAGCACCAGCTCGCAGTTGGACTGCTCCGCGCGCTCCCATGCCTCCTTCGCCTCGTCCTCGCCCTCGGCGAGCGAGTCGCCGACCGGGATCCCCTGCGCCTTGAAGAACCCGAAGCACATCGCGCCGCCGATCAGGATCTTGTCGGCGACCTCGAGGAAGCGGTCGATCACCCCCACCTTGTCGGAGACCTTGGCGCCGCCGAGGACGACGACGAGCGGCCGCTCGGGCGAGTCGACGACCTTTTCCAGTTCGGTGACCTCGCGCTCGAGCAGCAGCCCGGCGTAGGCGGGCAGGTAGTCGGCGACGCCCGCGGTGCTGGCGTGGGCGCGATGGGCTGCGCCGAAGGCGTCGTTGACGTAGACGCTCCCCAGCTGGCCGAGGTTTTCGGCCAGCTTCGGGTCGTTCTTCGTCTCCCCCGGCTCGAAGCGGACGTTCTCCAGCAACAGCACGTCGCCGGGGCCGAGGGCGCCGCAGGTGAGGTCGACGTCGCCCTCGATCACCCCCGGAGCCAGCTTCACCTCGGTCCCCAGCAGCTCGCCGAGCCGCTTCGCCACCGGCGCCAGCGAGAGCGCCGGGTCCGGCTCGCCCTTGGGGCGGCCGAGGTGGGACATCAGGACCAAAGCCGCACCCCGTTCGCGCAGCAGTTCGATCGTCGGCAGCGCCGCCCGGATCCGGGTGTCGTCGGCGACCTCGCCATTCGCCAGGGGGACGTTGAAGTCCACCCGGACGAGGACGCGGCGGCCCTTGACCTCCGCGTCGCGGACGCTTGCCTTGTCGAAGGCCATCGGCGGCCGGCGCCCGTGCCTAGGCGGGCAGGACCTTGCCGGCCAGCTCGACGCAGCGGTTGGAGTAGCCCCACTCGTTGTCGTACCAGCTGACCGCCTTCACCAGCTTGCCGTCGCCGATCACCATCGTCTGGCCGGCGTCGAAGATCGAGGAGTGCGGGTCGCCGACGATGTCGGTGGAGACGATCGGGTCCTCGGTGTAGGAGAGGATCCCCTGCATCGGGCCCTCGGCCGCCTCTTTGACCGCGGCGTTGACCTGCTCGGGGTTGACCGCCTCCGGCGTCGTGAAGGTGAGGTCGACGACCGAGCCGGTCGGCACCGGCGCCCGCATCGCGAACCCGTTCAGCTTGCCGTTCAGCTCCGGCAGCACCAGGCCGACGGCCTTGGCGGCGCCGGTCGTCGTCGGGATCAGGTTGAGCGCCGCGGCCCGCGCCCGGCGCAGGTCCTTGTGCGGCATGTCCTGCAAGCGCTGGTCGGCGGTGTAGGCGTGGATCGTCGTCATCAGCCCCTGCTCGATCCCGAAGGCATCGTTGAGGACTTTCGCCAGCGGCGCCAGGCAGTTAGTCGTGCAGGAGGCGTTGGAGATGACGTCGTGGCCCTCGGGGTCGTAGTCGCGGTCGAAGTTGACGCCGAGGGCGACGGTCACGTCCGGCTCCTTGGCCGGGGCGGAGATGATCACCTTCTTGGCACCCGCCTCGAGGTGCTTGGCGGCGTCGGCGCGGGCGGTGAAGAAGCCGGTCGACTCGATCACGACGTCGGCGCCGAGATCCGACCACGGCAGCGCGGCCGGGTCCCGCTCGGCCGTCACCTTGATCGTCTTGCCGTCGACGACGATCGCGTCGTCGGTGTGCTCGACGGTCCCGGGGTAGGGGCCGTAGACCGAGTCGTACTTCAGGAGGTGCGCAAGCGTCTTGGAGTCGACGAGGTCGTTGACGCCGACCCACTCGATGTCCGCGTTGCGCTCGTGCGCGGCGCGGAAGACGTTGCGGCCGATGCGGCCGAAGCCGTTGATCCCGACGCGTACGGGCATGCTCTCGGTCCTTCCTCCTTGGCGTGGCGAGATGAAGCCGGGCGCAGACGGACGGCGGGAGATGCCCGGCGGGGCCGCCAAGGCTACCCAACCGCCAGCGCGGGCGGCCGGCGGCTCGACACCAGCGCGGCTCGTGACGAGTCGAGCCGCTCAAGCCGGATGCGCCTCCAAGATGCTCAGCCCGATGGCGCTGGGCGTCGTGCCCAGAAGGGCGAAGCCGCCCCTGGCCAGCAGATCGGCGAACTCGTCGCGCGTGCGCTCGCGCCCGCCGAGGCTGATCAGCATGTTGAGGTCGGAGAACTTGGCGTCGGCGTTCTCGTTGGGAGCGCCGAGCTCACGCTCGACGACGAGCAGCGCGCCGTGGTCGGGAATCGCCGCCCGGCAGCGCGCCAGGATCCGCAGGGCGTCGTCGTCGTCCCAGTCGTGCAGGACCGCCTTGAGCAGGTAGGCGTCGGCGCCCTCGGGAACCGCGTCGAAGAAGCTGCCGCCCACCACCTCGCAGCGCTCGCCGACCACCGCGCCTTCGACCACGTGGGCCTGGTCGAAGAGGATGCCGCGCAGGCCGGGGTAGCGCTGCAGGGTCGCCGACATCACCCCGCCGATGCCGCCACCGATGTCGGCGAGAACCGAG
>JBJMKN010000034.1:0-55133 GCA_045805765.1 Solirubrobacterales bacterium
GCCGATCGCGCGCACGCCAGGGAGGCCGCCGCCCGCCTCGCGCAGGCCGGCGGCGACGGCGCGGGCGACCTCGACGTCGCCGCTGTCGAGCTCGACGTTGAAGGCGGCGAGCGGCGGGCGGGCGGTGACCAGGGTGGCGCCGGCGCGCGGGTGAGGCAGCGACGGGCCGAAGTCGGGGCGCAGCTCCCCTCCCTGCATCCGCAACCACAGCTCGGTCAGCCCGCCGTTGCGGAAGAAGGCGCGCTCGGCGCGGCCCGGCTCGCGGGCCAGCTCGCCGTAGAGGAAGACCGGGATGCCGAGGCCGCCGATCTGGCCGGCGATCGCGACCGCCTCGGTGCGCGCCGCGGCGTGGTCCTCCTCGCGCAGCCAGACCAGCGGGCAGACGTCGAGCGCGCCGATCGCCGGGTGGGCGCCGTGGTAGCCCGACATGTCGATCATCTCCGCCGCCTCGGCGGCGCCGGCGATCAGCGACTCGGCCAGCCCGCCCGCTTCGCCGGCGATCGTGAAGACGCTGCGCCCGTGGTCTGAGTCGGTGTGGAAGTCGAGGACGCGGGCGGAGCGGCCGAACGCCTCGGCGAGCCGCCCGAGCGTCTCCTCATCGCCGGCCGTCGAGACGTTTGGGACGGCGAGCAGGTCGGGCATCTCAGCCGGTCAAATCAGCAGCTCGCCGCCGCCGAGGATCGCCTCACCGTCGATTTCGACGGTCGGTTCCTTGATCACGACGTCGAGGTGGACGGGGACCTGGATCGTGCCGCCGATCCCCGCCGAGGCGCCGAAGGCGACGTGCGCGGTGCCGAAGATCTTCTCGTCCTCGAGGATGTTGCCGGTGAGGATCGCCTCTTCGTTGGTGCCGATCCCGAGCTCGGCGACGTTGGTGCCGTCCTCGCCGTGCTCGGTGAGCAGTTCCATCAGCCGGCCGCCGTCGTCGCCGGTTGCCTCGACCAGGTTCCCCTCGCGGACGGTCAGCGAGACCGGCGTGTCGATCAGCCCGATTTCGGCGATCGAGCCGTCGACGACGAGGGTGCCCTCGGTCGTCCCCTCGAGCGGGGCGATGAAGCCCTCGCCGCAGGGCAGGTTGCCGAAGGCGCCCTTGTTGCCGAGTTCGCCGGCGTCGACGATCCCCATCCGTCCCTGCAGCCCGATCCGCAGGTCGCTGCCGTTGCGGCAGGTGATCCGCGCCTCGGTGCCGCGGTTGAGCGCGGTGACGACGGCCCAGCCGCGGCGGCGGATCTCGTCGAGGTCACCGGTCATCAGCCGCCCCAGCATCTCTTCGGTCACGCCCGGCAGGGTCCCGATTCGCACCCCGGCCTCGCTGGCGGCTTTGCGCGCCGCGGTATGGGAGAGCGACTGGATCGTCGGCGCCAGGACGACGTCGGCGGCGGCCATCGCCGCGGCAACGGCCCGAGGCGGCTCGGCGGCGGCGGAATCGCGCTCGGAGATCACGGCCAGGGTCGCGTCGGCGCCGTCGCCCTGAGCCTCGATCCGCATCAGCGCCCCGATCTCTTCGGTGACCGGATTGCAGACGACCAGCACCTCCTCGCCCGGCGAGATCCCCATGCACTGGCGGACAACCGTCTTCACTGCCCTGTCCAGTTCCGCCGTCACGCGCCCAGCCTACCCATGATGCGGAAACAGTGCAGTCGTTTCCCCTGCACCCACGCACCGCGTCACCCGTCGTCGTGCCGGTGCCGAATCGCCCAGACCTCAAAGCCGATCAGGCCGACCAGGACGACGCGAGGTCCTTGCTTTCGCACCGCTACCATCCCCCTCCCCGCCGGAGTAGCTCAGCTGGTTAGAGCAGCGGAATCATAATCCGCGTGTCGGGGGTTCGAGTCCCTCCTCCGGCATCTCAGTGGCAAGCGGTATACGCCGCCTCCCGAGGTCCAGAGGGTCCGATTTGGCAGGGGGGTGGCAAGGAAGGTGGCAAGGGTCCAGCCCTGAAAAGCCCGTGGAGGCAGCGGGTATCATCGACTGCGTGAAACCCACTCGCACCGACTTCAAGGGCTACGAGGGCAAGTACGTGGCGACCGACAGTCGCACGGGCCAGGTCGTGATCGCCGACGAGAGCTTGAAAGTCGTGCTGGAGAAAGCCCGCAAGCTAGATCACGTCGTCGTCGGCGGGCGAGTCCCCCACGCGGACGAGCCGATCTACGTCGGCCTTGGCTGAGCCGAAGACCCCCTGGCTCTATCCCTACCGGGAGGACCCCCAGCAAACGCGGCTGGGGCAGCCGGTGTTCCGACCCTTCGTGCCTGTCTCTCTTAGCATTGAAGGCGCATCGACGCCAGAGCTTGAGGGACTGATCGACACTGGAGCCGACGCGATCCTCGCAAGCGACCTGCTGGCGGACGAGCTTGGCCTCGACCTGGCCGACAACGAGGGCGAAGAACTGCACGCCGTCGGCGGGCGCACCGTCATCGCCCGTTACAAGACCGTCACCCTGCGCCTGCATCATCACGACGATTCTGGCGCTCGGTGCGAATGGGAAGCCCCGGTGGGATTCGTTGATGGCTGGCACAGCTTCGGCCTGGTCCTGCTTGGCAGCGTCGGCTTCCTCGACCACTTCACCGTCACCGCGAGCCGCTTCTCTCAGGCAGTCGCAGTCGAGGATCGCGACGGCTTCGATGATCGCTTCCGCGTCGTCTTGGCTTAGGGCACAGGCGGACCGATTCCTCGGCTACGCGGAGGATGCCCCGTCGGTGTCGAACTCGACAATCGAGCCAGCCTCCTCACGGCCCACCAAAATCGGTTCGCCTCGCAGAACCCCTCGGTTGGCCGTGCAGACCAAGTAGGCGTTTGACTCCAAGATGGCAATCACCGTGTTTCCTTCGTACGGCTCAGCCTTTCCGACCTCGCAGTCGATTGCCTTGCCATCGTGAATCCCGGTAATCCGAAAGATGCGCCTCTCGCCGACCTCCCAGCCGAGGTTTTCCTGCGCGAAGGTACGCGTAGCCTCCCAGACTTTCTCAGCCTCCTCCTCTGAGTCGCAAGCTGGAATGAAAAAGTCCATGAACAAAGGCTAGGAGCAACCTCGGACGGGCGTCGCCGAAAGTCGCAAGGCAACTAGGCTGCCCGGCGTGGCAAAGGACGCCAAGGACAAGGTCCGCGCCGAGGTGGAGCGGGCTCGTCCGGCAACTCGAGGACGGCACCGCGGCCGATGGCTGGCTTCGCGGCGCGGAGAGAATCGCCGCCTACATCGACTGCTCCCGTTCGCGGGTGTACGCGCTCGTTTCGGCGCGGCGCATACCCATTCATCACGACGGCTCGGCGTTGATCGCGAGGCGTTCCGAGTTGGACCGCTGGCTGCGCGCGGGAGTGGGCGGCGGCCTTGACCACCCCGACCAGGGAGGTACCCTGTAGAGACATAAGTGGGGCCGCGTGCTGGAACACCGGCCCCGTGACGACCGGCTCAGTGCAACGAGGCCGGTCGCAGCGGGAACGGTAGCGGCATGTCGCGTGTCCGTAAGCCCCCACACTCCCCCCGCAGCGCGCGCGACGGCGGGCCGGATCGCGAGGAGGCGAATCCGAAAATGGCGGCGAAACTCGAAAGGACCCGCTACCCCGGCATCTACAAACGCGGCTCCCGCTACGTGATCACCTGGGAGCATCGAGGGAAGCAGCACAAAGAATCGTTCCGCACGCTCCCCGAGGCCCGCGAGGCCAAGGGCAAGCGCGACGCGGGCGAGAAGCGGCCTAAGTCGCGGGTTCGCTTCGGCGACTACTTCGCGGAGTGGATCGAGAACTACGCGGGGCGGACCTCGCGCGGATTCTCCGAGACGACGCGGCCCGAGTACCGCAGGCCGATCGAGGCTCACGCGATCGCGCGGTGGAAGACGTGGAGGATGAACGGGGTTGACCCGCCGACCTCCGCGACCTGTTCGGGCAGATGCGGCGGGATGGCCGCACGACCTCGGAAATCAAGAAGACGCGGGCGGCGCTATCGGTGATGTTCGCCACGGCGCTTGAGGACGGCATTGTCCAGTCGAACCCGGTCCTCGGCGTCCGCATCCCGCCGCCGAGCGAGGACGAGACTCCAACCGACGACAAGGCCAAGGCGCTGACGCGAGCCGAGCTAGGCGTTCTCTTGGCGGCGCTTCCGAGCGAGTCGCGGCTGTTCTGCACGTTCCTGGCTCACACCGGCTTGCGGATCAGCGAGGCGGTCGGGCTGAGGTGGGAACACCTTGACCTCGGAGAGCATCCAAAGGTGCGGGTGCGCGAACAGCTTTACAAGGGCAAGCGCAAGCGACTCAAGAGCAAGGACGGCAAACGGGACGTTCCGCTCTCCCCCGGCATGGCGCGGCACCTGCTCGCGCTGCGGCGCGACGGCTACCGAGGCCCCGAGTCTCCCGTCTTCGCGTCGAAGGCGGGCACTCCCCTGCGGCCCGAAAACGTCTATCGCCGCGCCCTCGCTCCCGCCGCCATCGGAGCCGGGTTCAAGGTCGAGGTGGAGGTCAAGGGCAAGAAGAAAGACCGCTCGGCTGTCCCCTTTCATACGTTCCGCCACACCTGCGCCAGCTTGCTCTTTGAGGCGGGCCGGAACGTGAAGCAGGTTCAGGCTTGGCTAGGCCACGCCGATCCCGGCTTCACCCTCAAGACCTACATTCACCTGATGGATTCCGGCGTGGGCAGCGCCGACTTTCTCGATCAGGCGGTTCTCGACGAAAGAGAAGACAGAGCTAGTGGCTCTACTTCTTATGCCCTCGCCCAATAGGCCCGATGCGACCGGCATTAGTCGGCTTGCCGGGATCGGACGGGGGAGGCGGTGGCGGCTTGGGCTGTGCCTGCTGCGGACTACGAGTCCCAGGCTTGCCGGGGTCTTTCGGTTCTCCCGAGGTCATTGTCTAGCCGCCCATCGCCAGTTGCATACAGCCAAGTATGACCGAGGCCCCGACGGAAAAGGCGGCCACCTGAAACCAGCGATAGAGGCCCTTGAGGCGTTCTGCATTGGCGTCGTAATGGCCCTCTAGGCATTCGGCCAGAAACAACTGCATCGAGAGGCCGGGCTGCTCGTTCTTGACCCAATCCTTGATGAGTTGCTTCGGGCCAGTCACGAAGGTCCATGCGTCGTCCTTCGGAGGCCAGAGGACAACCATGCAAGAGGCAACGCCGACAGTGAAAGCGATCACCGCCACACCGCCCCAAAAGTCCAGGCTGATTCCTCCGCTCGCGGCCGTCGACCCCAGGAAGGAACCCGACAAAGCGGCGGCGGCGAGAAGCAGGCCCGTACGGGAACGAAGCTCGTCTAGCTGGCTGACCTGGACACTGATCGCCCTGCGCGCCTCGGCGAGAATGTCGTCCTCAATGCGCTCGCTCACGCGGAGAAGCTAGCCAGAGGGGCGGTCGGACCCTTATTTCTTTTTCCGTCTCGACGTGACCGTCGTGCTCTTATGGCTGTCGGCGTATTTTTTGGTGACGAACTTGCCCGTCTTCGCGGATCGCGAGCTAGTCCCGCTCGATTTTTTCCCGCGAGACGATTTTCCTTTTTTGGCCATTGATCCTCCCCCTTTCTTTGTGGCTGCCTTAACTCGATGGACCTCAGACCATTTGAAGGTAGCGATTCCATAGGACCCCCCTGAAAGGGTGGCAAGGGGGTGGCAATGTGACACCCGGAAACGGTCGAAAGTGCCGAGCGGCCCGAACTCCGCGTTTTGGCTCTCTAGTGGTGAAAACGCCCAACAGCCGAAAGCCTAAGCAAGTCGCGCGGCAGCATCATAATCCGCGTGTCGGGGGTTCGAGTCCCTCCTCCGGCATCTCAGCGCCTCCGCTAACGCATCGCCGCAGCCGTCCGATAAGCGGTCCATGGAGGGCATTCTCGTCGTTCTACTGGCCGTTGCCACTGGTGCCGCCTATCTGACCCTCGTTTGGTCAACCACCGAGTCGAGGGAGATCCGCTTTTGGGCCGTCTGGGCGGTGGTGGGCAGCCTCCTGCTGGGCATCGCTTGGGTCTTTGCCTCTCTTTGCGGTCTCGCCGAGAACCGCTCGGAGCTGTTCTACGAACGATGTGAGGGGTCGGTTCCGTATATCCCCCTGTACGCGATCCCACCGCTGCTGGTGATGCCTTTTCTGCGGCGCTTCCTGTCGGCCCCTGCGGTCTTGCTGGCGGGCATCCTCCTGGTCGTCGTGGTGGGGTTTCTCATCCCGAAAGAGCTGCTCTCCGTCTGACCACGGGCGACTACGGCATGCGGCAGGTGAAATTACGGCAACTTCACTGATGCGAGGGGCCTTTTTCGGGCGTAGCTTGGCTTTGCAAGCTGAAACCAAGCAACAGGAGGCAACAACATGCAGCTCTACGGAATCCTTCGTCGCAACGGCTGGCGGACCCCGGCGGACCTGGAAGTCGCCGGCAAGAAATCGGCTGAAGTCGGGGACGAGCCCGATTCGGGCGTTCGCTGGATCCGCAGCTACGCGCTCGCCGAGGAGAGCGGCGAGGTCGGAACGTTCTGCGTCTACGAAGGCGAGAGCCCGGAGACGATCCGCGCACATGCTGAGGCCGCGGGCCTGCCCTGCGACGAGATCGTGCCGATCCTCGACACCGTCGTCGTCCGGCCCGATCCGGTCCCGGCGAGCAGCTAGCGGCACCGCGATGGCGCCTGCGGGGCGATTTGGTCAACCACTGGTTTGCCAAGTCGCCCCGCTCGTCGCGCCTAGACTTCTTCGAGAGATGAGCACGGAGACTCCTTTGGTCGGACGGGCGGAGGAGCTCACCCGGTTGAGCGAGGCCGTCGAGCGGGCGCGGGAGGGGCACGGCTCGCTCCTGCTCCTCGCCGGCGAGGCGGGGGTCGGCAAGAGCCGCCTCGCCCAGGAGGCCGCGAGTGGCGCCGAGGTCGTCCTCTACGGCGCCGCCTCGAACGGCGCCACCGTCGCCTACGGGCCGATCGTCGCCGCCCTGCGCTCGCGGCTGCGAGCCGATCCGGACGCCCTCGCCGACTGCGGCTCGCTCCTCTCCCACCTCGCCCTGCTCCTACCGGAGCTCGGCAAGGCCGCCGACGAGAGCGAACGGGCGACGATCTTCGAGGCCGTCCGCTGCGCCTTTGCCCATCTCAGCGCCGAGCGGCCGGCGGTGGTCGTCCTCGACGACCTGCAGTGGTCCGACGACACGACGCTGGAGCTGCTGGCGGCACTGGCGGCGCCGCTGCGGGAGATGCCGGTCCTCGTCCTCGGCACCTACCGCTCCGACGGGCTCCCCCGCGAACACCGGCTGCGCTGGCTGCGCAACGAGCTGCGCCGGGCCGGGCTGCTGGAGGAGCTGGCGCTGGAGCCGCTCGATCAGGCCGGGGTCGAGGCGCTGCTGGGTGAGCTGCTGCCCGAGGCCCCGTCCCCCACCCTCACCCGGACCGTCTACCACCGCACGCTCGGCTCCCCCTTCTTCGTCGAGGAGCTCGTCACCGCGCTGCAGGCGCGTGGCTCCCTGCGCTCCGGCCGGGTCGGGGTCGAGCTGGTCGAGCGCGATGAAATCCCCGTCCCCGACTCGATTCGCGAGGCGGTCCTCGTCGGCATCGGCGAGGTCTCGGCCGAGGGCCGCGAAGCGGCCGAGGCCGCCGCCGTGCTCGGCCAGCAGTTCGACCTCGGCCTCGCCGCCGAGCTGACGCCCGCCGCCGGCCTCGCCGAGCTGATCGAGATCGGCCTGCTGGAGGAGCGCCCCGCCGGAACCGGCGCCTTCCGCCACGCCCTCGCCCAGGAAGCCCTCTACGCCGAGGTCCCTTGGGCCCGGCGCCGGGACCTGCACCGGCGGCTCGCCCACTCGCTCGAGCAGGCCGGCGGCTCCAGCCTCGAAGTCGCGACCCACTGGCGCGGCGCCGGCGAGGAGCCGCGGGCGCGGGAGGCGCTGGTCGAGGCGGCGCGGGCCTCGGAGGCCGTCTGTGCCCACCGCGACACCCTGCGCGCCGCCCGCGAGGGGCTCGAGCTGTGGCCCGAGGACGAGGCGGAGGAGCTGCGGCTGGAGACGCTGGCCCGCTACGGCCGCAGCGCCGAGCTGGTCGGCGAGCTCGGCGAAGCGACGAAAGCGTGGCGCGAGCTGGCGGCGGCATGCGAGCGCAGGGACGACAAGCCGGGATACGCGGAGGCCCAGCGCCGCCTCGCCGGGATCTACGAGCTCGGCGGCGAGCGCGACAAGGCCTTCGCCGCCCGCCGCCTCGCCGCCGAGGCGTTCGCGGCGGCGGAGCGGCCCGCCGAAGCGGCCATGGAGCGGCTGGCGATGGCCGACCACCACCGGCGCGGAGCGCGCTACGGGGAGGCGATCGAGCTGGCGAAGCTGGCCGGCGCCGAGGCCAAGGAGGCAGAGCGGGTCGACATCGACGCTCGCATCCTCGGCCTCCAGGGCGTGGTCGAGGCCAAGGGCGGCGACTTCGACGCGGGCCTGGAGTCGGTCCGCACCGGCCTGGCGCTCGCCCTCGAGCACGACCTCACCCCCGTCGCCGCGGAGCTCTACCAGCGGCTCAGCCTCGTCCTCTACGACGGCGCCGACTACCGCCAGGCCGAGGAGGCCCTCGACACCGCCCTCGGGCTCTGCCGCACCGGCGAGGATTCCGGCACCGAGGTTGCCTGCGTCACCTGCCTCGTCTACGTCCTCCGCGAGCGCGGCGAGTGGTCGCGGGCGGCGGAGCTCGGCCGCGAGCTGATCGACGCCGACACCGCGGTCTGGGTAGCCGAGGGCCTGGTCGGCGCGATCCAGGCCTTCGAAGGGAAGCTGAGCTCTGCGCGGCGCCTGCTCACCGACTCCCGCGCGGTCTCCTCCGCGGTCGGCCACTACAACATGTACTGCGACTCGACCACCGGACTGGCGATCATCGCCGCCGCCGAAGGGCTGGAGGACGAGGCGGCGACCCGCGCCGGCGAGCTGCTCTCCCGCTGGGAGGAGAGCGAGGATCACCACTACGCAGTCTGGGGGATCCGCTGGGCGGCGAGCTGGTTCGCCCGTAACGGGCGGCGCAAGGACGCCCAGCTCTGCGCATCGGCGCTCGGCCAGATGGCCGCGGCGGGCGGGCACGACGACGCCGTCGCCGCCCTCGCCCAGGCGGTCGGCGAGCTGGCGCTGCTCGAAGGCGACGCCGAGGCCGCGGCCGAGAGCCTCTCCCGCGCCGTCGAACTGCACCGCGGCATGGCGATCCCGCACGAGCGGGCGCAGGTCGAACTGCGGGCCGGGGTCGCCCTCGCCGCCGCCGGCGAGCGCGAGGCGGCGCTGGAGCGGCTCTGCGACGCCTACCGCTGCGCGACGAAGCTCGGGGCGCGTCCCGTCGCCTCCGAGGCGGCGAAGGAGGTCGCCGCGCTCGGCGAGTCGGTCGCCCAGCGGCTCGGCAGCCGCGCCGCCGCTTCGACCGACGGCGTCGGGCTGACCCGGCGTGAGCTAGAGGTCCTCCGCCACGTCGCCGTCGGCCGCACCAACCGCGAGATCGCCCAGGAGCTCTTCATCAGCCAGCGCACCGTCGACATGCACGTCCGCAACCTGCTCGGCAAACTCGAGTGCCGCTCCCGCGTCGAGGCCAGCCACCGGGCGGGCGAGCTGGGGTTGCTCAGCTAGGGCGGGTTGGCCTACCGGCGCCTCCTTCCGCTCTGCCTGGCGATTGCGGCCCTTGCCCCTACTACAACCGGATGGTCGAGCGCCGCGAGGCGGCAGCCGAGCTCGCCCGCTCGGCCTTCAGGCTGACGGCGAGCTAGCCTGGCGGCATCTCGACCATCACCGTCACCGGCCCGTCGTTGATCAGGGCGACGCCCATGCAAGCGCCGAAGACGCCCTTCTTCGCCCCCAGCCGCTCGCAGAAGCGGTCGTAGAGCGGCTCTGCCACCTCCGGCCGGGCCGCTCCCACGTAGCTGGGCCGGTTGCCGCGACGGGTATCGCCGTAGAGGGTGAACTGGCTGACGCAGAGCACCTCGCGCTCGCCCAGCGGCTCGTTCATCCGCCCCTCGGCGTCGTCGAAGATCCGCAGCTTCGCCACCTTCTCGGCAAGCCGGTCGGCCTCATCCTCCCCATCGCCGACGCCGACGCCGAGAAGGATCAGCATCCCCGGCCCGATCTGCGCGACCCGATCCCCCTCGACGTCGACCGCCGCCTGGCTGACCCGCTGGACCAGTGCCTTCATCGCGCCGCGAACTTAGCGCAGCCAGCGCAGCTCAGCGACCGAAGCGGAAGACGCGATCGGGAGTGGCGGCGCGAGCCGGAAGGGAGCTTCTCTGCGCCCGCGGCGAGTGGCGCTTGCGCTTCTTCACGCATCGCACCTTGCCGTGGGCCCGTTTCTTCCGGAAGCCCTTCTTGCACCGCTTGCGGCGGGGTTTCGCCTGCGCCGGAAGCGGGGTGACGAGCGCCGACGGAGCAGCCGCGGGCGGCGCCGGCGGGGTGGGTGGCGGCCCGGCGGCGCCGAAGTCAGCGTCGATCCCGGTGGCGACGGCTCCCGCGGCGAGGGAGAGCGGGCTCGCCTCCTCCCAGGTCGCCTTGTGGTCCCAGAACTGGACCGGCAGGGTTTCGTCGAAGGGCCAGAATTCGACCTTGTACTCGTCGCTGGGAAGGCTGCCGATCGAGTAGTGACCGCTGGTGTCGGGATAGGCACACCTGGACGCGCCTTCGGGGTCGGTGCTCCAAGCGCAGACTTCGACGTCCAGAACGGGAGACCCGTTGTGCCGCACCTGGCCTTCGACGGCGGCCCCGGACAGCAGGTCCGCATCGATCCCCAGCGTCGTAGAACCGAGCACGACCGAGACCGGATCCGCTTCCCACCAGTGTTCCTTGTGGTCGTAGTACTGCGGCAGGAGGTTGCCCTGCGCCGGCCAGAATTCGACTTCGAATTCGCCCGCGGGCACGCCGTCGATCGCGTAGCTCCCGTCGGCCTCGGTTTCGGCGCAGCCGCCGAACCGTTCGGTCTCGATCGTCCAGGCGCAGACCAGGGCTTCCTCCAGCGGCAGACCCGATCCGGCTTCCGCGACGTTCCCCTCGATCCCGCCGCCTTCGACCATCGCGGCGTCGATGCCGGTGATCGCGTCGGCCGATCCGACGAGCACGGGCTCTGCGTCGAACCAGAGTTCCTCGCCGTCGTAGAACTGCGGTACGTAGCCCAGAGGACGGCCCCAGAATTCGACCGCGTATTCGTCGGCTTCGAGGTCTTCGATCGTGTATTCGCCTTCGGCGTCCGTCACCTCGCAGAACCAGGTTTCGCCTTCTTCGGAGAGGGAGTACGCGCAGACTTCCAGCCCTTCTACCCGCTCCAGGGTGGAGGCGTCGGTGACGGTTCCCGAGATCGATCCCGCGAGCGCCGAGGCCGGCGCCAGCGCGGCGAGGCAGAGCAGGCCCGCGAGGACGAGCATGGCGGAGCGCCTACGGCCGATCGAAATCTCCCCAGAAGTCAAGGCGCGGCAGTATATATGGGAACCGCGGCGGTATCCGTCAGGCTTCCAGCGCCTCGACCAGGGAGCCGGCGTCGTAGGCGCCGAAGAAGCGCTTGCCGTTGACGAAGAAGGTCGGGGTGCCGGTGGCGCCGCTCGCCTCCGCCGAGGCGACGTCGCGGGCGATGCGGTCGCGGTGGGCGCCGGACTCGATCTCCGCGGTGAGGCGGTCGACGTCGAGGCCGAGGTCGCCGGCCACCTCGAGGATCGTCTCCCGGGAGAGCTTCGGCTGGTTCGCGTAGAGGGCGTCGTGGAACTCCCAGAAGCTGCCCTGGGCGGCCGCCGCCTCGCTTGCCTCGGCCGCCAGCGGCGCCAG
This sequence comes from Solirubrobacterales bacterium, assembly GCA_045805765.1. Taxonomy (GTDB): domain Bacteria; phylum Actinomycetota; class Thermoleophilia; order Solirubrobacterales; family 70-9; genus VAYN01. Next base: position 11,685 of record JBJMKN010000034.1, read on the forward strand.
CGGGTGGCGCTCGGGGATCGGCAGGTGGCGGAAGCCGAAGAGGAGCTGGTCGCCTAGACGCTCGCGGACGCGGCGCAAAACCGACTGCGCGCCGAGGCAGAAAGGGCACTGGAAGTCGCCGAACATCACCAGCTGCAGCGGCGCCTCGCGCTCGCCTCGCGTGTGGTCGAGGTCCTCCAGCGGCGGTGAGAGCAGTTCGTCCACGTCGCCCCTGATGTTATGTGCGCGTGCACGACATCGAGTCGATCCTCGTTCTCGTCCTCGCCGCGACCCTGCTCGTCCGCCTCGCCGACCTCGGCAAGGTGCCGGCGCCGATCGCCCTCGTCCTCGGCGGCCTCGCGATCGCCTTCATCCCCGGCCTGCCCAGCGTCGAACTGGAGCCGGACACGATCTTCCTCATCTTCCTGCCACCGCTCGTCTACGCCGCCGGCTGGCGCACCTCGCCGCTCGAGCTGCGGGCGGTGATGCGGCCGCTGGCCCTGCTCTCGGTCGGCCTCGTCTTCATCACCGCCGGCGTCGTCGCCCTCGTCGCCCACGAACTGGTCCCGGATCTGAGCTGGGCCGAGGCGGCGATCCTCGGCGCCATCCTCGCCCCGACGGACACCGTCGCCGCGACCTCGATCTTCCGCCGTCTCGGCGCGCCGGAGCGGGTGCGGCTGCTGGTCGAAGGCGAGTCGATGATCAACGACGGGACGGCGCTCGTCCTCTACCGGATCGCCGTCGGGGTCGCGACCGGCAGCGCCTTCAGCTTCGGCGGCTCGGCCCTGGAGTTCGTCGGCGTCGCCGCCGGCGGCATCCTCGCCGGCCTCGCGGTCGGCGTCCTCTCCGACCTCGTCGTCCGCCGCCTCAGCGACAACGACGTCTCGATCATGCTGACGCTGCTGACCGCCTACGCCGCCTACATCGGCGCCGAGGAGCTGCACGTGTCCGGCATCCTCGCCGCCGTCGTCGCCGGCGTCTACGCCGGCTACCGCTCGCCGCACTCGCTCGACGCCGACATCCGTCTCAACGCCGTCGCCTTCTGGCAGGTCCTCGTCTTCGGCCTCGAGATCACCCTCTTCATCCTCCTCGGCCTGCAGCTGCCCGACATCGTCGACACGCTCGACCAGGGCTCCTCCGGCGTCAGCGAGCTTCTGTTGCCCGCCGCGGCGATCGCCGTCGCCTCCCTCGCCGCCCGCCTCGCCTTCGTCTTCGCCCTCCGCGGCGACGCCGGCGACACCCTCGGCGAGCGCTTCGCGGTCGGCTGGAGCGGGATGCGCGGCGCCGTCTCCCTCGCGGCGGCCCTGGCGGTGCCCCTCAGCGTCGACGGCCGCCCCCAGATCATCTTCCTCACCTTCGCCCTGATCCTGATCACGATCGTCGGCCAGGGCCTCTCGCTCCCCTACATAGTCAGAGCCCTCAAACTCGAGCACCCCCGCCGCTGGTCCGATGAAGAGGCCGTCGCAAGGATGGAGGCGGCCCAATCCGCCCTCGACCGCCTCGACGAAATGGAGAAGGACGGCCGCGCCAACGAGTCGCAGCTGAAGCGCCTCCGCGACCTCTACCGCGCCCGCTTCCGCATGTGCCAAGCAGTCCTAGGCGGCGAGGACCCCGAGGTAGCCGCCCGCGAGCAAAAGCTCGCCGACTACGGCCTCCTCCGCCGCGAGCTGATCGGCATCGAGCGAGAGGAACTGCTGTCTCTGCGAAGCGCGGGTCGATTGCGGCACGAAACGCTGCGGATGATCGAGCGAGATCTGGACTTGGAGGAGGCCCGGATCAGGGCGTAGATCATCGAGTCCGCGAAAACCATCCCTCAAGAGCCGTTTTCGCGGACTCGGTGAAACGCGTCTATGAATGCGTGTTGCAGAGGGGGCGTGGGTACCCCTTCTGGACACTTAGCACGAGGCGGGCGAGTGCCGACCGGGGCGAAGCCGGCAGAACGATCTCCGCCGAGCTGCGTCCAGAAGGGGTACCCACGCCCCCTCCCCCACCAAAGCCTTAGGCGAGGAACTCCCGCGCCCGTTCGGCGACCAGGTCCGGTCGCTCGTCGGCGATGAAGTGCCCGCACCCTGGCACCAGCTCGACCCGCATCTGCGGCGCGTGGCGCTCGTAGCCGGCCAGCATCGACGGCCGCAGGACGAAGTCGTCTTCGCCGAAGACCATCAGGGTTGGGACCTCGAGGTGTGCCTTGGCGTAGCGGCCTTTGGCCATCGCCGGCGCCTCGCGCCAGTTGAAGGTCCGGTACAGGTGCACCCCGGCCATCGCCCGCTCCGGCTCGGCGAGGTTGTCGGCGAAGACCGCCAGCTCCTCCTCGCTCCAGGCCGATTTGACCGTCGAGCCGCCGACGAGGACTTTGCGGACGAACTGGCCGCTGCGATGGAGGCGGTAGCCGAGCAACGGCGCCAGCGCCAGCTGCTGGTAGAAGAAGCGCCAGGCGTGGCCGACGACGGCGCGGGTCTTGACCCAGGGCGGGACGATGTTGAGGACGAGGAAGCGGGCGATCCGCTCTGGCTTGCGCAGCGCCATCAGGAAGCCGATCCAGCCGCCCCAGTCGTGGCCGACCAGCTTCACCCGCTCGATCCCGAGCGCGTCGAGGACGGCGAAGACGTCGTCGGCCATGTTCTCCTTCTCGTAGCCCTCAGCCGGCGCGTCGCTCCAGCCGAAGCCGCGCAGGTCGAGAGCCAGCACCCGGTGCTCGCCAGCAAGGGCGGGCATCAGGTGCCGCCACTCGTACCAGTGCTGGGGCCAACCGTGGAGGCAGAGGACGACGTCCTCGCCGGACCCGGCTTCGGCGTAATGGAACCGCAGGCCGCGGGCCTCGACCCAGTGATGGGTGACGCCGTCGATTTCGGGTGGCTGGCTCACCAGCCAGACAGGCTAGTGGTCGCCGAGGGGAAGCGTCAGAGGGGGGCAAGGCGACCGGCGGCGCGCCGGGAAGTCGCGCCAGTCGCCTGCCCCTCTTCCGCTCAGCGCAGCGCGGCCGCCGCTGCTGCCTGGCGAAAGTCGTTCAAGATCTCCTCCATCGCCCCAGCCTCGCAGGGGACCATTTCCGGCCAGCTCTTCTCCGGGTGCTCGTGCAGGGTCTTCAGCCCGTTGCCGCTGATCACGGCGACGACGGTCTCGTCCGGGGCGATCTTCCCTTCCTGGGCGAGCCGGGCCGTGCAGGCGATCGTCGTGCCGCCCGCCGGCTCGGTGAGGATGCCCTCGGTCTCGCCGAGCAGGTCGATCGCGCCGAAGATCTCCTCGTCGGTCGCCGTTGCGCCGGAGCCGCCGCGCGAGACCACCGCGTCGACGACGAGGGCGCCGTCGCCCGGCGCCCCGATCGCGATCGAGTGCGCCGCCGTCTCCGGCGTCTGCGCCTCGATCTCCGCCCCGCCGGCCGTGATCGCGGTCGAGATCGGCGAGCAGCCGCTGGCCTGGGCGATGTTGAGCTTCGAGCCGCCGGTCTCGGCGAGGCCGACAGTCTCCAGCTCGACCAGCCCCTTGTGGACGCGCGAGGAGAGGGTGCCGCCGGCGGCCGGGATCACGAAGTGGTCCGGCGCCTGCCAGCCCATCTCCTCGACGACCTCGAAGGCCATCGTCTTCGCCCCCTCGGCGTAGAACGGCCGCAGGGTGATGTTGGCGAACTCCATCCCCGTTGCCAGAGCCAGCTCGCGGCAGGCGCGGTTGGCGCCGTCGTAGTTGGCGTCGAGCTGGATCACCTGCGCCCCCAGGGCGCGGCAGGCCTTGGCCTTCCCCTTCTCCATGTTGCCTGGGTAGAAGATGTAGGGCGTGGCCCCGGCCTGAGCCGCCAGCGCCGCCACCGCGGTGCCGACGTTGCCGGTCGAGACGCAGCCGACCTCGCTTTTCCCGAGCTCCAGCAGGCGCGCGATCGCCATCCCGACGACCCGGTCCTTGTAGGAGAGCGAGGGCCGGTTGGTCGAGTCGTCCTTGATGTAGAGGTTGCTGAGGCCGAGCTCGGCGCCGAGCCGCTCGGCGTGAATCAGCGGCGTTTTGCCGGCGAATTGGCCGACCCGCTCCTGCGCGCGGCGGTTGAGGATCGGCAGCAGCTCCTCGAAGCGCCAGATGTTCCAGGGGCGCTCCGCGGGCGGGCGCTCGGCAATCCGCTGCTTGGCGAGGTCGTAGTCGTAGTCGACGTCGAGCCCTTCGCCGCAGGCGGGGCACTTGAAGGCTTTGTCCAGGAGCGGCGTGCGGTAGCCGCAGTCCCGGCAGGTGAGTTCGGTGGCGCAGGAGCGGGTCCGGAGCCCGTAGGGCTCGGTGAGATGCGGGTCTACCGCGTCACTCATGACTCCTCCTTTGCCGCCGATCGCTCGGCGCTGGTCCAGTTGGTCGCACGGGTATAACACACCGTCGGCAACTGCTCAACGGTTTCTGCGCAAAGAGTGCGAGAAGGCTCTGCCGCGTTCACTTCCAGCAAGGTAGCGGAACCTGGGGCGGGCGCAAGCCAGATGAATGCCCTTGTCTGTAGAGGTTCTGTCAGCGGTTGAGAGGATCGCGGGCGATGACTCCCCAGGAGCGCTTCGCGATCAACCTCCGCAAGGCCCGCAGCGAGGCCGGTGTCTCCCAGGAAGAGCTGGGCTACCTCTGCGATCTACATCGCACCGAGGTGTCGCTGCTCGAGCGCGCGGGCCGCGAGCCGCGCCTAGCGACGATCGTCAAGCTCGCCGGGGCCCTGAAGACGACGCCGAGCGAGCTCTGCGACGGGATCTCCTGGCTGCCGAAAGCGCGCCGCTTCGACGTCAAGAAGCCCCCACGGGGCTAACTCAGCCGCCCCGGTACCCCTGAGAAGAAGAAGTGAAGGGAGGCGGGGCGACGTCGGCCGAGCCGACGTGACCAGGATCCGTCATGACGATTGATCCTGGCTCAGGATTGGTCCTCCTTTGCCACCCCAAGGCGGTTTCCCAGATCCGAGAGCCCCGCCTCCTTCACCGGTTGATCGCCCGGCAGGTGCATTCATAACAGACCTCAATCCAGCAATCAAGGGGTTTTGCTTAATGGACCTGAATTTTGTTTAGGACGCAGGTGCAATCTGTGCTGAGACCGGGATCTCGACCGCCTCCGGCCAGGCCTCCAGGGCCTCGGCCGTGTCCTCCACCCCGGCCGCGACGAGCAGCTCCTCGGCGACGTGGGGGGCGAACGGGACCAGCGTCCGCGCCAGCAGCGCCAAGGCGGCGAGCTGGGCCTCGGCGTCGGCCCGGCCGAGGGCGCCGCGGCGCTTGACGACGCGCTTCTCGAAGTCCTGGATCCGCTCGAAGAGCCGGGTGATGTCCCGGATCGACTTGTGCATCTGCAGCTGCTCGGTGTCCTCGGTGATGCGGGAGAGCCCGTTCTCGCACCATTTCCGCAGCCGGTCGCGCATGTGCTCGGTGTCGGCGGCGGCCTCGGCGTCGTGGGAGAGCCCGTCGAGGGCGGCGGCGCGCTCGTGCGTGTAGTTCCAGAGGCCGCGGAGGAAGCGGCCGGCGAAGCGGACCGCGCCGTCGCTCCAGTTCAGCGTCTTCGCTGGCCCCGCCGCGTACAGCACGGCCAGCCGCACGGTGTCTGCGCCGTGCTCGGAGACGAGCTGATCGGGGTTGACGACGTTGCCGAGGTGCTTGCTCATCTTGCGGCCGTCGGCGATCACCATCTCGTGGAAGAGGCAGCCTGCGAACGGCTCGCCCTCCTCCATGAAGGCGAAGGGGCCGATGTCGCGCAGGGCCTTGGTGACGACGCGCTGGTCGAAGACGAAGCCGCCGCTGTCGTTGCCGGCGACGAGGCGCTCGGAGGGCAGCCACTCCTGCAGCTCGGGGTGGGTGAACATCTGCTCCTCGCGCCCCTCGGGCGGGACTGCGGCCGGGACCCATAGCCAGAGCGCGTCGAAGTGGCAGTCGAGGGTGTCGGTCTCGCGCTTGGCGGGGCCGCCGCACTGCGGGCACTCGACGTCGACGAAATCCGGGCGCTCGGCCAGCGGATTCCCTTCACCGGTCGGTTTGATGTCGCGCGGGAGGACGACCGGCAGGTCAGCCTCGGGGACCGGGACCGGGCCGCACTGCTCGCAGAGGATCACCGGGATCGGCGTCCCCCAGGAGCGCTGGCGCGAGATCGAGAAGTCGTTGGCGCGGTAGCGCTTGGTCTCGCGGGCATCCGCGACCGGAACGGGCGCAGGCGCCTCTCCCCCCTCCTCGACCGGCTCCGGCACGGCGACGCGGTCGAGGCGCTCGGCGAGGTCGCGATCGGCGGTGTCGACGGCGGGGATGCCGAGGGCGGCGGTCGGCCCGAAGCGGGCGTCGACGATCGGCGAGACGACGACCGGTAGCTCCTCCCCGTTCGGCCCGGCGATCGCGGCGCCGGTGTCGACCAGCGGCACCGAGCGAGCGTCGCGGGCGCTGCGGTCCCAACCCCCCGAGCGCATCCGCTCCAGCTCCTCGCGCGCCGCCGGGTCGGGGACCCAGGCGTCGACCTCGGGGTGACGGGGCGAGAGCAGGACGAAGCTGGCCAGCCCGGCGTGCTCGCGATGGGGGGTGAAGGCGGTGAGGGCGCGGCCGTCGCCCGCCTGCAGGTCGACCTCGACCCCGTCGGCGCGGCCGAGGATGTAGCGCTGGGTTGCGAGCGAGAGCTCGTCCCACTTGCCGCTCGCGGCGAGCTGCTCGGTGTTGCGGTCGTTCTCCTCCAGGTAGGGGGTGATCCGCAGGAACCAGGTCGGCCGCCGGATCAGCCGCACCTCGTTGTGGCAGCGCCAGCAGCGGCCGTCCTCGACCTGGATCGAGGCGAGGGTGGTCTGACAGGTGTCGCACCAGTCGACGGTGGCGTCGGCGCGGTAGATCAGGTCGTGCTCGAGCAGGGTGAGGAAGAGCCACTGCGACCAGCGGTACTGGCTCTCGTCGGAGCTGTAGAAGACGCGGTCGTAGTCGAAGGAGAAGCCGAGGCGCCGCATCTGCCCGAGCATCCGCTCGCCGCACTCGGCCACCCACTCGGCCGGCGGCTCCTGGCGCTCGATCGCCGCCAGCTCGGCCGGGAGGCCGAAGGCGTCGAAGCCGAAGCCGAAGAGGACGGCGTCGCCGCGGCCGCGGCGGAAGCGGGCGTAGGCGTCGCCGATCGAGTAGTCGCGGACGTGGCCCATGTGCAGGTTGCCCGAGGTGAAGGGGCTCGACGGCTTGATGTAAACGCGCTCCTGGCCGTCCTCGGGCTTCGGCGCGGCGAAGTCGCCGCGCTGCTCCCAGGCCTGCTGGCGGGCAGCCTCGATCGCCTGCGGGTCGTAGTTCTTCCTGCTATCGCTCATCCAGCCAAGGCTAACTGAGCTGTGAAGGGCGCTAGGCGAAGGTCCAGAGCCTGTTTCCGACGAAGTTGAAGGGCATCGCGGCGGCGACGGCGATCGCCTGGGCGGTTAGCTCTCCGGTGGCGCCGGTGGAAAGCAAGAGCTGCAGGACCGCGATGTTGAGGGCCAGGGAGGCGAGGCTTACGGTGAAGAAGCGGGCCGCTTGGAAGTGGGCCGGGCCGTCGCCGGGGCCGAAGGTCCAGTGGCGGTTCCAGAGGAAGTTGTTGGTGACGGCGACGGCGAAGGCGCCGATCGCGGCGGCCACGTGGTGGATGCCGAGGCTGCCGGCGAGGATGACGAAGACGGCGAGGTTGATCAGGTAGCCGCTGCCGCCGACGAGGCCGAACTTGAGCAGCTGGACCCAGTTGGCGGAGTGGCGGGCGGCGGCGCCGATGCGGTAGGCAAGTTCGGAGGCAGGCGTCATCGCGAACGGGACAGGCTAGCGAGAGGGCAGGCGCCCGCCCGCTTCCGCGTAGTCTTCCCGGCCGATGCGAACGAGGAGCGCAACCGTTGCAGCCGTCGCCCTGGCCGCCGTCGCCGTGGCGCTGGCGCTGGTCTTCGGCGGCAAGCAGTCAGCCGAGCCGGCAGAGGCCGAAGAAGCGGTTCCCGGCGCCCCGTCGGTGGAAATCATCTCCCCCCGCAACGGCGCCCGCCAGACCAGCCACGCCGTCGTCGTCAAGGTCGCGGTGGAGAACTTCCAGCTGGCGCCGCGCCAGCTCGGCCGCGAACCGCAGCTGGGCGAGGGCCACCTGCGCTTCAGCCTCAAGCGGGTCCCCGACTGCGTCGAACCGAAGAAACTCGAAGACGCGATCAACAGCCCCGTCGGCAAAGGCCGCCTGGTCGGCCGCTCCTTCGACTACGCCGCCTACGCCGGCCCCAACGGCGTCCTCGCCGAGCTGATCGGCTCTGCCGGCAGCTACTCCCCCGCCACCAGGCCGGCGATCTTCTACCACGGCCTCCCGCCCGGCTTCTACCGCCTGATCGTCAACCTCGCCCAGAACAGCGGCACCGCCACCGCCTTCCACGACGTCACCAACTTCCAGATCCTCCCCCGCCACAACAAGGGCCCGAAACCCTGCCCCGACGGCAAAGTCCCCAGCGCCAAGGCCGCGGCGCGCTTGGAATAACCCTTTACTTCACTTTGTATAGTGGCTAGGTGCGTACTTACCGCCGCTTGATGGGATTTCTGCGCCCTTACCGGGTGCAGCTTTGGGGCTCGCTGGCGTTTGCCTGGGCGGCGATGGGGATGACTGTGCTGATTCCCTGGCTGATCGGCGAAGCGGTCAACGCTGTCAGGGACGGAAACCAACCGGACCTGCTGCCGCTGGCACTGGCGATCGTCGGTGCCGGGATCCTGCGGCTGGGGCTGACGGTGGTACGGCGGGTGGTTGCCGGCAAGGTGTCGCTAGCAGTCGAATTCGACCTGCGCCAGCAGTTCTACGCCCACCTACAGCGGCTCGATCTCGGCTTCTTCGACTCACAGCAGACGGGGCAGCTGATGTCGCGGGCGACCGTCGACCTGCAGTCGATCCGCTTCTTCCTCGGCTACGGGCTGATCTTCATCACCCAGAACCTGTTGACGATCACCCTGGCGGCGGTGGTGATGATCGCGATCAACCCGCTGCTGGCGCTGGTGGCGCTGATCCCGGCTCCGTTTGTAATCGTCGCCGCGACGAAATACAGCCAGATTTCCCGCCCGGCCCAGCAGGAGGTGCAGCAGCGGATCGGCGAACTGACCGCCGAGGCGGAGGAGAACGTCTCCGGAATCCGCATCGTCAAGGCCTTCGCCCGCGAGGAACACCAGCTCCACCGCTTCCAGCGCGCCGTCGCCCGCGTCTTCGACCAGAGCATCTACACCACCCGCGTCCAGGCCTTCTTCTCGCCCTTGATCGGGCTGCTGCCGCAAATCGGGATCGCGCTGGTGCTGCTGGTCGGCGGCCGCGAGGTGATCGACGGCAGCCTCAGCCTCGGCGCCTTCGTCGCCTTCTACACCTACGTTGCGATGCTCGCCGGGCCGATGCGCTCCCTCGGCATGACCCTGGGGATGGCCCAGCGGGCGGTCGCCAGCGGCAACCGCATGTTCGAAATCCTCGACCGCGAACCGGCGATCCAGAGCCCACCGGGTGCGCCGGCGCTGCCGGCGGGCGGCGGCGCCGTCGAGCTGCGGGGGGTGACGCTGCGCTACAACGGCGGCTCGCCCTCGCTCGCCGACGTCGACCTGGCCGTCGAGGCTGGGAAGACGGTGGCGCTGGTGGGACCGTCGGGTTCCGGGAAGACGAGCCTGGTCGGCCTGATCGCGCGGCTCTACGATCCGAGCGAGGGGACCGTGCTGGTCGACGGTGCCGACGTGCGCGACGTCGACATCGAGTCGCTGCGTTCGCAGATCGCCTTCGTCGCCGACGACAGCTTCCTCTTCACCGCCTCGGTAGCCGAGAACATCGCCTACGCCCACCAGGATGCCTCGCTCGAGCAGATCGAAGCGGCTGCCCGGCGCGCTCAGGCCGACCCCTTCATCCGCGAGCTGCCCGAGGGCTATGAGACCAGGGTCGGCGAGCGTGGCCTCACCCTCTCCGGCGGCCAGCGCCAGCGGGTCGCGATCGCCCGCGCCCTCCTTGCCGACCCGCGCATCCTCATCCTCGACGACGCCACCTCCTCGGTCGACGCCACCACCGAGGCGGCGATCAAAGCCGGCCTGCGGGAGGCGATGGCCGGGCGGACGACCTTCATCATCGCCCATCGCCTTTCCACCGTTTCCCTCGCCGACGAGATCGTCGTGATGGACAGCGGCTCGATCGTCGACCGCGGCACCCACGAGGAGCTGCTGGCGGGATGCGGCTTCTACCGCGAGATCGCCGAGCACGGCCTCGCCGACTCGGTCTTCCTCCAGCGCGACCTCGAGGAGCGCGAGGAGGTGGCGCGCCTGTGAACGGCGGCGCCAGGATCGGCAGCATCGGCCGGCTCTTCGCCGACCTCTGGCGGCTGGTCCGCGGTGAAGACCAGCGGGCGCGCAAGGTGCGCTGGATGATCGGCCTGCTGCGGCCCTACCGGCGGCGCGTGATCCTCATGTTCATCGCCCTGATACTGGAGACGGGCGCCGCCCTCGCTCCTCCCTACCTCCTCGGCAAGGCGATCGACAGCGGCATCGAAGCCGGTGACGTCTCCACGCTCGACTGGATCGTCGCGGCCTTCGTCTTCGCCATCGTCCTCTACGCCGTCGCCACCTTCTGGGAGACCTATCTCGTCGGCTGGATCGGGACGCGGGCGCTGCAGGACCTGCGCGAGCGGATCTTCACCCACCTGCAGTCGATGTCGATCGGTTTCTTCACCCGCCGCAGCCCCGGCGTCCTGATCTCGCGGATGACCAACGACGTCGAAGCGCTGAACCAGCTGGTCACCAACGGCCTGGTGACGATCTTCTCCAGCACCCTGACCCTGGTCGGGATCGTCGTGATCATGCTCTTCCTCGACGTCAAGCTGGCGCTGATCACCTTCGTCACCTTCCCGCTGTTAGCGGTGGCGAGCGTCGTCTTCCGGATCGTCTCCGCCGGCACCTACCGCGCCACCCGCGAGCGCATCGCCGCGGTCACCGCCTACCTGCAGGAGACGCTCAGCGGCGTCCGGGTGGTGCGCAGCTTCGGCCAGGAGTCGCGCCACGTAGCGGCGATGACCGACCTCAACGAACAGAACCGCGACGTCAACATGAAGACGGTCTACCTCAACGCCTCCTACTTCCCGGCGGTCGAACTGCTGGCGGCGGTGGGCACCGCGGTGATCCTGCTCTACGGCGGCACCCAGGCGATCGACGGGGCGCTCGAAGTCGGCGTCGTCGTCGCCTTCGTCGGCTACCTGACCCGCTTCTTCGAACCGATCCAGGAACTCTCCCAGCTCTACACGACCTACCAGCAGGGGATGGCGGCGCTGGACAAGATCTTCGACCTGCTGGAGACCAAGCCGGACATGGTCGACGCGCCGGGCGCGATCGACCCCGGCGAGCTGCGCGGCGAGATCGACCTCGAAGGCGTCTGGTTCTCCTACGCCGAAGGCGATGAGAACGACGGGGACGGACCAAAGGGCACCTGGGCGCTGGAAGGCGTCGACCTCCACGTGCCGCCGGGGCAGACGCTGGCGCTCGTCGGCGCCACCGGCGCCGGAAAGTCGACCTTCGCCAAGCTCGTCGCCCGCTTCTACGACCCGCAGAAGGGGACGGTGCGGGTAGACGGCCACGACCTCCGCGGCGTCCAGCAGCGGGCGTTGCGGCGCCAGCTCGGGATCGTCCCCCAGGAGGGCTTCCTCTTCTCCGGAACCGTCCGCGAAAACGTCGCCTTCGGCCGGCCGGAGGCAAGCGACGAGGAGATCGCGGCGGCGATCGCCGCCGTCGGCGCCACCGAGTTCGTCGCCGCCCTCCCCGAAGGCCTCGACACCCAGATCGGCGAGCGCGGCATCCAGCTCTCCGCGGGCCAGCGCCAACTGGTCGCCTTCGCCCGCGCCCTCCTCGCCGAGCCCCGCATCCTCATCCTCGACGAGGCCACCTCCAACGTCGACGTCCGCACCGAGAAAACGATCGAGCGAGGCCTCGAGCGCCTCCTCCACGGCCGCACCGCGATAGTCATCGCCCACCGCCTCTCCACGATCAGAAGAGCCGGCAAGATCGTCGTCCTAGAACACGGCAAAATCGCCGAGCAGGGAACCCACGACGAGCTGATAGCCGCCAACGGCCCCTACTCAAAGCTCTACGGCGCCTGGTCAGATAGCTCAGCTGCCTAGCCCTACGGATCCGAGGCAGAAGCACTTGCGGTACAGGCGTGGGGCACCCCTCCCCCAAAGACCGTCGCGCAGCTGGGGTGTACCTATGGGCGCCATCGTGACTTCTTGAGCCTTTGTGGGAGGGGTGCCCCACGCCTCCACGACAGGTCTTGCGAGACCTGTTTTTCACAATCGGCGTAGAGCGAAGAATCGGTGACTGTGGGAGAGGGAGCGGTACCCCCTCTGACAAAGGCTCAAGAAGTCACGTCTGAACCCGGAAGTTCATCCCAGCTGCGCGACGGTCTTTGGCAGAGGGGGTACCGCTCCCTCCCTCCTAAGACCGTTTGAAATCAGCCGGGGCCGACTCCGCCTGATTCGCCACCCGCTTCGGGTTCGGGCGCAGGTGCTTCCGGAGAGCCGCCGGCGCCTCCCGTTTCGGGAGCCACTTCTTCTTCGGGGACGATTTCTTCTTCGGGGGCCGCTTCTTCGAATTCGGGTTCGACTTCGAACCCGCCTTCTTCTTCTACGCCCCCTTCGATTTCTTCGCCGCCGGTGGTCGGGCCGCCGTCCACTGCCGGGGGCTGGCCCGGTTCGGCGCTGCAGTCTTCGAAGCCGTAGTCAGCTGCCTGCGACTGGAACTCTTCGAGGGCGGCGGCTGCTTCCTGGCCTTTTTCTTCCACCGTCGCCACGTCTTCGCGTTCGGCAGCGAGCTTGAGGTCGGCCTCGACCTGGCCCAGTTCGGCGGTCGCTTCTTCGAATGGGGCGTATTCGATCGGGTCTTCCGCGGGCCCGCCGAGGTCCTGCAGCCGTTCCACCATCCCGATGTAGAGGTTGGCGACTTTTTCGCTGTCTCCGGTTGCGGATTCTTCGGATTCTTCCGAGGCGGTGAGGGCGCCGACCGCGGCGTTCACCTCGGCGCAGATCGCGTCCCCCTGGGTGATCAGCTCGTTCTTGGTCAGCGCCGCCGGTTCTTCGGCCGTCGGCGTCGTCGTCGTTTCGGTCTCGTCACCGCCGCCGCAGCCGGCGATGAGCAGCGCGACCAGCGCCGCGAGCGCGAGGAGAATCGTCTTCTGACCGGTGTTCCGCATGGGCGCGACGCTAGCAAAGGGATTCGACGCCTTTGCAGGGAAAGCTGCGGCCCAGGGACTCGAACCCCGACTGCCTCTTCCAGAGAGAGGTGTGCTGCCATTACACCAGGCCGCAACGGCACTCTTCAGGATAAGGCACTCAGTCGAAGGGCGTGCCGTCGGCGATCATCTGCCGCGCCTGCGCCAGTTCTTCGGAGCGGCCGACGCTGAGGCAGCCGGCGACGCGGTCGCCCCGCAGGTACCAGACCGAGAACTCACCGCCGTCGCGGTCGCCGCGCCAGACCTCGCGGTCCCACTCGTAGGCGGGCCCGACGTACTCCATGCTCGCCCAGTCGGCGAGGTCGCTGAAGAAGTACGGCACGACCTCGTAGTCGGCGTCGGCGCCGAGCATGTTGGCCGCGGCGTGGATCCCCTGCTGCATTGCCACGTCCCAGTGCTCGACGTGGATGCGGCGGCCGTGGACGACGCTCTCATACGAGCAGCAGTCGCCGGCGGCGTAGACCCCTGGCGCCGAGGTCTCGAGCTTGGAGTCGCAGACGATGCCGCCGTCGCCGACCTCGATCCCCGCCCGCTGCGCCAGCATCGCGTCCGGCCGCACCCCGGCGCCGACGACGACCGTGTCGCACTCAACCGCGAGGCCGCTCTCGCAGAGGACCGCCTTGACCCGGCCGTCGCCCTCGAAGGCGGTCAGGGCCTCGCCGCCGTGGAAGGTCACCCCGTGCTCTTCGAGCCGGCCCTGGAACCAGCGCCCCGCGTCCTCGCCGAAGGTCCGCGAGAGCGCAACGTCCTCCATCGCGACGATCGTGCACTTCTTCCCCTGCGCGGTCAGCGAGGCGGCGACCTCGCAGCCGATGTAGCTGCCGCCGACTAAAACAACATGGCTGGCCGTCCCGGCATCCGCGCGAATGGCGTCAGCGTTGCCGAAAGCGCGCAGGTAGTGGATGCCCTCGTTCTCGGCCCCCTCGACGCGGAGGATGTTGACCATCGCTCCCGTCCCCAGCAGAGCCTTGCCGAAGCCGACCTCCTCCCCGCCCTGGATCTTCGCCGTCCTCGCCTCCAGGTCCAGACCCATCACGTTCTTGCCGGTCAGCAGCTCGACCCCGTTCTCCTCGTACCAGGAGCGGCCGCGGTTGACGTGGGCGTCCTCGCGGCCGGCGTCGCCGCGCAGGTACTCCTTCGAGATCGGCGGCCGTTCGTAGGGCGGCTCGGGCTCCCGCCCGACCAGCAGGATCGAGCCCTCCGAGCCGCGCCGGCGCAGCTCGGCGGCGCAGTGGGCGGAGGCCATGCCTCCCCCGATCAGCAGGAAGTCGACTTCGCGATCGGCCATACGTGCCTCTTTAGCGTCCGCCTTCGCGGCGGTCTTACCCGCCGCCAGCGCCGTTGCCGTTGCCCTCGGGGCCGAAGAGAACCTTCAGGTCCTCCTCTTTGCCCGGGTCGAGCACGGCAAGGATCTCGTCGCCTTCCTGGAGGACGGTGTCGGCGTTGGGGACGAAGCCCTTGCCTTCGCGCAGGACCGAGATCAGCAGGCTGCCTTCGGGCATCTGCAGGTCGCCGACGCGGCGGCCGGTCACGCCGGAGTCTTTCCCGAGCAGCATCTCGATGATCTCCAGCTGCTCCTCCTGCAGGTCGAGCAGGTGGACGAGGCCGTACTCGGGCACCTCGTGCTCGAGCAGGCGCAGGATCAGATCGGTCGCCGAGACCGAGGGTTTGATCCCGAGCAGGTCGAAGTGGCGCCGGTTGCGCGGGTTGTTGACGCGGGCGATGATCTGGTCGACGAGGTACTTCTCCTTCGCGACCTGGCAGATCAGCATGTTGTCCTCATCGTCGCCGGTGACCGCGATCACCATGTCGGCGCGCTGGATCCCGGCCCGCTCCAGCACCCAGAGCTCGGAGGCGTCGCCGTAGGAGACGTTGTGCTCGAGCTCCTGCTCGACGGTCAGGTAGCGGCGGCGGTCGTTCTCGATCAGGGTCACCTCGTGGCCTTTGTCGAGCAGCTCGCGCGCCAGGTTCCACCCCACCTTCCCCGCGCCGACGACGATGATGTACATGCCCTGCCGCCCTCCCCTACGCCGCTGCCGGCGTGTCGTCGGTGGAGCCGC
Organism: Solirubrobacterales bacterium; assembly: GCA_045805765.1. Classification (GTDB taxonomy): domain Bacteria; phylum Actinomycetota; class Thermoleophilia; order Solirubrobacterales; family 70-9; genus VAYN01. Next base: position 26,885 of record JBJMKN010000034.1, read on the forward strand.
CGCGGCCGGCGGCGTTGCGGACCTCGCCCTCGAGCAGGTCGATCGCGACGCGGGTCGGGCAGACCGTGTTCAGGCCCTGGCGCTGGTACCACTCGGCCCGCAGCGGGTCGAGCACGCGGGCGATCACGGTCGGGACCTCGTAGCGGCGCTGGGCGATCTGGGAGATGACGATGTTGGTGTTGTCGCCGTCGGTGGAGGCGATGAAGACGTCGGCGTTCTCGATCCCGGCGGCCTCCAGGGCCTCGGTCTCCAGGCCGGCGCCGACCGTGAACTGGCCGCCGAGGTCCTCCCAGCTCTTCTCGAGGCCGACCTCGAGCCGGGCGTGGGACTCGGGGTCCTCGTCGAGGCAGGAGACCTGATGCCCCTCGCGGAGCATCGCCCTTGCCACCGAGGAGCCGACTCGGCCGCATCCCACGATCAGAACGAACATTGGGCGGATACTAGACGGGCGGTTCGCCTACTCGGGTTCCGGCGGAGCGGTGAGCAGGACCCGGCAGGGGGCTTTCTTCAGCACGTACTCGGTAGCCGACCCGATCTCCTCCGGCTTCGCCGCGCCGATGCCCCCGAGGACGCCGCCGCCGCGGATCCTGCTCGGCGGCTCGCCGCCGATCACGATCGCCTCGGCGTTGCTGCGGCGGGCCGCCTCGAGGATGCCGGCCCCGACCTTACGGGCGCGGATGACGTCGGTCGTCACCTCGACGTCCTCGTACTCCTCCCCCACCTCGCGCGCCCGCTCCAGCGCCCGCCGCGCCTGCTCCTCGCGCTCCTTCGGCAGCTTCGCGTCGAGCGGCAGCGTCAGCGGCACTTCGATCACGTAGACGAGGTCGAGCCGCGGATCGTGCCCAGCCTTCCGCGTGCCGGCGTCGGCAGCCGCCAGGCGCCCGGCGGTGGCGACGATGTCGTCGTCGAACCTGGTCCCGAAGACGGGGACGAGGATGTTGGTGAATTCGATCTCCGGGACCTGCTTGGTCAGCGCCCGCTCGGTCACGGTTACGCGCTTGGTCAGCGTCGTCCCCTCAAAGACCTTGCGGTAGACGACGTAGAAGGTGAGGCCGAAGGCCATCCAGCCGAGCCCGACCCAGCGCGCGGTCGAGTGGTAGGCGAGGACGCTGAGGAAGGCGAGGGCGCTGACCACCGCGGCGAAGACCGCCGGCAGCGGCACCTCCGCATGGCCCCAGGCAAAGCCGAACGGGATCTTGAACGGGCGCCGTTTGTCGGGCTGGGAGACCCGTAGGCGGATGATCGAGAGGTGGGCGATCGTGATCGCCAGCGTCGCCCCGAAGGCGTAGATCCCGGCCAGCAGCTTGACGTTGGTGGGGATGACGAGGCCGATCGCGATCAGGCCGCTGAGGACGATCGCGACGTAGGGCGTCGCCGTGCGGCGGTGCAGCTTGCCGAGCCAGCTGGGGATCTGGCGGTTGATCGCCAGGGTGTAGATGTGGCGGGAGACGCCGAGCATCGAGGTGCTGGCGGCCCAGATCAGGACCGGGGTCGCCACCAAGGCGACCAGCCATTCCATCGTCGTCGCCACCCACGCCGGTTCGAAGGCGGAGACCACCCCCAGCACCGGCTCCTCGACGAACTCGTCGCCGAGCGCGGTGTGGGGCCCGTCCGGGCCGCCGACCACGGGCACGGCCATCAGCGCGATCGCCGCCATCCCGGCATAGACGAGGGGGACGCCGAGCGCCCCGACGCTCGTCACCCGGCGCAGGTCCTCGCGGCTGACGTCGATCTCCGGGGCGAGATCGGAGGCGGCCTCGATCCCGGCGTAGGCCAGCATCGCGACGACAGCGGCGTAGACGACGTCGCGGAAGCTGGGGTCGGAGAAGAGGTTGAGCTCGGCGGTGAGCCGGTCGGGGTGCATCACGACGAGGGCGCCGACGACGATCACCGCCAGCTGCAGGCCGAGGTCGGCGAGCGCCAGCAGGGTCAGCGAGCGCTGCCGCTCGCGGCCGGTGACGTTGAGGATGTTCAGAGCGCAGACGAAGACGATCACCGCCGCGGCGATCCCGACCTCCCAGCCGGGGCTGGCGAAGTCCCCGGTCACCGGCTCCAGGTAGTGCGGCACCGAGAGCGCCGCCAGGGCGATCACGATCAGGTAATCGATCAGGATCGCCCAGCCGGCGATGAAGGCGATCAGCTCGTTGAAGGCGTGGCGGGCGAAGGTCGAGGAGCCGCCGCGCTCGCGGAACAACGCCCCGCCCTCGACGTAGGAGAGCGTGGTGAGGCCGAAGAGGAGGCCGGCGGCGAGGAAGATCAGCGGCGTCAGGCCGAGGCCGCGGTCGGCGACGACGCCGAGCGAGAAGTAGATCGAGAAGCCGACCGCCGAGTAGGCCGCGGCGAAGAGCGCCGGGACGCCGAGGCCCCGCATCAGGATCCGTTCGGAGCTCGGCTCCTGGGGGCGTGGCGGGCGCGCGCCGTCGCCGCTCCCCGGCGTGCTCATCGCCCGCCCTTCGACGCGATCCAAAGCCGGCCGGCGCCGACGAGGAGGAAGGCGATGCCGAGCAGGAAGCCCATCGAGGCGGGGCCGCCGCCGTTGGCGAGGGTGACGACGAGGACGATCAGCCCGATCGCGAGGAAGGCGAGCGAGAAGGCGCGGGTGGCGCCGTGGTAGAGCCGCTCGCCGCTCATCGCGCCTCCGCCAGGGCCGCGCCCGGCGCCGTCGTCGGCTTGTCGGTCGGGTCGGAGACGACGATCACCCGGCAGGGCCGCTCGCCGAGAACCGTCTGCAGGGTCTTGTCGTAGAGCGGGACGCCGTTGCGGTAGCGGAGGCCGACGACGATCGCCGCCGCCTTGATCTCCGCCGCCTCGTCGGCGACCGAGTAGCCCGCCTGCCCCGGCCGCACCCGGGCGACGTGGCCGGTCACGCGCCGGCCGCCGATCAGCTTCGCCTCCTCGATCTTGCGCTGGGCGTCGTCTTCGGCCTCGGGCATCTGCGCGTTCAGCGGCAGGTTGGTCGGCACGGTCATCATCGAGTGGACGTGGATCCCGCGGCGGCGCTTGGAGGCGAGCTTGACCGCCGTCGCCACCATCTCCGGCGAGAAGGCGTCGTCGTCCTCGAAGGCGACGAGGATGCTTCGGTACTCGACCTCCTCGACCCCGAGCGGCTCCGGCAACACGACCTTCACCGTCTCGGTCAGCGGCAGGCCCTGGTTGCGGCGGTAGAGGACGTAGACGGCGATCCCCAGCGCCATCCAGCCGAGCCCGACGACCAGGGTGCGCGGGTTCAGCGCCATCACCACCAGCCAGGCGATGAAGGTGCCGAGGCCGCCGAGGACGGCGCTCAGCGGCACCTCGACCCCGAAGGCGCGGAAGTTGAAGGGCGGCTTCCAGGTCCGCTCGACGTCGGGGTTATTGCGGCGCAGCTGGATCACCGCGACGTGGGCGATGGTGAACGAGAGCATCGCCCCGAACGAGTACATCGTCGCCAGGAAGTCGGTCTGCCCCGGCAGCAGGGTGATGATCGCGATGACGGAGAAGATCAGGATCGCGATGTAGGGGGTGCGGTACTTCGGGTGGACCTGCCGCAGCCCCTCGGGCAGCTGGCGGTGCTGGCCCATCGAGTAGGTGAGGCGGGAGACGCCGATCAGGCCGGCGTTGGTGGCGATCAGGAGGATGACCGCCGCGAGGATGCCGACGTAGTAGCGGAGGATTTCGGTCGGGACGCTGGCGAGGCCGAGGTTCTCGACGATGCCGAGGATCGGGTCGTCGGCGAATTTGGAGCCGAGCTCGGTCGCGTAGTGGCCGGCGGCGTCCTGGGTGACCGGCATCGCCGAGAGGGCGACGATCGGGATCAGCAGGTAGAGGCCGAGGACCGCGACCACGGTGAGGCCGACGCTGCGGGGGATCGTCCGGGCCGCGTCTTTGGCCTCCTCGGCCATGTTGGAGATCGTCTCGATCCCGGTGTAGGCGATCATCCCGACCGCGATCCCGAGCAGGAAGTCGCTCCAGGTCGGCGCCACCCCGAGGTGGACGTTGTTGACGAGGACGTCCGGGCTGAGGACGAGGACGAGGCCGATCCCGACCAGGATCACCTGCGTCGCCAGGTCGGCGACGGCGAGGATCAGGTTCAGTTTCGCCGACTCCTCGGTGCCGCGGATGTTGATCAGGGCGAGGCCGACGATCAGCACGGCGCCGCCGATGATGTCGCCAGGGCTGTCCCCCAGCCAGGGCCAGAAGACGGCCAGGTAGTGGGGCACGAAGAAGGCCGAGATCGCGACCGTGATCGTGTAGTTGAGCATCTGCCCCCAGGCGGCGACGAAGCTGACCAGCTCGTTGAAGGCGTGGCGGGCGAAGCTGGAGGAGCCGCCCGCCTCTGGGAACATCACGGTCGCCTCGGCGTAGGTGGCAGCGGTGGCGGCGAAGATCAGGCCGGAGATGACGAAGGCGACCGGCGTCAGCCCGAGGGCGAAGGCGGCGGTGACGCCGAGCGCGTAGTAGATCGAGGAGCCGACGTTGCCGTAAGCGGCGGAGAACAGCGCTCCGACGCCGTGGACGCGGCTCAGCGATTCGTCTCTGGGGATTCGCTGGGCCATCTATGAGGAACGAGAACCGGTCACTCAGACCGAATATACGGACGTGATCGGGGCGCTTCGCACGTGCGCGGCAGTCAGCTCCGCGGGCGAGGCGCAGCCGCAGAGCCCGAGGGTCAGCTCGAGCTCTGCCCGCAGCAGCCCGAGGACGGCCGCGACGCCCTCCCGGCCACCCGCGGCGAGGCCCCAGAGGGTGGGGCGGCCGACGAGTACCGCGTCGGCGCCGAGGGCCAGCGCGGTGGCGACGTCGATGCCGCGGCGGATGCCGCCGTCGACGAGAACGGTGGCGCGCCCGCCGAGCGCTTCGGCGATCTCCGGCAGGGCGTCGGCGGTGGCGAGCGAGCGGTCGAGCTGGCGGCCGCCGTGGTTGGAGACGACGACGCCGGTGGCGCCGTGCTCGAGGGCGAGGGACGCGTCCTCGGCGGTGAGCACCCCCTTGACGAAGACGGGGAGGCTGCACTCGGCGGCGAGGCCCGCGACGTCGGCCCAGGTGAGGGCGTGGTTCATCAGCGCGAAGGTCTGCTCGATCGTCAGCGCCTCCTCGCCGCCGGTCGCGGCAGTCAGGCTCGGCGTCCCCAGCTCCTTCGGCAGCGTGAAGCGGTTGCGGCGGTCGCGCTCGCGGTTGCCGCCGGGCGGGGCGTCGGCGGTGACGACGATCGCCTCAAAGCCGGCGTCGATCGCCTCGTCCATCAGCGCCCGCGTCACCCCGGCGTCCTTGAAGGCGTAGAGCTGGAACCAGTGCCGGCCCCCGGGTGCGGCGGCGGCGACCTCGGCGGGGCGGGTGGTCGAGAGCGTCGAGAGGCACATCACCGTGCCGGCGTCCGCGGCGCCGGCCGCCATCCCGCTCTCGGCTTCGGGGTGCGCCATCCGCTGGTAGGCGACCGGGGCGACGAGGACCGGCATCTCGACCGGCTTGCCCAGCACCTCCGTCGCGGTCGATACCTCACGGACGTCGTTCAGCACCCGCGGCCGCAGCCGCCAGTGCCCCCAGGCGGCGACGTTCTCCCGTAGCGTCAGCTCATCGCCGGCGCCGCCGGCGAAGTAATCGCGCGGGCCCTGCTCGAGCTGCTCCAGACCCTCGCGTTCGGCGTCCCAGACGTTGATCCAGTTCTCGGTCACGGCGAGCGCGACCCTACTCCTCGCCTGCGCGCCGGGTCGGCGCAGCGACTAGCGGCGCGGCTTCGGCTTCGGGATCCGAAACTTGATTTCTGCCGGCGTGAAGTCCCAGCCCTGGTTGCGCCCCACCGAGGCGACCCGGAAGACATGCCGGCCCGGTTTCAGGTGCCGGTAGGTCCTCGGCGGCCTGCACCGCGTGGATTCGCGTTTGTCGAGGGTGCACGAGAAGCCGGGGGTTTCGGCGCTGGAGCCGAAGTAGAAGGTGACGCTGCGATCCCTGAGCCGAACGACCTTTTTGGTGATCTGCGTCTGAGCTTCGGACAGTTCGGCTATCGGCTTTTCCCTTTCGGGCTCGACGAACGGCGGGCGCTGCCAGAGCACGCCGACCGAGATCGCCCCCATCAACGGGGATCCCGAGCCGCTGTCGAACCGGCCGTCGACCGCGATCCTGTAGGTCGTCCCGGCAGCGGCGGTGAACAGCGTGAAGCTGCAGCTGCGGCCGTCGGCTGCGACCTCGGTCAGGGCACCGACGGAACTGCCGGTGTAGACCCCGAGCACGGATTTTTCGAAGCGCCCGCACGCCTGGGCGATGAAGACGCCCGAGAAGGGCGGGTCGAAGGAGTACCAGACGGATGCGCCTCCTGGATCGCCCGCATGCGCGGGCTCCCCGGGCTCCTTGGTCGCATTCCAGGTAAACCCTTCCGTACCGGCGGTCCAGACATCCGGGCTGAACCAGTCGCCGTTCAGCACCTCGGCGTCGGCGAAATCGTCGTTGGCGGGCACGGGCGTCTGCAGGATTTCGAGGTTGAACGATCCCTGGTCACCCCCCCAAAAAGCGGCGACGCCGTCGACGAGGATCTCGTAAGTGGTGCCGCTGGTGGCTTTGAAGGTGACCGCTTCGCCATCGAATCCGGGACATTCCGGGCCCCGGGTGGCGAAGGCACCCGCCACCTGAGTGAGTGCGTTGACCGCGCTGCCGGTATACACCCCGATGATCGGGTTGATGAGGCTGCCGCAGGTGTTGACGGTGACGAAGCCGCTGACGGTGGCTTCCCACTCGTACCAGACGCTGTGGGTGGCGGTGATGTAACCGAGCGACGGCTCTTCAGGCTCTTTCGTCGCTTCCAGGTTGGTACCGGTTTCGGCGATCGGCAAGGTGCCGCTGAGCACCTGCCCGTTTTCGAAGTCATCGTTACCGGGCGGAACGGCCATCGCCGCCGCCGGCAAGAGCAGCAGCCCGAGAACCGCCGACAGGCAAGCCAGGATCCCCCGCATGGGCAAAACACTACCGACTGATCAGGAGCGCAGGCGCCGGAGGGTGGCGCTTATGGTCCTTGCAGTGATCGCGACCGCCACCGTTTACCTTGCCCTCACCGCGACGCTCTTCGCCCCCGCCGACCAGCACGGAGCGCGGGTGGTGCATGTGGACGTCCGGAGCCAGGCGGTTGGGCGCGAGCTGGGCGTCAACGTGGTGGTGCCGTCAAAGACGAGGCCGCGAGGTCACCGCCCGCTGCTCGTCTTCCTCCATGGCCGCGGCGGATCCGGCGAGACCTTCGTCGGCAACGAGGCGGTGTTCGAGGGGCTGGCGAAGCTGGGCCGCAAAGCGCCGATCGTCGCCTTCCCCGACGGCGGCGACCACAGCTACTGGCACGACCGACGGGAAGGCGACTGGGGCAGGTACGTGATGCGGGAGGTGATCCCGGCGGTGGAACGGCGCTTCGGAACCGATCCGCATCTGGTCGCGATCGGCGGCATCTCGATGGGCGGGTTCGGCGCCTACGACCTGGCGCTGCTGCATCCGCGGCGGTTCTGCGCCGTCGGCGGCCACTCCCCCGCGCTCTGGTTCGAGGGCGCGGAAACGGCGCCGGGCGCCTTCGACAGCGCCGCCGACTTCAACCGCAACGACGTCGTCGGCATGACCCGCGGCAACCCCGACGCCTTCGAGGGGATGCGGGTCTGGAACGACTACGGCGACGAGGACCCCTTCCGCGTCTACGACGAAGGCTTCGTCAGCTACCTGCGCGACGACAGCGCCGACCTCAGCGCCCACACCTGGGACGGCGGCCACGACGGCGACTACTGGAGCCGCCACTGGCCCGCCTACCTGCGCTTCTACGCCAACTCACTCGCGAGCTGCTGAAGCGTTCAGATTCCAGTGTCGACTTTGTCTCGCATAGGGAGACAAACTCGACACGGCATTCAGCCGGCGGGCGATCCGGCGGGCGGCGTCCCCGCCGGAGGCTCCGGTCCCCAGCTTTCGCGGCCGTCGGTGGTCGCGATCGGGATCCTCGGGCCCGCCATAGCCTGGGTGTCGAGAGTGACGTCGGCGACGGCCTTGACGCGCGAGAGGACCTCGCGGACGCTGCTCTTGCGCCCCTGGTAGCCCCAATGGTGCAGGTCGGCGGTGAGGCCGGTGGCCTCGATCCCGGCCTCATCGGCCAGGTACAGCGCCCGCGGCATGTGGAACCCCTGGGTGATCACGACCGCCTCGTCGACGCCGAAGATCTGCCGCGCCCGCACCATCGTCGCCCAGGTGTCGAAGCCCGCGTGGTCCTCGAAAACGTCTTCCGGCGCCACCCCGTCCCGGACCAGAGCCTTGCGCATCGTGTCCGGCTCGTCGTAGCGCCAAGTCCCGTGGTCGCCGGAGACGAGGATCTTCTCCACCTTGCCCGCGTGCCAGAGCCGCGAAGCCTGCTCGACCCGATCCGCCAGCATCGCGCTCAGATCGCCATCGGGCTCTACGAGAGCGCCGGGAACAATGGCGACTTCGGTCTTCGGCACATCCGCGACCTCGGAGGTCGAGTTGCCGCCGGACAAGAGCACGTAGAGGTTCGCCGCCGCGATCACGAGCACCAGCGCAACGGCGCCACCGATGGCGGCCTTTGCCAGCCGCGGCCAGCGCCGCAGCGGATAGGTCAGAGCTCGAATCGGCCTCCGCACACGCGGGACGCTAACAAGCCCGGGCCACAACACCCTCCACGCAGCAAGTAGAGGGTGTTGTGGCCCGGGCCGAAGCGGATCTACTCTTCAAGAGATGAACGAGCGGGAAGAGAGGCTCTGATGAACGAGCAGGAAGCGAAAGAGCGGTGCGAGGCACCCCGACCGTGAGACCCACCGCTGGGTACCTGTCCAGAACAAAGACGGCGAGTGGCAGGTGGCCAAGATCAACCTGCCACCGGCCAAACCACCCACCAACACCGAAACCCGCGAGACCAAGTCGGAGGGCAGCGACGACCCGCGCATCCTCCCGCCCTGGCTAGACCCACCCCGCGGCGGCATCGTCTGATTCAAACCCCCGGCGGCGGTGAGGTCACTCGCACGCAACTGGTGCCGGCGGGGCGAGCGAAAAGCAAGCACGGCCAGGACGCAGCCAGCCTGAATAGCAGAGCTATTCAGGCTGGTGAGGACACCGCCGGGCGCAGCTTTGCAGCCGACCCGACGGTGCCAGGGGCGGGCGAGGGGCCTCGCCGCCGCCTTCCTAGAACTTGACGATCGGGATGATCAGAATCGCGACGATGTTCGCGACCTTGATCATCGGGTTGATCGCCGGGCCGGCCGTGTCCTTGTAGGGATCGCCGACCGTGTCGCCCGTTACCGAGGCTTCGTGCGCCGGCGAGCCTTTGCCGCCGTGGGCGCCGTCCTCGATCAGCTTCTTCGCGTTGTCCCAGGCGCCGCCGCCGGCGGTCATGCTGATCGCGGCGAAGAGGCCGACGACGATGACGCCGATCAGGAGGCCGCCGAGCGCGTCGACGCTGAGGACTCCGACGATCACCGGGACGATGATCGGGATCAACGCCGGCAGGATCATCTCTTTCTGCGCAGCGGCGGTGACGATGGCGACCGTTTTCCCGTACTCGGGCTTTTCGGTCCCCTCCATGATCCCGGGGTGCTCGCGGAACTGCTCGCGAACCTGTTCGACCACCTGGCCGCCGGCACGGCCGACGGACTCGATCGCGAAGGCCGCGAACAGGTAGACCATCATGCCACCGATGATCAGCCCGATCAGCACGTCCGGGCTGCTCAGGTTAAAGAGGCTGTTGAGGTCGAAGCCGGCGGGCGCCTCGTCGGCGAGCTCGCTCTTGAAGGCGGCAAACAGCACCAGCGCCGCCAGGGCGGCGGAGCCGATCGCGTAGCCCTTGGTCACGGCCTTGGTGGTGTTGCCGACCGCGTCGAGCGGATCGGTGACGTTGCGGACGTCCTCCGGCAGCTCCGCCATCTCCGCGATGCCACCGGCGTTGTCGGTGATCGGCCCGAAGGCGTCGAGGGCGACGATCAGGCCGCAGAGCGAGAGCTGCGCCATCACGGCGATGCCGATGCCGTAGATTCCGGCAAGCTCGTTGGCGGCAAGGATCGCGAGGGCGATGACGAGCGCCGGAGCGGCGGTCGACTGGTAGCCCTGGGCGAGCCCCTGGATGATGTTCGTCGCGTGCCCCGTCTCCGAGGCCTGGGCAATCGACTTCACCGGCCGGAACCGGGTCGACGTATAAAATTCGGTGATCACGAACAGCAGCGCCGTGACCGCGACGCCGATTACCGCGCAGAGCCAGAGGTCGCCGACGCTGACCGCATCGGCAGCGGCGTTGGCGAAGCCGAGCTTCACCGCATCGCTCATCAGCCAGTCCGTGACCGGGTAGAAGGCCGCGATCGAGATCAGCCCAGCGAGGATCACGCCCTGGTAGAGGGCGCCCTCGACGCGGTCGGTTTTGGTCCGCACCACCAGCGCGCCGATGATCGAAGCGATGATCGCAACGCCGCCGATGACCAGCGGGTAGATCGCGACCTCGCGGGCGAAGTCGCCGTTGAAGGTGAGGACGCCGAGCAGCATCACGGCGACCGAGGTGACCGCGTAGGTCTCGAACAGGTCGGCGGCCATGCCGGCGCAGTCGCCGACGTTGTCGCCGACGTTGTCGGCGATCACGGCCGGGTTGCGGGGATCGTCCTCGGGGATCCCGGCCTCGACCTTGCCGACGAGGTCGGCGCCGACGTCGGCGGCCTTGGTGAAGATGCCGCCGCCGAGGCGGGCGAAGACCGAGATCAGCGAGCCACCGAAGCCGAGGCCGATCAGCGCGTCGACGGCCTCCTTGTCGGTGCTGCCGATGAGGATCAGGAACCCGTAGTAGCCGGCGACGCCGAGCAGCGCCAGGCCGACGACGAGCAGGCCGGTGACCGAGCCGCCCTTGAAGGCGACGTCAAGCGCCGGTGGCACTCCACCGCGGGCAGCCTCGGCGACGCGCGTGTTCGCCCGCACCGAGACGTTCATCCCGATGAAGCCGGTGGCGCCGGAGAGGACGGCCCCGATCAGGAAGCCGACAGCGGTTTCCCAGTTCTGCAGGACCAGCAGCAGGACCGCGATCGGCAGCGCCAGGGCGGCGATGATCGTGTACTGGCGGTTGAGGTAGGCCTGTGCGCCTTCCTGCACTGCGCCTGAGATTTCCCGCATGCGATCGTTGCCCGCGGGCTTCGCGAGCAGTCGCTGGGTGACGATGAGTCCATAGACAACGGCGGCGGCAGCGCAGACGAGCGCAACCACCACGCCGTAATCGGTCAGAAAGTCGGTCAAAGTTCCTATTCCTCCGGTGGTTTGGGCGGCGCGGGAGTCTATAGACGACGGCGGCGAAAGCGCGTTGAGACCCGCTCGGGGAGCGGATTGCCAACCCCAGGCTGTAGATCAGGCGCGCTCGGAGGCGTGCCCGGCGCCGGCGTAGGTGCGCCGCGTCTCGGCCACCGCGTCGCGGTAGATGTCCTCGATCGAGACCCCGGAGTCGAGCGCCTCCCGCGCCCGCTGGGCGCCGTTTCGCTCCGGCAGCGAGAGGTCGATCCCGAGCTGGGCCCGCGCCGGCTCGGTCCAAACGACCGCCTGCTCGAGCAGCGATCGAGTCGGCACCTCCTCCCCACGCCGCCAATCGATCATCCGCCCGCCGGCGCCGTAGCGGATCGCCCGCCAGAGGTTCTCCTCGATCTCGCGGCCGGCCAGCGGCGCCCCCTTGCCGTCGTAGCCGTGCTCGTCGTAATCGAGCGCGGCCTGGGCGATGCAGGCGGCGATCAGCCCGGCCAGGGCGAAGGAGTCGTCGCCGCGGGTCTGCGCGTCGCAGATCCGCACCTCGACGGTGCCGAAGCTGTGGTGGGGACGCACGCTCCACCACAGCTGCGTCGACTCGACGACCGAGCCGAAGCGCTCGAGGTCGCCGACGAAGCCGGCATACGTCGCCCAATCTCCGAAGGGCGAGGGGACGCCGCAGCGCGGGAAGGTGCGGGTGAAGATCTCGGTGCGGACGCTGTGCAGGCCGCTGTCGCGGCGGTCGAGGAAGGGCGAGTTGGCCGAGGCCGCCAGCAGCAGCGGCAGCAGCTCCCGCAGGCGGTCGCAGACGGCGATCGCGCGATCGGCCCCCCGCACCCCCATGTGCAGGTGCAGGCTCCAGGTGTTGTTGCGCTGCGCGACCCAGCCGAGTTCGTTGCGGAGGCGGTTGTAGTGCGGCGTGTCGATGATCCGCTGGTCGAGGTAGTTCGCCCAGGGGTGCGTCCCCATCGCCGCCAGACCCAGCCCCAGCCCGCCGACGACCTCGAAGAGCCGCGTCCGCCGCTCGCGCTGGCGCTCGACCGCCTCGGCGAACGTCTGCGAGCGCCCGGAGCGGATCTCCACCTCGGAGGCGATCAGCTCGCCTGCCGCCGCCTCTGCCAGCACCTCGTCGCGCTGGCAGCCCGCCATCACGTCCTCGAAGCGGTGCTCCAGCTCCAGCGTCCGCGGGTTGACGATCGCGAACTCCTCCTCGAGCCCGATCGTGAAGTCCTGCGAGGCATCGAACGTCTCGCGGGCGAGGTCGAGGTCCAGGGGCAAAATCGAGACCTAGGCCAGGTAGAAGTAGAGCGCGTAGAGCAGGTCGACAGCCGGGCTCGAGGTGTGGACCGTCACCTCCGGCGGCACCTGCAGCAGCTGCTCGGAGTAGTTGAAGATGATCTTCACGCCCGCTTTGACGAGCCGGTCGGCGACGTCCTGCGCAGCCTCTGCCGGCACCGCGAGGACGCCGACGACGATCTCCTCCTCGGAGACGACGGCGGGCAGGTCGCCGATGTCGCGGACCGTCAGCTCGCCGATCGGGTTGCCGACGACGCCCGGGTCCGAGTCGAAGACCGCGACCACCTGGAAGCCGTGGTCGGCGAAGATCGAAGAGGTGGCGATCGCCTGGCCGAGGTTGCCGGCGCCGAAGAGGGCGATGTTGTGCTGGCCGGAGGTGCGGAGGATCTTGCGGATCTCCGAGACCAGCGAGTCGACGTTGTAGCCGACGCCGCGCTTGCCGAACTTGCCGAAGCCGGAGAGGTCGCGGCGGATCTGGGTTGGGTTGATGTGGGTGTACTCGGAGAGCTCCTGCGAGGAGATCGTCTCCCGCCCCATCTTCCGCGCCTGGGTCAGCACCTGCAGGTAGCGCGAGAGGCGGGCGGCGACGCCGAGCGAGAGGCGCTCGCCTTCGACCGGAAACGCCCCCGCGGCATCGAACTCCTCGATCACCTCGACCATGCCCCCACAGTATCGAGCTTGGCTGTAACGGCATCGCGGTCGAGGACGAGCTCGGAGACGACGGCGCCGTCGATCTCGACGACGGGGATGCGCTCGAGGTAGCGCCGCAGCAGCAGGTCGTGGCTCTCGATGTCGACCTCGTGCAGCTCGAAGCGGTAGCCCTCGGCATGCAGGGCGACGATCTGGGAGATCGCTTCCTCGCAGAGGTGGCACTCCGGGCGGGAGTAGACGACGACGGTTGCCATCAGGCTCAGTGCGCGACGGCGGTTGATTTGTTGGTGGTGCCGGATTCGCCGCTCGCGAAGGCGTCGTAGCCGAGGTAGTCCGGATAGGGGATCGGCTTCGCGTAGCGCGCCGCCGAGCCGATCATCGCGGCGTTGTCGGTGCAGAGGCTGATCGGGACCAGCTTCAGCCGCACCCCCATCTCCTCGCAGAGCCTCCCGACGGCTTCCCGCAGCGGCCCGTTCGCGGCGACGCCGCCGCCGAGCGCGACCGCCTCCCACTCGCCCCGTTTCAGCGCCCGCTTCAACTTCGCCGTCAGCTGCTGGACCACGGCGGCCTGAAAGGAGGCGGCGACGTCGGCCTTGCGCTCCTCCACCCCCTCGGGACCGAGCTCTCGACAGCGGTAGAGGACCGCCGTCTTCAGGCCGCTGAAGCTGAAGTCGAGGCCAGGGTTGCGGGACATCGCCACCGGCATCTCGAACGCTTCCGGGTCGCCGCCTTCGGCCTCGCGCTGGACCGCCGGGCCACCGGGGTAGCCGAGCCCGAGCAGCCGCGCCGACTTGTCGAAGGCCTCGCCGGCGGCGTCGTCGAGGGTCTGCCCGAGCAGCTCGTAGCCCGCGTGGCCGCGGACCCCGGCGAGCAGGGTGTGGCCGCCGCTGGCGATCAGGCAGAGGAAGGGCGGCTCCAGCGGCTCAGGCTCCAGGAAGTTGGCGGCGACGTGGCCCTGCAGGTGGTCGACCGGGATCAGCGGCAGCCGCCGCGCCGCGGCGATTCCCTTGGCGGTGCTGATCCCGACCAGGAGCGCTCCGATCAGGCCGGGCCCCGCCGTCGCCGCGACCGCCTCGATGTCGTCCAAAGTCACGCCCGCCTCAGCCAATGCCGCTTCGACCACCGGCTCCACCAACTCCAGATGCTGGCGCGCCGCCACCTCCGGGACGACGCCGCCGAAGCCTTCGTGGGCTTTGGCCTGCGAGGAGATCACGTTGCTGAGGATGCGCGGGCCGTCGAGGACGGCGGCGCAGGTGTCGTCGCAGGAGGTCTCGATCGCCAGCAGCAGAGGAGCCATCAACGAGTCAACTCAGTCCAGCCACTTCAATCAAGCCACATGATCAGGGCGTCCTCGCCGTTGTCGTGGTAGTAGCGAGGACGGACGCCGGCGGAGCGGAAGCCGAACCGTTCGTACATGCCGATCGCCCGCTGGTTGGAGACGCGGACCTCGAGCGTGAACGGCAGCTTGCCCTCCGACTCTGCGACCAGGCGCCTCAGCAACTGCCCGGCGACGCCGCTGCCGCGGTGCTCGGGGGCGACGGCGATGTTCATCAGGTGCCAGACCTGGTCGTAGCGGGAGCAGATCACGTAGCCCAGCAGCTCGCCGCCGGCCTCGGCGGCGAGGCAGATCCCCGAGGGCTTGGAGAGCTCCAGCACGAACATCGCCAGCGACCACGGGGTCGGGAAGGAGCGGCGCTCGATCGAGATCACCGCGGGCAGGTCGCTGTAGGCGAGCCTGCGGACCGCGATCTCGTGGCTCAGCTCATTTGGCTCTTTGTGAAGCGTCTCGCTCACGCCACCGCTCCGCGTCGGGGGGTCTGAGGTAGATCGGGGCAAGTCCGTCCGGGTCCTCTCCCGTCGATTCGGCCGCCAGGGCGCAGACGTGGCGCCCGGCGACCCGGTGGACGGGATCGGAATCGTCCGCGATGCGGACGCCATCTCGGGCCAGCTCCTGCCGAAATCGTACCGCCCCCGACCCGGCAACCGCCGGGGGTTGGCCGAGTGCAGCGACGCGCTCGGCCAGATCCTCCGGTCGGTAGACCGCCGGCTCCCAGATCCGCGCCCCGCCCGCGTCGTACAGCGCGGCGAAGACCTCGCCCCGCCAGCCGTCGAGGACCGCCAGGCGATCCCCCGCGGCGCCGGCCTCCCCGATCCCGGCGGCGAGCGCATCGAGAGTGCAGACGCCGCGGGTCGGCAACCCGAGGCTGAGCGCGAGGCCGCGGGCGGTCGAGATCCCGACCCGCAGCCCGGTGAACGTTCCGGGGCCGAGGCCGACCGCGAGCAGGTCGACCTCGCCCCAGCCGCCGGCCGCCGCCGCGGCCCGCTCCACCTCCTCCAGCAACCGGGTCGCGTGCAGGGGCCTTCCCTGCGGGGAGAGGCCCAGCTGCGACTCGTGCAGGACTTCGCCGTCGCGCCAGCAGCAGGCGACGGTGTCCACCGTCGCGGTGTCGAAGCCGACGACGATCAGAGCGGCGCTACCCGGTGACGCGGAACGCCCAGGAGCCGACTTTCTGGCCCTTGACGTACCAGCTGACGACGTGGCGGCCGGGGATCGTCGAGGTGATCTTGTTCACGTAGAGGGTCCCCTGTTCGGCTTTCTGGGCCTGGGCGCAGAGGTTTTTCCCGCTCGGGAACTTGACGCAGACGCTGTAGGTGACTTCGCCGTTGAGGCTTTTGAAGAAGGCGCCCTTTTTGGCCTTCTTCGGGCAGGCGTGGGCAGGTTTCGCGTTCTGGGAGACCCCGCAGCCGACGTAGTGCTTGTAGGCCGCAGCCCCGGCCGTGGCGGGCGCCGCCGCGATCAGCAATCCGCTCACCAACATCACTGCCGCAAGCGCCTTAAGTCCCTTCATCCCGTCCTTGCCTTTCCTGTCGAGTTTCGAGCGCCGATGCTACAAGCTGGGCGCAGTGTTCCCTCAACACGGCGGACGAGCGTTGGCTGCGCTTTTCCGCTGCGTATCCGCCCCTACCACTCGATTTCGATCTGCCGGCGCTCCTCGTCGAGGTGCGCGAGCCGGACCTCGAGCGCCGGGCGGTCGAGGCGGCCGGAGCTGGCGGCGGGCCACTCGACGAAGGCCACCCCCTCGGGACGCAGGTAGTCCTCGAGCAGGGCCGGGTCCTCGCCCTCGAGCGTCTGCAGGCGGTAGAGGTCGAGGTGGGAGACCGGCAGCCGGCCGCCGCCGTAGCGCTGGCCGATCGTGAAGGTCGGCGAGGTGACGGGCCCGGGGACGCCGAGGGCGCGGCAGGCGCCTCGGACCAGGGTCGTCTTCCCGGTCCCGAGCTCCCCGGAGAGGAGGACGACGTCGCCGGGCCCGAGGCGCTCGGCGATCCGGGCGCCGAGGGCTTCGGTCTCGGCGGCGCCGTTGGTCTCGATCACCTCCATGATCCGGCGCGCCTAGCCGAAGAAGCCGAGCTGGTCACCGGGAGGCGGCGGGGTCGAGCCGCCCTCTTCCTCTGCCTCCTCCAGCTCCTCGGAGCTGGGGACGGGGCCCGGGAGCGGCCGCTGCAGGAGATCCGGGATCGTCGCGAAGTCTCCGCGCAGGGTCTCCTTCACCGCCGGCGTCCGCAGCGCCGCCGCCGGGTGGAAGAGCGGCAGCAGGTAGACGGTCCGCGCGCCGAGCGTGTGCACCTGCGGCGTCCCCCGCACCTTGGTGATCCCGGTCGGGCTGCCGCTGAGCAGCTTCGTCGCGAAGTTGCCGAGGGTGCAGACGACCCGCGGCTCGATCAGGCGCACCTGCTCGAGCAGGTAGGGCTCGCAAGCCTGGATCTCTAGCGGCAACGGGTCCCGGTTGCCGGGCGGGCGTGACTTGAGGACGTTGGCGATGAAGACGTCGTCGCGGGCGAGTCCGATCTCCTCCAGCATCTGGTTCAGCAGCTGCCCGGCGCGGCCGACGAACGGCAATCCCTGGCGGTCCTCTTCTGCCCCCGGCGCCTCGCCGACGAACATCAGGTCGGCGTCGGCGTTGCCGGCGCCGAAGACCGGTTTGGCCCGGGTCTCGTGCAGGGGGCACTTCTCGCAGCGTTTGACTTCTTCGAAGAGCGCGACCAGCTGCTGTCGCCGCTCCTCCGCGGTCGCGCTCACGGCTTCTCCCCCGCCGCCCGCCGCTTCTGCGCGGTGGCGATCCGGTCCTGGCGCGCCGCCTCGCGCTCGCTGCGCCGCGATTCGTCGGAGCGGACGCCGGCGCCGCGCGGCTGCCGCCCCGGCGGCGAGACGCTCGAGAGCAGACGGCGGACGCGCGCAGCTCCGCAGGACGGGCAGACGACGCTGCCGCCGGCCGCCACCAGCTCCTCGAACCTGACCCCGCACTGCTCGCACTCGAACTCGTAGATCGGCATCCACCACGCATCGTAGTTCGCCTCATGGCGGTAGGAGACCGGCCAGAAAAGGCGAAGTTTCCAGAGCCATGCATGCATCGACGCGTCTGCGGCGCCTCAAGCGCGCCTCCAAGCTGACGGCAGGGACGGCCATCGTCACCGCGCTAGCCATTCCCGGCGGCGCCGCCGCGCGCCCCGGAACCGAAGTCCACCCGCGCAGCCTCCACCTCGTCACCTCCTCGTTTGCCACCCGCGGCTACGTCGTCAACATCGAAACCTTCGGCCACCACCGAGTCGTCCTCGCCGCGGAAAAGAACGGTCAGCTGGCCACCTACACCGTCCGCGGCAGCGTCAACCGGCACCGCATCCGCGCCGACTTCGGCCGGTTCGGCCGCGTCAACCTCAATTTCCACGGCAAGAAGCAGCCGTTTCCGGTCAAGTCGAAGGCCAAGAAGCCCCAAAACAAAGAGCGCCGCTGCCGGGGGCGCAAGGCCGAACGGGAAGTCGGCGAGTTCCGCGGGGCGGTCGAATTCGACGGCCAGCGCCTCTACACCCGCCTCGCGGTCGGCGGCCTCGAGGGCGAGCTCCGCCGCTCCTACCGGCAGGTCTGCTGGTTCCGCCGCGTCGGCCCGGGGGCACGGGCCCACGTCAGCAGCAGCGCCCCCGTCATCCCCAGGGCCGCGATCCCGGGGGTCGGCTTCACCATCGCTGTGCTCAGCGCGCAGGGACGCGTCGACGGTGCCCTCACGCATTTCAGCGCGATCAACCTGGAATCTCCCCTCGGGATCCCGATCCCCCGCAGCGAGCGCATCTCGATCGTCACCGCCTACCGTCAGGAGCGGGTCGGCCGCATCCGCGTCTTCCGCTCGACCTTTCTCAGCGCCGATTCGGGAGAGGTGAGGGTCAGCCGCCGCAGCGTCCAGCCCGCGAAGGCGCGGGTGGCGCTCGACGCCCCCTTCAGCGGCACCGCCCTCTTCCGGGACGGGACCGCGAAGTCACGCGCCTCCTGGGAAGGGGACCTCGTGGTGCGGCTCCCGGGGACCGGAGCCTTGCCCCTAACCGGGCCGGGCTTCCACGCGAGCCTCTGCCGCGTCAGCGCCTTCCGCCCCCACAGTCCCTGCTTCCGCCAGGCGGAAGCGAGGCTGCGCGCCGCTCAGGGCAGCGGCTCCCACTCCCATCCCTTGGCGCTCGCCAGGCTCTCCTCGCTGAGGTAGCGGCGGAACTCGTCGAGCTCGGCCGGCTCGACGCTGTAGACGTGCTCGGGCTCGGGAAAGTGGCGGGTCCGCACCTCCTGGCCGTACTGCTTCACCGCCGCGACCATCGTCTCGTGGACGCTGGCGTAGCGCTTGACGAACTTGGCCATGTGGCCGGTGGTGATCCCGAGCAGGTCGTGGAAGACCAGGACCTGGCCGCTGGTGCCGCGGCCGGCGCCGATCCCGATCGTCGGCACCTCGAGCTTCTTGACGATCTCGTCGGTGATCGCCGAGGGGACGGCCTCGATCACGATCGCGAAGCAGCCGACCGACTGCAGGGCGAGGGCGTCCTCGAGCTGCTTGATCGCGCTCTTGGCGCTCTTGCCCTGGGCTTTGTAGCCGCCGAGGGCGGTCGCGGTCTGCGGGGTGAGGCCGACGTGGCCCATCACCGGGATGCCGGAGTTGACGATCGCCCGGGCACGCTCGACGATGACGCCGCCGGCCTCGAGCTTGACCGCCTGGCAGCCGGTCTCCTTGATCAGGCGCTGGGCGCTGCGGATCGCTTCCTCGTTGCTCGCCTCGTAGCTGCCCATCGGCATGTCGCCGACCATCAGCGGCGTCTTCAGGCCGCGGCGGACGGCTTTGCCGAGCATCACCATCTCGTCCATCGAGACCATCTCGGTCCCCGGGTAGCCGAGGACGACGTTGGCGGCGGAGTCGCCGACGAGGACGATGTCGACGCCGGCCGCCTCGGCGACGGTCGCCGAGGGGTAGTCGTAAGCGGTGACCATCACGATCGGCTCGCCGTTGGCCTTCATTTCGCCGAGGCGCGGCAGGCTGACCGGTTTGCGGTCGGAGGTCGGAGCGGTGTGGGAGCGGCCGCCGGAGCTCATTTGAGCAGCACCTCGGGGTGGCTGTCGATCGCGACCGGCTCGTTGTCGTCGTTGACGTGGACGACGACCGGGTCGTAGCGCTCGAGGTCGGCCTCGTCGTAGGAGCCGAAGGTGGCGACGATGATCTTGTGGCCGGGCTCGACCAGGTGGGCGGCGGCGCCGTTGACCTGCATGGTCCCGGAGCCGGCCTCGCCGTCGATCACGTAGGTGACGAAGCGGGCGCCGTTGTCGACGTCCCAGACGTAGACCTGCTCGTTGGTGATCATGTCGGCGCCGGCCATCAGCTCGGTGTCGATCGTGATGCTGCCGATGTAGTCGACGTCGCAGTCGGTCACCGTCGCCCGGTGGATCTTCGACTTCAGCATCTGTCTCTGCACGGAGTCCCCTTCCTTGGCTTATTCAGAAGTTGAGTGAGTCAAAAGTTGGATGAGTCAAAAATTGAAGGTTGAATCACGACGTTGTCGATGAGGCGGGCGGAGCCGACGCGGGCGGCGACGGCGACGAGGACCGGGCGGCCCTCCATCGCCTCCACCAGCTCCAGCGTCTCCGCGTCGCGGGCCTCGAGGTACTCCGGCTCGATCCCGGCGGCCTCGAGCTCGCGGCGCGCGGCCTTCAGGCCCTCCTCCAGGGATCCGGCGCGGGCGCCGCGCTCGGCGGCGGCGAGGGCGCGGGAGAGCGCCGTCGCCCGCTCACGATCGGCCGGCTCGAGGTAGGCATTGCGGCTGCTCATCGCCAGGCCGTCGGCCTCCCGGACGGTCGGCATCACCTCGATCCGCACCGGGAAGTCGAGGTCGCGGGCCATGCGGCGGATCACGACCGCCTGCTGGGCGTCCTTCTGGCCGAAGTAGGCGACGTCGGGGCCGACGATGTTGAAGAGCTTGGCGACGACGGTGGTGACGCCGCGGAAGTGCTCGGGCCCGCGGCGATCAGGGTCGCCGTCGAGGACGCCGGTGAGCGAGCCCCCGACCTCGACCGCGGTCGAGGCGTCGGTCGCGTAGACCTCCTCGACAGGGGGCGCGAAGACGAGGTCCGCCCCAGCCTCGACGGCGAGCCGCAGGTCGCGCTCCTCGTCGCGTGGGTAGCGATCCAGGTCCTCGCCGGGGCCGAACTGAGTCGGGTTGACGAAGAGGCTCATCACGACCAGGTCGCACTCGGCGCGGGCGGCGCGGATCAGCGAGAGATGCCCCTCGTGCAGGTAGCCCATCGTCGGCACCAGCCCGATCGTCTGCCCGGCGCGCCGGGCACCGGCCAGGGCAGAGCGGAGCTCGGCCTTGGTGCGCAGTGCGGGGGCGGCCACGGGGGGACGAGGGTTATCGAGGAGGAGATTGGAGTTCATAGGTCCATGCCCTAGGGGTCACGGCCAACGCACAAAAGTATGGCGCACTTCGGGGCGTTCTGGGCGATTTCGTATCGAAAAGATTTCCCTTCCGGTGATCCGGCGCCTTCGCGCTTCCGCAAGTTGGGGAAAGCGACCCAACCCTTAGAGGAGAACGATGAGCTCAGATATCGACGCAGTGGTGCGCGAGGCGGCGCATGAGGCGACCGAGGCGCTGGACGGCGACACCAGGGCCGGCTTCCTGAAGAAGGCCGGGCTGGCCGGCGGCGGGCTGGTCGGCGGCGGCGCCCTGCTCAGCGCCCTCACCCCGGCAGCGGCGATGGCGGCGGGCAAGGGCCGGCCACCGGCGAAATTCGGCAAGGGGGACGTCGGCATCCTCAACTACGCCCTCACGCTCGAGTACCTGGAGGCCGCCTTCTACAACGAGGCGACCGCCAACAACAAGAAGAAGACCTTCCTCAAGGGCGCCCAGGAGCAGGCCTTCCTGAAGCGGGTCACGGCCGACGAGAACGCCCACGTCGCCTTCCTCAAGAAGGCGCTTGGGAGCAAAGCGGTGAAGGCACCGAAGGTCGATTTCGGCAACACCACCGCCGACCACGACGCCTTCCTGAAGACGTCCGTGGCGTTGGAGAACACCGGCGTCGCGGCCTACGCGGGCCAGGCGCTCAACATCAGCAACGCCGCCTACGTGGCCGCGGCGCTCTCGATCCACTCGGTCGAGGCGCGCCATGCCTCGGTCGCCGGCCTGCTGCTGAAGCCGACCGCGGCGAGCCAGGCCCCCAACGGCGCCTTCGACAAGCCGCTGACGGCCGCCCAGGTCCTGAAAGCGGTCGAAGCAACGGGCTTCCTCCAGTAGTCACCCCTCGGGCGCGGCGAAGTCGATCCTGCGGATCGGCTTCGCCGGAGCCCCGGCGGCGATCGTCGCCGCCTCGACGTCGCGGTTGACGACCGAGTTGGCGCCGACGACGCAGCGGTCGCCGACGGCGACGCCGCTGGTGACGACGCAATGGACGCCGAACCAGCAGTTGGAGCCGATCCTCACCGGCCCCTTTGAGGTGAACCCCTGCCAGGTGATCGGCTTCTCAGGGTCGTCGTAGCGGTGCTCGGCGTCACCGACGAAACAGCCGTTGGCGAACATCGTGTGGTCGCCGATCTCTACCCGCTCCTGGGCGGCGATCATCACGCCGCGGTTGAGGAAGCAGCCGGCGCCGATCTCGATCCGTGCCTGCGGCGCCAGGGTCAGCCAGCAGCCGGGCTCGAGCAACGTCCCCTCGCCGATCACCAGCCGTCCCTCGTCGAGCGCCTCCAGCACTTCGCCCTCGACCGGGTGGCGGATGAAGAAGCCCCCGCGGGCGGCGTGGCGGTTGATCCGCCAGCGGCGCAGCAGTCGACCGTTGCGCTCATACCAGCGCCGCTTCGCCCACCAAAGCCTCCAGCCGCTCATCAAACGCAAACGTTATGCCACCGGCGTTCGTCCTTGGTACCCCTGGAGTGGAACCAAGGACGAACGCCGCACGTAGACTGGGGCGCGTGGCGGACCTGCGTGGCGGCATCGACCTCGGCGGCACCAAGATCCAGACGGCGGTGATCGACGGGCGCGGCGACGCGGTCGGCGAGGCGCGGCGGCCGACGCCGACCAGCGGCGGCCCAGAGGACGTGGCCACGGCGATGGCCGAGGCGCTGCGGGAATCGGCTGATGCGGCCAGCGTCGAGACCAAGGACCTGATCGGGGTCGGGGTCGGCTCCCCCGGCGATGCCGACGAGAAGACCGGCGTCGTCTCCGGCGCCCGCAACCTCCCCGGCTGGGAGGGCAGCTTCCCGCTGGCCAAGCACCTCAGCGAGGCGCTCGGGACCGAGGTGAAGGTCGGCAACGACGTCCAAGTCGCCACGGAAGCCGAGTTCCACCTCGGCGCCGGGCAGGAGTTCCAGAGCCTGATCGGGGTCTTCTGGGGCACCGGCGTCGGCGGCGGGCTCGTCCTCGACGGCAAGCCCTGGCTGGGTCGCGGGGCCGCCGGCGAGATCGGCCACGTGGTAGTCAAGCGCGGCGGCGCCAAGTGCCCTTGCGGCCGCAAGGGCTGCCTCGAGGCCTACGCCGGCCGCTCGGCGATGGAAGCCGAGGCGCGCCGCCAGCACGAAGAGGGCCACAAAACCGACCTCTTCAAGCTGATGGAGAAGCACGGGAAACCGCGCCTGACCAGCGGCATCTGGGAGCGGGCGCTGGACCACGGCGACCACCTCACCGAAAAGCTGATCGAGCGCGCGGTCGAGGCGCTCGGGACCGGGATCGCCTCCGCCGTCAACCTGCTCGACCCCGAAGCTGTGATTCTCGGCGGCGGCCTCGGCATCCGCTTCGGCGAGCGCCTGATGGACCCCCTCCGCGAGGAGATGGGAAAGCACCTCTTCGTCGACGAGCGGCCGCCCGCCGTCCGCGTCGCCTCTCTCGGCGACCTCGGCGGCGCAATCGGCGCCTCGCTGCTAGTCGCCGCGTGACCGGCGCGGATGCGGCACCTCCCCGGCGTTCCGCGTAGCGCCGCTACGCGGAAGCCGTGTCGTCACCGCCCCGCTTGGTCACACGACGACTAGACCCGGCCTGAGGTCTGGCGCTGCTGGCGCGCCACCGCGTCGACGAGGACCGCCAGCAGCAGGACCCCGCCGGTGACCATCAGTTTGACCGCCGAGGAGAGCGAGAGCAGGTCCATCCCGTTGGAGATCGAGCCGATCACCAGCGCTCCCAGCAGCGCCGTCCAGACCGAGCCGCGGCCGCCGAAGAGGCTGGTCCCGGCGATCACCGGCCCGGCGATCGCCAGCAGCAGGAGTTCGTTGCCGCCCGAGTTCTGGTTGACCGCGAAGAGGCGCGAGGCCGCCATGACGCCGCCGATCGCCGCCATCGTGCCGGCGATCGTGAAAACCGCGACCCGGACCCGGTTGACGTGGATGCCAGCGCGGCGCGCCGCCTCGGCGTTGCCGCCGACCGCGAAGACGTGGCGGCCGAAGCTGGTCTGTTTGGCGACGTACTCCATCCCGACCACGAAGGCGAGCAGGATCATCACCGCCAGCGGCACGCCGCGGTCGGAGTTGAGGATCGCGACGGCGGCGATCACGATTGCCGCCAGGAGGACGAAGCGGACGATCATCGAGATCAGGTTGGTATCCCCGAGGCCGGCGGCGACCCGGCGCCGGTATCCCACCGCGAGCGCGGCTCCGTAGACGCCGATGATCACCGCGGCGAAGATCCAGCCGACCGTGTCCGAGTAGAAGATGTTGGCGAGGCCGGTGATCTTCGGGTCGGTGATGTTGAGCGAGCCCGTCTTCCCGAGCACCTGTAAGAGCGCCCCTTCCCAGGCCAATAAGCCGGCCAGGGTGACGACGAAGGATGGGACGGCGAAGCGACTGAAGAGCGAACCCTGCAGGCAGCCGATCGCCGCGCCGACGGCGACGGCCGCGGCGATCGCGAGATAGGCGTTCCAGCCGTGTTTGACGCTCAGCACCGCCATCACCGCCGCCGAGAGGCCGCTCACCGCCCCCACCGAGAGGTCGATCTCCCCGAGCAGGAGGACGTAGACGACGCCGACCGAGATCAGGCCGATCGTCGTGATCTGCAGCATCAGGTTGGTCAGGTTCTCGGCGGAGAGGAAGCGGGGTTCCTGGACCTGGAAGATGATCGCGATCACGACCAGGCCGAGCACGACCCGGACCGAGGAGAGATCCCCCTGGACGATCCGCCGCACGGTTTCGCCGGTGGTCGGACGGCGCCCGCCCGTCTCCTCCGCGGTCGCCGCTTCGGTCGCGCTCATGCCTTCTCCCCCTCCTCGGAGTGCTGGTTTCGCTCGCCGCCGTCCCCTACTCCGGTAATCGCGCCGACGACATGCTCCTCGGTGGTTTCTTCAGCCTTGAACTCGCCGGCGGTGCGGCCGAGGCGGAGGACGAAGATGCGGTCGGCGACCGCGAAGACGTCGACCAGGTTGTGACTGATGACGACGACGCCGAGCTCGCGCTCGCGCAGGCGCCGGATCAGCTCCAGCACCTGTTTGGTCTGCGGCACCCCGAGTGCCGCGGTCGGCTCGTCGAGCAACACAACCTTGGGATCGCCGAGGAGCGAGCGGGCGACCGCGACCTGCTGGCGCTGGCCGCCGGAGAGCGTGCCGACCTCGCTGCGCAGGCTCGGGATCGTCACCGCGAGATTGGAGAGCAGGTCCGCGGTCTCGTGCTCCATCTTCACCTCGTCCAGCTGCCGCGAGACCTGCCCGGGGCCCGCGGAGACCTGCTCGCGGCCGAGGAAGAGGTTGGCGACGACGTCGAGGTTGTCGCAGAGCGCGAGGTCCTGGTAGACGGTCGCGATCCCGAGGTCGGTGGCGTCCTGCGGCCCTTTTATCCGGACTTCCTCGCCCTCGAAGCGGATCGTCCCCTCGTCGGGCGAGTGGATGCCGGCGATCGCCTTGACCAGCGTCGACTTGCCGGCGCCGTTGTCGCCGACGAGGCCGACCACCTCGCCGGCGCTCACAGCGAAGTCGACCCGGTCCAACGCCTGGACCGGGCCGAATCGCTTGCTTACTCCCTCCAGCTCGAGGAGCGGAGTGCCGTCTGCGGCCATCTCAGCCTGAGATTCCCGCTTCTTTGCAGTCGGCCGCATAGGGGCCGGTGCAGAGTTCGGAGGCTTCGACGAACCCGTCTTTGACCACCGTGTCCTTGATGTTGTCTTTGGTGACGGCTACCGGTTCGAGGATTGCCGAGGGGACGTCGGTCTTGCCGTTGTTGACTTCTTCGGTGACTTTGTCCTGCGGCAGTTCTTCGCCGTTGCCGAGGGCGATCGCGAATTCGGCCGCGATCTCGGCCTGCGGCGGAATCGCCTTGTAGATGGTCATGAACTGCTGGCCGGCGAGAATCCGCTGCAGGCCGGCGACGGTCGAGTCCTGGCCGGTGACGGGCACTTCTTCGGGGTTGAGGCCGGCGCCTTTGAGCGCCGCGATCGCGCCGCCGCCGGTGTCGTCGTTGGCGGCGTAGATGCCGAAGAAACCGTCGTTGCCGAGGGCGGTGATCGCCTGCTGCGCCTCACGCTGGGCGTTTTCGGCGGTCCAGCCGGGCGTGTCGTATTCCTTCGCGACTTTCACCCCGGCTTCTTCGAAGCCCTTGTTCGAGCCCTTCTTGAAGAGCGCCGCGTTGGGGTCGGCGGGGTCGCCGTTGATCTTGATGATCGGCCCGGTGGCGTGCCCGTCTTCTTTCAGTTTTTTCGCCAGCGTTTCTGCCTGGAGTTCGCCCACCCGTTCGTTGTCGAAGGAGACGTAGGCATCTACTTCGCTGTTTTCGATCAGGCGGTCGTAGCTGACCACCGGGACGTCCTGGGCGTTCGCCCGTTCGGCGATCGCAGCCGCCGATTTCGAGTCCATCGGATCGAGGACGAGCACCTCAGCGCCTTTCGTCAGCGCCGCTTCACCCTGGGACTGCTGCTTTTCGGCGTCGCCGCCGGCGTTGAAGTAGATGACTTCGCAGTCGGGGCACTTTTCCTTGACCGCATTTTCGAAGTCAGGCTTGTCGTTCGTTTCGTAGCGCGGCGTTTCGTTTTCGGGGAGCAGGAGGGCGATCGTCGCGCTGCCGCCGCCACCACCTCCGCCGCCTTCGCCGCCGCCGGTCGTGTCGTCGCTGCTGCCGCAGCCGACTGCGACCAGGGCGATGATGGCCAAGCCTGCCGCTGCGAACCAAACTCGCGAACTCAGTGCTGACATCGGTTCCTCCTCTGTTGTTCCCCGCTCCCGCGGAGTCACTACCCACCTTAAGCGCTTGTAACCGCTGTGACCAGGGGTTTTTTGAGGAAATGGCGGCAGCTAGGCCGCGGCGGACAACTCGCGCTTGGCGCTGCGCCGTTTCGGCTTCGCCGGGCGGACCAGCTCGCGGAGGAAGCGGCCGGTGTAGGAGCCGCTGACGGCGGCGACCTCCTCGGGGGTGCCGGTGGCGACGATCTCCCCCCCGCCTTCGCCCCCCTCGGGGCCGAGGTCAACGAGCCAGTCGGCGGTCTTGATCACGTCGAGGTTGTGCTCGATGACGACAACGGTGTTGCCGGCGTCGACGAGGCGGCCGAGCACCTCGAGCAGGCGCTGGACGTCGGCGAAGTGAAGGCCGGTGGTCGGCTCGTCGAGGATGTAGAGGGTGTCGCCGGTCGCGACTTTGGAGAGCTCGGTCGCGAGCTTGACCCGCTGCGCCTCGCCGCCGGAGAGCGTCGTCGCCGGCTGGCCGAGGCGGATGTAGCCGAGGCCGACGTCGTTCAGCGTGCGTAGGCGGCGGGCGATCTTCGGCACGTTCTCGAAGAACTCGACCGCCTCCTCGACCGACATCTCCAGCACGTCGGCGATGTTCTTGCCCTTGAAACGGACCTCGAGCGTCTCGCGGTTGTAGCGCTTGCCGTGGCACTGCTCGCAGGGGACGTAGACGTCGGGCAGGAAGTGCATCTCGATCTTGATCTGGCCGTCGCCTTTGCAGACCTCGCAGCGCCCCCCCTTGACGTTGAAGCTGAACCGGCCCGGCTTGTAGCCGCGCGCCCGTGCCTCCTGGGTCTGCGTGAAGAGCTGGCGGATGTGGTCGAAGACGCCGGTGTAGGTGGCCGGGTTGGAGCGGGGCGTCCGGCCGATCGGCGACTGGTCGATGTTGATGATCTTGTCGATCTGGCTCAGCCCGTCGATGCCGTCGTGGGCGCCGGGACGCAGCTTCGCCTGGTGCAGGCGGTTGGCGACCGCGTGGTGGAGCGTCTCGTTGACCAGTGTCGACTTCCCCGACCCGGAGACGCCGGTGACGCAGCAGAAGACGCCGAGTGGGATCGCGACGTCGATCCCCTTCAGGTTGTGCTGGCTGGCGTTGCGGATCAACAGCGCGCCTTTCGGCTCGCGCCGCTCGGCCGGGACCTCGATGCGGCGCTTGCCGGCCAGGTACTGGCCGGTCAGCGAGGCCGGGTCCTTCGCCACCTGCGCCGGTGTCCCGGAGGCGACCACATGGCCGCCGTGTTCCCCCGCCCCCGGGCCCAGGTCGACGAGGTGGTCGGCCGCCAGCATCGTGCCCTCGTCGTGCTCGACGACGATCACCGTGTTGCCGAGGTCGCGCAGGCGGTCGAGGGTCGCGATCAGCTTCTCGTTGTCGCGCTGGTGCAGGCCGATCGACGGCTCGTCGAGCACGTACATCACCCCGACGAGGCTGGAGCCGATCTGCGTCGCCAGCCGGATCCGCTGTGCCTCCCCGCCGGAGAGCGAGCGGGCGGAGCGATCCAGCGAGAGGTAGCCGATGCCGACGTTCTCGAGAAAGGCGAGGCGTTCGGAGATCTCGCGCACGATCAGCCGCGCGATTGCCCGCTCGGTCTCGTTCAATTCAAGGTTCGCGATCCA
>JBJMKN010000035.1:0-23812 GCA_045805765.1 Solirubrobacterales bacterium
GAGGCTGGACCGAGTCACCGTTGGGGAAGCTCGTCGTTGCGACGTGCGCGGTGATCGCGATGGACGCGGCGACGGTACCGGCGATCAGCACGCTCGAAACAACTCCCCCGAAGAGGTACTGAAACGCGCGCTCCATCACGCTCTATATCGGGCGAATCGCCCGCGGACTTGACTCTCGGCGCTTAGGAGACTTCGGCGGCGCGGTCGCCGGTGCTCGCCCCGGTGCCGTTCTCGACGGCAGAAGCCCCCCACCCGGACCCGCTCCCGTTGCCCGAAGGGCCCGCTGCCACCGCCTCAGCGGCGATGTCAGCGCCCTCCTTCAGCCGCTCGCGGTACTCGGCCGCCTGCATCCGCGAGATGACCAGTCGCTGGATCTCCGCGGTGCCCTCGAACAGCTGGTAGATCTTGGCGTCGCGGAACCACTTCTCCAGCGGGCACTCGGTGCTCTGCGCGTAGGGGCCGACGAGGTCCATCAGCGTCGTCGTCGCCCACATCGTCACGTCGCCGGCCTTCAGCTTCGACATCGAGCCCTGGCCGCCGGTCATCGGCATGCCGTTGCGGCCCATCCAGGCGGCTCGCTGGACCAGCAGCCGCGCCGATTCGATCTCGGTCGCGACGTCGGCCAGCGTCTGCTGGATCCGCTGGGCCTGCAGCATCGGCACGCCTTCGTAGGACTGGCCGTCGAGGTACTCGAGGGTCCACTCGTAGGCGGCCTGGGCGATCCCGAGCGCCGAGGCGCCGACCAGCGGCCGGGTCACCTCGAAGGTCGCGAGCGCGTCGGCGCCGCGGGACTTCTTCCCTTCGCGGCCGCGCTGCAGCTTCTTCTTGAGCTTCTCTTCGCCGCCGAGCAGGCAGTCACCGGGGACGCGGCAGTCTTCGAGCACGACCTCGGCCGTGTGGGAGGCGCGGATCCCGAGCTTCGACTCCTTCTTGCCCTGACTCAGGCCCGGAGTGTCTTTGGCGACAACGAAGGAGGCCTGGCCGCGGGTGCCGAGGGTTGGATCGACGGTGGCGACGACGACGTGGACGTCGGCGATGCCCCCGTTGGTGATGAAGACCTTGGTCCCGTCGAGGACCCACTCGTCGCCGTCGCGCTTGGCGGTCGTCTTCAGGCTCTTGACGTCGGAGCCGGCCTGCGGCTCGGTGACGGCGTAGGCGCCGAGCTTGATCTCCTCGGCGGTGCCGAAGCACTCGGGCACCCAGCGCATGATCTGCTCGGGGGTGCCGGAGGAGGCGATGCCCGCGGCGGCGAGGCCGGAGCCGGAGATCGCCAGGGCGGTGCCGGCGCAGCCCCAGTGGAACTCTTCGGCGGAGATCACCTGAAGCTGGCCCTCGGAGTCGGCGGCGGAGCGCTGGATCGACTCGAGCGTGCCGAAGCCCTGCTTCCGCGCCTCTTTGATCACCTCCCAGGGGATGCTCTCCGCTTTGTCGTGCTTGCCCGCCGCCGGCCGGATCACCTCGCGGGCGAACTTCCGGCACCGCGCCTTGAACTCTTTCTGCTCCTCGTTAAGTGCGAAATCCATCTCTTCCTCTCCTCCGCCTACCGATTGACTGGTCAGTCAGCCAGTCAAAACTCTACCGCTCCACCCGGCAGCCGCTCAGTTACCGTGCGGGGCGTGATCCCGAAGCGGCCGATCAACGCCGACGTCCCGGCGGAGGAGCAGAAAGTCGAGAGGGAGGCGCCCTCGAAACCGGAGTCGAAGCCGCAAAAAAAGCGCGGCGAGGCTGATCGGGGGCCTGGGGCGCCGAAGGCGCTGATCGCGCTCGTCGTCCTCGCCCTCGTCTTCATCGCCATCGCGATCGTCTGGGGGACGAGCGGCGGCGAGGAGAGCGGCAGCGAGGCGCCCGCCCCCGCGGCGGCGCCGGCGAACAAGGGCGGCGAGGCTGCATCCGCGGCCGAGACCACGGAAGCGCTCGGCTATCCCGGCTTCGCGACCAACAACACGACGCGGATCGGCGGCTCCGACCCTGCTTCGAACGCCGCCGGGGCGGCCCTAGCGGCCTTCCCCTCCACCACGCCGGATCAGCGGCCGGATGCGGTGACCCTGGTCAGCGAAGAAGACTGGGCGGGCGCGATCGCCGCCGCCGTGCTGATGGCGCCGCCGGTCCGGGCGCCGGTCCTCTTCTCCACGGCCGACGACGTCCCCGACGTGATCGAGGAAGCACTCGACGCGCTCGACCCCCAGGGCAGCCCCGCCACCGGCAATGCGCCTCTCTTCGCAATCGGGAAACTTGCCTACCCGGGCGAGGCGGCCGTGGTCGACTCGGGCGAAGCGGCCGCCACCGCCGCCCGGATCGCCGCTCTGCGCGACCGCCTCTTCGGCAAGCCGCCGAAGCACATCGTCGTCGCCTCCAGCTCCCGTCCGGATTTCGCGATGCCCGCCGCCGCCTGGGCCGCCCGCTCCGGCGATCCGATCCTCTACGCGGAGACCGACAAGCTCCCGGCCGCGACCGCGACGGCGCTGCAGCAGCACCCGAAGGCGCCGGTGTACGTGCTCGGGCCCTCCTCGGCGATCTCCTCTGAGGTGGTCCGGGAAATCGGCAAGATCTCCTCGCAGGTGAAGCGCGTCTCCGGCGAGGACCCGGTCGCCAACGCCCTCGCCCTCGCCCGCTACGGCGACGGCAGCTTCGGCTGGAACGTCAACGACCCCGGCCACGGCTTCGTCCTCGCCCGCAGCGACTCGCCCGCGGACGCCGGGGCGGCGGCTCCGCTTTCGGCCTCGGGAACCTGGGGCCCGCTGCTCCTCACCGACGACGCCTCCGCCCTTCCGGAGGCGGTCCGCAACTACTTCCTCGACGTCAAGCCCGGCTACACCACCGACCCCACCCGCGCCTTCTACAACCATGTCTGGGTGATCGGCGACCAGGGGGCGATCGACGTGAGTCAGCAGGCGGAAGTCAACGAGCTGGCCGAGCTTGCGAAGATCGGGGGCGGAGAATGAGTGAAGCCGAGAACCCCCAGCTGCTTGGCGGCAAGGAGATCACCGCGGAGGACATCCGCGCCCTCGCCGGCCCCGTCACCCCACACTTCTCCCTGCAGGTCCGCAACCGCATCCGCCGCCTGATCGAGCCGCTGCCGGCGGGTCACCCGGCCCGGGCCGAAGGGGAGCGCCAGATCGTGCGCCTGGAAGAGCTCTCCCGCCACAGCGGCGAGCCGCGCGACGGGCTCGGGATCTCGCATTGAAGTACCTCGCGCCCGGAGTCTGGCGGCTGCGCGAGCGCCCCAAGCCGCTGATCAACGTCTACCTCGCCGGCGACGTCCTCATCGACGCCGGCCGGCGCTGGGACAAGCGGCGGATCTTCGCGGAGCTCGAGGGCCGGGAGATCTCGATGGTGGCGCTGACCCACGTCCACCCCGACCACCAGGGCTGCGCGAAGGCGGTCTGCGAGGCCCGAGGCGTCCCGCTCGCCTGCCACGCCGACGACGTCGACGCGATGGAGGGGCGGCGGCCGGTCGCTGCGACGACGAACCCGGGGGCGAAGGCGTTCGCGGGGATGTGGGAAGGGCCTCCCCACAAGGTCGACAGGGTTCTGCAGGAGGGCGACGAGGTCGCCGGCTTCCGCGTCGTCCACGCCCCGGGCCACGCGCCCGGCGAGGTGATCTTCTTCCGCGACTCCGATCGGGTCGCGATCTGCGGCGACGTGATTCGCAACATCACCTACGTCACCCTGCGGACCAAGCTCGCCGAGCCGCCGGACGAACTGACGCCCGACCCGGCCGAGAACCGCCGCTCGATCCGCAAGCTGGCCGGCCTCAACCCCTCGCTGATCCTCCCCGGCCACGGCCCCGCCGTGACCGACATCGGCGCCTTCGAGCGCTTCGTCTCCTCGCTCTCCGGGTAGGCGACCGCAGCGACCCTCCTTCGGGCGGGTTTCTTGATTCGGGTACTCGGCCACAACGGGAAGGGAGTCCAGATGAACACGCTCAAGAAGGGACGTCCGTCGCCGGCGATGGTCGTCGCGGTGATCGCCCTGATCGTCGCCCTCGCCGGCACCGCCTACGCGGCGCAGACGATCAACGGCGGCGCGATCAAAAAGCAGACGATCGGCGGCGGCAAGCTGAAGCAGGACACGCTTACGGGGTTCCAGATCAACACCAACAAGCTCGGCACGGTGCCGTCCGCGCAGGTCGCCACCCACACCTTCTGGGCGGTCGTCAACAACCCGGCGGAGCCCGGCAACGCGGCGCTCTCCCGCTCCAGCGGGCCCAACATCGCCGCGGTCGAGGGCGGCGGCGCGGTCACCGTCACCTTCCCGTTCAACGTCTCCGGCTGCGCCAACGTCGCCGCCCGCAACAACGCCGGCACCTCGGTGCCGAACTCCGGCTACGCGCAGACCAACAGCTCGGCGGCGAACCCGAACGCGATCGAGGTCCGCACCCGCGGCAAAGACGGCAACAACGAGGACGCCGACTTCCACCTCATCGTCATCTGCCCGTAGGGGCGCTCTAGGATGAGGCGCGTGATCGAGGAAGGCGTCGACAGGCCCGAACACGCCCGCGAGCTGGCGATCCAGCGCCTGAAGATGAAGCAGGACTTCAAGGGCATCGCCGCCGGCGGTGCCTTTGCGGTCCTCGTCTGCATCGTCATCTGGGCGCTCGGCGACGGCGGCTACTTCTGGCCGCTCTGGGTGATCCTCGGCGTCGGCATCGCCGCCGTCGCGCAGGGCTGGAAGGCCTACGGCCCCAGCAACCGGATCACCGAGGCCGACGTGCAGCGGGAGATGGAACGCGGCTGAGTCAGGCGGCGCTCAGGCGCCGGGGCCGAAGGCGTCGATGATGCGGTTCTGGAACTCGCTCAGCTCCTCGGGGGAGATGAAGTAAGTGGGTGGGGTGAGGAAGAGGCCGTCGGCGCGCTCTGCGGTCGCCTCGACGCGCGCTCGGACCTTGTCGATCGGGCCGGCGGCGCAGTAGGCCTCGACCATCTCGTCGCTGATCGCGGCGGGGACCGCGGCGAGGTCGCCGCGGCGGAAGGCCTCCCCCGCCTCGACCGCGTTGTCGGCGAAGCCGTGCATCTCCCAGAGCGGCATGTAGGTCTTCACCGTCGCGTAGAAGGAGATCGTGCGTCGGGCCATCTCGATCGCCCGGCCCTCGTCATCGTCGATCGCGCAGCAGACGGTCGGCAGGTAGTCGAAGGCCGAGCGCTCGCGGCCGGAGCGCCGCAGCCCCTCCTCGAAGGCGGGGACGATCACCTCGTCGATCCACCGCAGGCTCTGGATCGGGTGGCCGATCAGGCCGTCGGCGACGTCCCCGGCCATCCGCCCCATCCCCGCCTGAACGGCGGCGGTGTAGATCGGCACCGCCTCGCGCGGCGCCGGATGGGGACGCACCCAGCCCTTGATGTCGATGTCGTAGTACTCGCCCTCGTAGCGGATCGGCTCGCCGGCGCTCGCCTGGCGCATGATCAGCCGCGTCGCCTCGATCGCCTCGCGCAGGTGCGGCGCCGGGCGGCCGTAGTCGGCGTTGTGCCAGGCCTCGTTCAGGCGCTTGACCCCGGCGCCCATCCCGAGCCGGAAGCGCCCGCCCGACATCTCGTCGACGTCGAGGGCGCTGATCGCGTGGATGAAGGGGCTGCGGGTGAAGGCCCAGACGATCCCGGTCGCGACCCCGATCCGCTCGGTCTTCGCCGCCAGGTAGGTCGCCTGGGTGACGGCGCTGCGGAAGAGCTCCGGCGCCCAGACGCACTCGACGCCCGCCGCCTCGGCCCGCAGCGTCTCCGCCTCGAGATCGGCGACCGAGGTGCCGATCGCGGCGACGGAGATGCGATCGAGCGCGCCCATGCCGCCGTCGTTCAGGAAGCCGCCGGGGCGCTCTCGCCGGCCAGCACCGCGTCGGCCACCCGTTCGCGGTGCCACTTGGCGTCGCCGAGCATCGCCGCGTTGGCGCGGCCGCGCTTGAGGAAGAAGTGGAGATCGTGCTCCCAGGTGAAGCCGATCCCGCCGTGGACCTGGATCGCCGCGTCCGGGACCCGCCAGCCGGCGTCGGACGCATACGCCTTCGCGGTCGAGGCCGCCAGCGGCAGCGACTCCGGCTCGGCGTCGGCGGCCCAGGCGGCGCCGTAGACGGCGGAGCGGGAGTTCTCGGTCTCCAGCAGCATCTGCGCGCAGCGGTGGGAGACCGCCTGGTAAGCGCCGATCGGGCGCCCGAACTGCTGGCGGTCTTTGGCGTAGGCAACGGACATCTCGAGCGCCCGCTGGGCGAGCCCGGTCGACTCGGCGGCGAGGGCGACGCAGGCGCGGAGGAAGACCGGCTGGTATTCCTCACCGCTGCCGGGGAGGGTGGCCTCCGGCCGCACGCCCTCGAGGCGGACCGAAGAGAGGCGACGGGTGAGGTCGATCGACGTCTCCGGGCTGACGGTGACGCCGGCGGCGCCCTTCTCGACGATGTGGCGGCCGCCGTCGGCGGTGGCGACGAGGAAGAAGTCGGCGCTCGCCGCGTCCATCACCAAGGTCTTGACGCCGTTGAGGACGACGCCATCGCCGCCGGCCTCGGCCGCCATCGAGAACTTCATCGGCTCGGCGGGACCGTCGGCGTCGACCAGCGCCGGCGTCCCCCGCAGCTGCCCCTCGGCGAGCGGGCGCAGCCAGCGCTCCTTCTGCTCGTCGGAGGCGCCGACGCTGAGCGCCAGGCCGGCGATCGTGTTCGAGAGCAGCGGCGAGGGGGCGCAGACGTAGCCCAGCTCCTCGAAGAGGACGGCGAGGTCGACGATGCCGAGCCCCTGGCCGCCCCACTCCTCGGGCAGCGCCAGCCCGGCCCAACCGAGGTCGGCCATCTCCTTCCAGCCGCTCTCGTCGAACCCAGTCTCGCTGGCCGCGATCTCCCGCAGCCGCTCGGATTTGATCCGCGAGGCGAGGAAGTCATGCGCCGTCGACTTGATCGCCTGCTGCTCGTCGGTGAGATCGAAGTACATCTGCCTCCGCCCTCCCCTAACGCAGTCGCGGCAGGCCCAGGACCCGCTCGGCGATGATGTTTTTGAGGATGTCGGTCGTCCCGCCCTCGATCGAGTTGGCGCGGGAGCGGAGGAAGCCGTACTGCCAGGCGCCGCCGGCGACCGCGTGCTCGGAGCCGCGCGCCAGGACCGCGTAGGCGCCCTCGACCTCCAGCGCCAGCTCGGTCAGGTCCTGGTTGATGTCGGCCCACTGCCACTTGCCGAGGGAGCCCTCGGGGCCGGGGATGCCGGACTGCATCGTCTTGGTCAGGCCGCGGTAGGCGTTGAGGCGCATCGTCTCCACCTCGATGTAGAGCTGGGCGATCCGCTGGCGAAAGTAGGAGTCGTCGGCCACGGTGCCGCCGTTCGCGGGCGTCTCCCGCGCCAGCTTCGAGAGCCGGCCAAGGCTGTTCTGGATCTGGGAGATCGCCCCGAAGGCAAGCCCGGCGCGCTCGTTCATCAGGGTCGTGATCGCCACCGCCCAGCCGTTGCCGACGCCGCCGACGACGTTGGCGTCGGGGACCCGCGCCTCCTCGAAGAAGACCTCGTTGAACTCGCCCTCGCCGGTGATCTGGACCAGCGGCCGGGTCTGCACCGCCTCCTGCTCCATGTCCACCAGGAAGTAGGTGAGGCCCTGGTGCTTGGGCGCATCGGGGTCAGTGCGGGCGACGAGCATGCACCACTTCGCGTACTGGGCGAACGTGGTCCAGACCTTCTGGCCGGTGACGACCCATTCGTCGCCGTCCTTGACCGCCCGGGTCTTCAGCGAGGCGAGGTCGGAGCCGGACTCGGGCTCGGAGAAGCCCTGGCACCAGATCTCCTCACCGGTCAGGATCGGCTCCAGGTAGCGGGCCTTCTGCTCGTCTGAGCCGTGGGCGATCACCACCGGCCCGCCCATCGCCAAGCCGAGCACGTTCGCCGGTGCCGGCGCCTCCTGGCGCGTCGCCTCGGCGGCAAAGATCGCCTGCTCGATCATCGTCGCGCCGCGGCCGCCGTACTCCTTCGGCCAAGAGATCCCGGCCCAACCGGCCGCGTGCAGCTTCAGCTGCCACTCGCGGCGGAAGGCCATCACCTCGTCGAGCCCGGCCTCGGGCTCGGGCCCCGGGTGGTTCTCCCGCAGCCAGGAGCGAACCTCGTCGCGGAACTCCTCCTCCGATGGCGACAGCGTCAGGTCCATCGAGGAGGCAGCATATAGAGGTCGCCTGGCCGGTCAGCCAGGCGACCTCTGACACCTATTCTTCGCCGCAGACCTTGAAGCCGTAGTCCTTGGCGAGCTCGTTCACCTCGGCGAACGGGTCCGTGTTGCCCTTGAAGAGCAGCTCGGGATCGTCTTCGCCTTCGGCGACCGCGTCTTCGAGCGAGGTCAGCAGCTCGTCGACCTGGTCCTCGTCACCCTCCGGCGCACCCAGCTCGCGAATTCCTTCGGCCTGCTGCTGGATGTTGGGCAGGATCACGGTTTCGGTGATCTCGATCCCCTGCTCGGTGCTCGGTTCCTTGTTTTCCGGAAGATCGTTTTCTTCGGCGTACTCTTCGAAGCCTTCAGAGATTTCTTCGTTGCCTTCCTTGCAGATCGCGTCGCCCTGCTTGATGAACTCCGTCTTCGTCAGGGTGACCGTCTCGTCGGTGGTGTCGTCGCCGCCGCCGCAGCCGACCACGAGCGCGGCAAGCGCCACCAGGGCGGCCAGTACCGCCAGCAATGCCTTGTTCAAGTTGTCTCCTAAATCTAGGGGTGGACGAGGCAGGGAAAGCTATCCCCTGCCCCGGTCCCCAACGCCTAGACCCGCTGGATCAGGGTGCCGGTGCCGAGGCCGCCGCCGCAGCACATCGTCACCAGGCCCATCTCCTTGTCGGAGCGCTCCATCTCGTGCAGCAGGGTGGTGATCAGGCGGGCGCCGGTCGAGCCGAGCGGGTGGCCGAGCGCGATCGCGCCGCCGTTGACGTTGACCCGGTCCATGTCCGGGTCAAGCTCCCGCCGCCAGGCGGCGACGACGGAGGCGAAGGCCTCGTTGATCTCGACCAGGTCGATGTCGTCCATCGTCATCCCGTTGCGCTCGAGCAGCTTCCGGGTCGCCGGGATCGGGCCGGTGAGCATGATCACCGGGTCGACGCCGACGGTGGTCTGGTCGAAGATCCGCGCCCGGGGCTTCAGCCCGAGGGCGTCGGCCTTCTCACGGGTCATCAGCAGCACCGCGGCGGCGCCGTCGGAGATCTGCGAGGAGTTGCCGGCGGTGATCTTGCCGTCCTCCTTGAAGGCCGGCTTCAGCTGCGAGAGGCTCTCGATCGTCGTCTCGCGCAGGCCCTGGTCGGTGGCGTAGGTGTCGCCGTTGACCTGCATCGGCAGGATCTCGCGCTCGAAGCGCCCCTCGTCGGTCGCCTGCTTGGCGAGCTGCTGGGAGCGGACGCCGAGCTCGTCGAGCTCAGAGCGGGGGATCTCCCACTGGTCGGCGATCATCTCCGCCGAGAGGCCCTGCGGGATCAGGTCGTAGCGCTCCATCAGCTTGGGCGAGAAGGCCATTCCATGCTCCTGCATCACCGAGAACGAGTCGGCGAAGGAGATGTGGCCCATGTGCTCGACGCCGCCGCCGATGGCGACGTCGTGGACGCCGGAGGCGACGAGCGCGGCGGCGAAGTTGACCGCCTGCTGGGCGGAGCCGCACTGGCGGTCGACCGTCGTCCCCGGCACCTCCTGCGGCAGGCCGGCCTCGAGCCAGGCGTTGCGGCCGATGTTCAGCCCCTGCTCGCCGAACTGCTGGACGCAGCCGGCGATCACGTCGCCGACCTCGTTCGGGTCGATCCCGGCGCGCTCGATCAGCTCGCCGTAGGTGCGGGCGAGGAGGTTGGAGGCGTGGAGATCCTTGTAGTAGCCCTTCTCCGGGTGGCCGCGCCCGATCGGGGTGCGTACCGCCTCGACGATGACTACCTCTTGCCCGCCAAACTTGCCGTTGCCGTTGCCCATCGCCAGCCTCCGTTCTCTGAAGATCGTGGATGCGCGCGCCGCGCAGCTCTCTATTGAGGGTAGCTGATTGACTGGTCAGTCAGCCAGGGCCGCGGCTGCTCCGGGGCCGCGCGTCATCCCGCCGTTGATGCGTGATAGAAGCCCCGGCCAATGAGCGCTAATCAGGGGTACACGAGTCCGGGGATCGCGGGCAGCGGGGCGATAGCCACCGGCCTTGCCGCGGTCTCGACCACCACCGCAGACACGATTCTGCTCGCCCGCAGCGAGGCATCGGCCTGGCGCGCGGAGGAGAAAGTCGTCGCGGCCTGCGCCAAGATCGAGGGCGGGGAGCCCTCGCGGCTGCGGGTGACGACCGACCCGAAGGACCTCGCCGACTGCGACGTCATCGTCGAGGCGATCGTCGAGGAGGTCGGGCCGAAGGGCGAGCTGCTGCGGACGATCGCCGAGGCCTGCCCGAACGCCGACCTCGCGACCACGACCTCCTCGCTCAGCATCGCCGAGATCGCCGAGGCGGCCGGCACCCCGAAGCTCTACGGCTTCCACGTCTTCAACCCGGTGCCGCGGATGAAGCTGGTCGAGGTCTGCATCCCCGACGGCGCCGCCGACTCGCGCGAGAAGGCCCTCGCCTGGTGCGCGGCCCTCGGCAAGACCGCGGTCGAGGTCCCCGACGAAGCCGGCTTCGTCGTCAACCGCCTCCTCTTCCCCTACCTCTTCGACGCCGCCCGCATGGTCGAAAGGACCGGCATGGAGCCAGGCGCCGTCGACACCTGCATGAAGCTGGGAGCCGGCCACCCGATGGGCCCTCTCGCCCTCCTCGACTTCGTCGGCATGGACGTCTCGAAAGCAATCGGCGACGCCCTCTACGCCGAATCCAACGAGCCGACCCACAACCCCCCGCCGATCATCGTGAAGATGTGCGAGGAAGGGAAGCTGGGCCGGAAGTCCGGGGCTGGGTTCTACTCGTACGACTGAGGTTCGGGGCCGCTAGGGAGGAGTTGGTGGGGGTCCCTGGGAGCACCTCCGCCGCGTGAACTGACTGCCGTTGGCTGACGCCTCGGACCGCTTTGGCGCGGCTCCATGCCAAGTACCCAGGGACCCCCACCAACTCCTCCCACACGAGCGAGCTATCGCCGACTGCCCCACCCGGACGGCTTTGAGGAGGAAGAAGTTGTCGTGATCTCGGCCGTCCCCCCAGTGCGTGTGGCTGGAGGGACGGGTGTCCCTCTCCCGACCGGCGTCCTGTTCCTCGCCCCTCAGGCTCGGCGAGAGATGAAGCGCGCCGGCGAGGAACCCAGGGAGGGAGAGGGACACCCGTCCCTCCCTACCGCAACGCCTACGCGGCCTTGCGCCCGCCGCTGATGTCCCAGATCACGTCGGCCTCGCTGATCCCCTGACGGCGGGCGACGTTCTCTACCTCGCCCCAGGGAAGCTCGGCCTCGGGCAGATCGTCCCAGCGGGCCAGGTCCAGTGCCTCGACCGCTCCTTTGAGCGCCGGGCCGAGGTGCTCCTCTGAGCGCAGCAGCGCTCTCAGGACCTCGAGCTGCTTGTCGGTCAAGCGAACAACCCACATGCGGTACCTCCAAGATTCGAGCGGAAGCGGGTCGCCCGATGAAGTTAGGCGGGGGTGCGGACGGAATCCTCGTCGCCGCCGCTGATCCGGACGGCCTCGATCCGGTTCTCCCGCACCGCCTCGACCCTGATCGTGTACCCGTTGGTGACGATCGAGTCGCCCCGCTTCGGCAGCCGCCCGAGCTCACCGAAGACGTAGCCGCCGACCGAGTTGTAGGCGTCGGTGTCGACCGGCAGCTCGATCCCGGCGTCGGCGAGGTCGCCGAGGGAGACGTGGCCGCGGACGAAGTAATCGCCGTTGGTCAGCTTGCGGACGGCGGCGGCGCGGGGGTCGGTCTCGTCCTCGATCTCCCCCACCACCTCCTCGAGGATGTCCTCGACGGTGACGATCCCGACCGTGCGCCCGTACTCGTCGACGACGACCGAGAGCGAGGTCCGCTGCACCTGGAGGTCATGGAGGAGGTCGTCGAGGGGGCGCGTCTCGGGGACGATCAGGGCGTCGCGGGTGATGGTGTCCAGCGGCGCATCGGGGCCCTCGCTCATGTAGAGCCGGGCGAGGCTGTTGTTGTGGGCGACGCCTTTGACCCGGTCGGGGTTGTCGTCTTCGATCACGACCAGGCGGGTGTGGCCGGAGGTGACGCAGCGCCGCAGCGCCGCCTCCACCGTCTCCGAGGCGTCGACGGTGACGACCGCCGGGATCGGCGTCATCACCTCTCGCGCCTCCTGCTCGTGCAGGTGGAAGACGCCGCCGAGCATCCCCGCCTCCCCCGGGTCGAGGTGCCCGCCCATGCGCGAGCTGTCGATGATCTGCTTCAGGTCCTCGGAGGTGTGGTGCTCTTCGAGGTCGGTCGGGTCGACGCCGAAGAGGCGGACGACGCCGTTGGAGACCCAGCTCAGTGCTTTGGTGACGGGGGTGGTGGCGAGGGCGAACCAGCCGAGCGGGCGGGAGATCCGGCGGGCGGTGCGGTCCGGCTGGGCGATCGCCAGCATCTTCGGCACCTGCTCGCCGATCGAGATGTGCAGGGCGGTGACGAAGGCGAAGGCGATCGCGAGCGAGAGCCCGGCGGCGGCGGCGTGCGAGAGGCCGCCGAAGAGTGGCTCTAGCAGCTTCGCCAGCGACGGCTCACCGAGGAAGCCGATCCCGATCGAGGCCATCGTGATCCCGATCTGGCAGGCGGAGAGGGATTCGTCGATGCGGTCGAGCTGCTCGACCACGGCCTCGGCTCCGGCCTCACCCTCCTCGGCGGCCTGTTCGATTTTGCCGCGGCGGGTTCGGACCAGGGCAAACTCGGCCGCGACGAAGAAGCCGTTGATCGCAATCAACAGGGCTAGAAGGACGAGCAGTAGGACGCTCATCGGCTATGCGGCCCGGTACTTCGGGCTGGGACGTCCTCGGCCATTCGGCACCGTGAATATAGCTACCCGCTTCGGCGGTTTTCGTCCGCCCATCTCGGCAACTGCGATATTGAGCGGACGATGAGAGTCGCAACGCTCAGCGAGATGCTCGAAGAGGTCGTGCGGCTGGGCGAGGCAACGGGGATGGAAGAGCACGCGCACGAACTGCGCGGCGAGCTCGAGGGAAGGCTGGCGACGGTGCGCGCGGCGGTCGCCGGGACCGGCGCTCCGCGGGTGGTGGTGCTCCAGCGCCTGAACCCGCCGCGGGTCGGCGGCTTCTGGATCCCGGAGATGATCTCGATCGCCGGCGGCGAGGACGTCGCCGGTGACCCGGGCCTGAACCCGCCGGCGGTCGGCTGGGGGGAGCTTGAGAGCCTGCGCGCCGACGTCGTCGTGGTCATGCCCGAGGGCTCCGTGGGGGACGCCGAGGCGCAGGCGATGGAGCTTTGGGAGCGGATCGCGGCGCTCGGCGCGACCCGTATCTACGCGGTCGAGGGCACGACATTCGCCCAGCCGGGGCCGCGCCTGGTCGACGGGGTCGAGCTGCTCGGCCACATCCTCCACCCCGACCTCATCGACCCGCCCGGAGTCGTCGGCTTCAAGGCGCTGCGGGCGCC
This sequence comes from Solirubrobacterales bacterium, assembly GCA_045805765.1. Lineage (GTDB taxonomy): Bacteria > Actinomycetota > Thermoleophilia > Solirubrobacterales > 70-9 > VAYN01. Next base: position 13,464 of record JBJMKN010000035.1, read on the forward strand.
GATGTCCCGGCCCGAGACGCACCGCTAGGCGATCGCGAGCGAGCCGACCACCGCGAGGACGGCGATGGCGACCATCGCCGCCAGCTCGAGCGGGAGGCGGTTGCGGCCGAAGAGGCCTTTCTCGCCCGCGACGATGACCAGCGCGCAGATCACCCCGCCGATCAGGCCGCCGATGTGCCCGCCGACGCTGATCCGGGGCGAGACGAAGCTGAAGACCAGGTTGAAGACGATGAGGAAGCCGATCTCCCCCGCCAGCTCGTTCATGCCGCGGCCGCGGGCGATCACGAAGACGGCCCCGGCAAGGCCGAAGACCGCGCCCGAGGCGCCGATCGTGAGGCCGTTCGGCTCGACCACCAGCGCCCCGAACGAGCCGGCCAGCAGCGAGGCGAAGTAGAGAACCAGGAAGCGGGGGGTTCCCAAGGCCGGCTCCAGCAGCCGCCCGAGGACGAGCAGCAGGAACATGTTGAAGCCGATGTGGATGATGCTCGCGTGGAGGAAGCCGCTGGTGACGAGGCGGTACCACTCGCCTTCGGCGACGGACGGCCCGAAGAGCCCGAAGTTGGCGGTGAACTGGCTGATCCCACCCGAGAACAGGCCCCCGGAGCCGCTGGCGATCTGCGTCAGGAAGACGACGACGTTGATCGCGATCAGGACGTAGGTGGCCGGCGCCGTCTCGAAGCCGGGCGTCCCGGTCGGGTTCCGCACCACTTTCGTCCGCTGGCTCGCGCACTCCGGGCAGCGCATCCCGACCGGCGTCGGCGTCATGCAATCGGGGCAGATCGGCCGCCCGCAGGAGGAGCAGGAGACGCGGGTCTCGCGGTCGGGGTGGCGGTAACAGGTCTCGGCCATCGGGCGACGGAGCCTACAATCGCCGCCGATGGAGGTCCCCAGCCCCGCTCGTCTCTTCGCTGCCGTCGCCGGCCCCGCGCTGCTCCTGCTCGGGATCGTCGGCTTCTTCTACACCGCCTCTTTCGATGGGCTCGACGATTACGCCGACGGCCTCGGTGGCCTGCAGGTGAACGGCTGGCTCAACCTGCTCTACCTCGCCATCGGCGGGGTCGGGCTGCTGGTCGCGGGCGTCTCCTCGCGCGCCTACGCGCTGGCGGTCGGCCTGCTCTTCACCGTGCTGGCGATCGTCGGCTGGGGCAGCGGGTGGCTGAACGTGGCGATTGCGGTCCTCGGGCTGGCGGCCGCCGCCGGGACCGCCAACTCAAAGCCGCGAGCGAAGCCCGCTCGTCAGCGCCCGTAGCCCGCTCTGGCTCTGCTGGCGGCTGCGACGGCGCAGCTCCAGGAGGACCAGCGCCCCGGTCGCGACGCCGCCGGCGCCGACCGCGACCACCGGCCGCACCCAGTTGCGCGGGTCGCGCAGCGCGTTCAGCTCCGCCTCGGAGAGCTCGTCGGCCCAGTCGGATAGCTCCTCGGCGGCTGCCTGGGTGACGGCGGCGAGGGTGTCCTCGACCCGGCTCGAGAGCCGCTCCGGCGGCTCGATCGGTCGCAGCGCGTCGCTCAGCAGCGCCTCGACGTCCCAGTTGCCGGTCAGGCGCTCACTCGGCTCCGTCATCTTCCATCTCCTCCTGCAGCTGTTTGATCGCGCGGTGGATCAGCACCTTGGTCGCCCCGTCTGAGCGTCCCAGCGCCCGCGCGATCTCGCGGTTGTCCATGCCGAGCGCGAAGCGCATGATCAGCGCCTCGCGCCGGTCCTCCGGCAGCCCGTCGAGGTGCTTGATCACCTGCCGCAGCTCCTCGCGGCCCTCGGCGATCGACTCGGTGTCGTGGCGGGCAGCGATCGGGTCGGCGTTTTCCAGCGGCGTCTGCGGCCGCCGCGAGCGGTCGCGGTAGTAGTTCGAGGCGAGGTTGTGGGCGATCCGGATCACCCACGGCCGCAGCGGCCGCCCGTCGGACTCGCGCCGCGCCCGGTCGAAGTGGCGGTAGGCCTGCAGAAACGCCTGCTCGGTCAGGTCCTCGGCGTCGTGGTGGTTCCCCACCCGGTAGTAGGCGTAGGAATAGACGTCCCGCAGGTGGGCGCGGTAGAAGTCCTCGAAGGCGCGGTCGAGCTCCGCCTTCGCCGCCGGAGCCAGCTCGGCCGGCTCGACATTCTGCTCGGGGGCGCTCACCCCGCAAGCGTACCCCCGCCACCATCAGGCGGCCCTACGCTCGCGCTCGACCCGGCGCAGCGTCGCCATCCACTCCTCGACGTCGCAATCGCCGCTGATCAGCGCCGCGAGGCTGGCGAGGGCATCGGCTTCGACCCCGGAGGAGGCGACCGCTTCGGCCAGGATCGGGACGGTGTCGAGCCCCTCGGAAGCCTGCCCGATCTTGCCGGGGATCTCGGCCGCGGGGGTGCCGGTGCCGAGCAGCTCTCCGGCGCGGCGGTTGCGCCCGGCCGGCGCCATCATCGTCGCGGTCAGGTCGCCGACCCCGGCGAGGCCGGCGAAGGTTTCGGGGTCGGCGCCGCGGGCGACCGCGTGGTCGATGCACTCGCGCCAGATCGCGGCGACCGCGATCCCGGCGGCGTTGAGGCCGTGCGGCTCGGCGGCCGCAGCCGCGAGGGCGGCGGCGTTCTTGGCGGCGCCGGCCATCTCGACGCCGGTGACGTCGCGAGAGCGCTCGCAGACGAGGCCGGCCTTGTCGAAGACCTCGCCGATCTGGGCCCGCAGCTCCTCGTCGGCGGAGCCCAACACCAGCGCCGCGGAGCCGGAGACCGCCTCGCGGGCGTGGGCGGGGCCGCCGAGACAGGCGATCGCGCGTGCCCGCACCCGTTCGCCGACGTAGTCGGAGGGGAGCTGGCCCTGCGGGCTGATCAGCCCCTTGGTCAGCATCAGGACGGCGCTGCGGGAGCTGACCCGGTCGGCGATCGCGCCGACCGCCTGCGGCAGCTGCTTGGAGGGGATCGCGAGGCAGATCAGGTCGAGGCCGGCAAGCTCGATCGCCGAGGCCGGCCGCACGTCGATCTGCTCCGGCAGCGGCACGCCCGGCAGGTAGCGCCGGTTCTCGCCGTCCTCGATCAGCTCCTCGACCCGCTCCGTCGTCCGCGCCCCGAGCTGCACCTCGAGGCCCCCGCGGGCGAGCAGGACAGCGACCGCGGTACCCCAGCTGCCGGCCCCGATCACCGCGGCGCGGCGCATCGGCGGCAGGCCGCCGAGGTCTTCCCACTGCAGCAGGACGTTGGGCCAGATCCGCGCCGTCACCGTTTCCGCCAGCGCCGGCGAGGGCTCCTCGGCGCGGGGGAAGGTCATCGGCGGCCCGAGCCGCACCTTGCACTTGCGCGGGCGGATCGCCCAGCCGCGGCGGACGTGTTCGGTGCCGAGGACCGCGGTCGGAATCACGACGGCGCCGGTCTGCAGCGCCAGCCGTCCCACCCCCCGCTTCGGATCGGCGAGCGTGCCTCGCCGGATCCGCGTCCCCTCGGGGAAGACGCAGACGGCGCCGCCCCGTTCGGCGATCATCCGCGCGGTCAGCATCGATTCCTCGTCGGACTCGCCACGGCGGACCGGGAAGGCGCCAAGCCGCGAGAGCATCCATCCCTGCCAGCGCCGCTCGAAGAGCTCCACCTTGGCCATGTAGTTCATCGGCCGCCGCCACGGCAGGGTGGCACCGACGACGAAGGGGTCGAGGAAGCTGCGGTGGTTGGCGGCGACGATCACCCCGCCCTTCGCCTTCCCGTACTCCCGCCCCCGCCGGTCGAGCCTGAAATAGATGAGGAAGAACGGCAGCAGCAACGCCCGCGCCACGCAGTACATCGGCCAGTTGACGCTGTGCTTGCGCGTGTAGGCGTGGTAAGAGGCGAGCCGCTCCGGGCTCAGACGTTCAGGATCCACGCGTAGCGCTACACAGGGACGAAGTCACGGTTACGCCCCACCTCGGACCGCAAGCTGATTCAGAGCGCGCACCAAACGTGAGACCGCATCCGCCAGCCTCAGCGGCATGGCCCGCGAGTCTGTCTATGACCTCCGTATAGGGGGATTGAGACAGACTCGCGCGGAAGGGTGGAGCAAGGAGGAATCTGATGCGGCGGTTGCTGAGCTGGCGCGTGCTCAGTTCGGGGTTATCGCTCGCTGGCAGCTGATGGAGCTTGGTGTGGGGAAGCGGGCGATCGAGCGGCGAGTTGCGGCCAGGCGACTACATCCGCTGCACTCGGGGGTCTACGGCGTGGGCCACCGACGGATTCCGCAGAAGGGGTGGTGGTTGGTTGCGGTCCTAAGTGTCGGTCCTGCCGCCGTCCTCAGCCATCGTTCGGCGGCCACGCTTTGGGGTCTGCGGAGCTACTCGGACGAAGTGCTTCATGTCACGGCTCCCCATAAAAGTACCTCGGCGAAACGCTTCCGCCGTCACGTTTCTCATCTGCCCGCAGACGAGCGGACGATTAAAGATGGGATCCCAGTCACGACCGTGCCACGCACCATCTTCGACCTCGCGGCCACCGAGCCGCCCGATGAGGTGAAGAGGCTCCTGCGCGAGATGGAATTCAAGGAGCTCTGGGACCGGCTCTCGCTTTGGGACCTCGTCGAGCGCTATCCCGGCCGCCGCGGCATCCGCAAGGTGACGGCAGCCCTCGAAGGCCTGAAGGACGAACCCGTCGGCGAGCAGAAGAGCCCACTGGAGGAACGCTTCGCTCCCTTCTGCCGTCAGCACCGAATCCCGCTGCCCCGCTTCAACGTCCCGATCGAAGCCGGCGGCAAGAGCTTCCTAGTCGACTGCCACTGGCCCGGAACGAACCAGGTCGTCGAGCTCGACGGCTGGCAGGCCCACAAGTCCCGCTCCGCCTTCAGAGAGGACAAGGCCCGCGACCGGCGCCTCGCCGCCGCCGGCTACACGGTCACCCACCTCACCTGGAACCAGCTCGATCACGAAGCGGAGGAGATTGCCTCTGATCTTCGAGTGATGCTGGGGATACATAGATAAGGAAGAGGGAGAAAGAACCCCAGGACCTACCAGCCCTGGCCCACCAACCATTTCAGGTCCTCCCGAGTCACCGCCGAGCCCGGAACCCGCCCCAACTCAGAGCGCTGGAGCATGGCATCGACGGCGTCGTCCAGCTTCGATTCGTTGCTGGCCAAGGTCCCGAGCGGCTCGGGCCGGCCTAGTTCCTCCACCCGCCCCCTTAACCCGCCGATGTCGATCCCGAGCGCCTCCGCCAGCCGCCCGTATGCCTCCGGTGCCCGATCAGCCAGGAACGCAAGCGCATGCGGGAGCACGGCGGCGTTGGTCTCCGCGTGCGGGGTGCCGCAGATGCGGACCAGGGTCTGACAGATGACGTGGTGTAGGCCGAGGCCAGCGGAGTCGATCGCGTAGCCGCAGAGGATCGCGCCGAGGGCGAGGTCTGCTCGTTCCCGCACCTCCCGTTCCTCATCTAGCGCCCCGCTGATCAGCCCCGCCCCCCGCAGCGTCGTCATCTCCGAGACCGGGCTCGCCATCGGCGAGTAGAGCGTGTCCGCCCCGTGGGCCAGCGCGTTCATCGCGCTTGCCCGCAACTGCCGCTCAGGCTGCCCCGTCATCGCCTCGGGGTCCGCGATCACCAATGACGGCCGCGCCATCCCTCGCACCCGGTCCTCCGCCCCCTCCGGCAAACGATGGATCGCCGTCATCGGCGCCCCCGAGAGCGTCGTCGGCACCGCCACCACCTCCGCCCCGCTCACCGAAGCAACCGCCTTCGCCACGTCGATCACCCGGCCGCCACCAAAGGCCACGAGCGGGCGCACTCGCACCCCCTCCTCAGCATGTGAAGGGGGTGCGAGTGCGCCCGTCAAAGCGCCCGCGGCGGCCGGGACTGACCCTGAGGCCACCAGGTGCACTCCCCGTGCCGCCTTGGCCAGACGATCCCCGCCCTCCCCCAGCGCCCGCTCCGTACTCAGCAGCTCGAACTCCTCGACCCCGTTCTCGCCCAGGGCCTCAACCGCGCGCGCCAGCCCGCCCCGGCGGAAGACGACGGTGCGGCCGGCGTCGCGCCAGCTGAAGTCCGCCGTCAACCCTGGGCTTTGACGCGCGGGTTGACGACCGGACGCAGGTTCGGTTCGACCTCCTCGCGCAGGTGCTCGAAGTCCGGCGGCAGCGAGAGCTTTTCGCCCAGGCTCTCGACCGGCTCGTCGACGGTGAAGCCCGGTCCCAGGGTCGCGATCTCGAAGAGGACGCCGCTCGGCTCGCGGAAGTAGATCGAGCGGAAGTAGAAGCGGTCGATTTCCGGAGTCGGCTGGGCGCCGCCGGAGACGGCCTTCTCGCGCCAGTCGAGCAGCTCCTCCGGGGTCGAGGCCCAGGCGACGTGGTGGACGCTGCCCGCCCCCTGGATGCCGCGTTCGGGTGGAGCCTCGTCGTAGATATAGAGGCCGCCGCGCTGAGTGCCGCGCGCTTCCCAGCCGCCGTCGCTCCGCTCGAACTCGAGCGCCTCGAGCAGGCGCTCGCTCGCCGCCGGCGAGGGGCTGTAGGCGCGGACGGCGTGGAAGCCCTGCAGCGCCACCTCGGCCGGCACCTCCGGGTGGTCGGCGATCAGCGGCTGGTCGGGCACCTCGGCGACGAGCAGCTCGTGCTCGAGCCCCTCCGGGTCGGAGAAGACGAGGCTGTCGCCGTCGCGCTCTGACTCGGTGTCGTTGGCCCGCAGGCGCTCGGCCCAGAAGTCCAGCGCCGCTTCGGAGGCGACCCGCCAGACGATCCGGTGGACCATGCCTGCGCCGGGCCGTCCCGGCGCCGCCCCCGGGTACTCGAAGAAGGTCAGATCGGAGCCCGCGTCCCCCGCCTCGTCGGCGAAAAAGAGGTGGTAGACGGTGGGGTTGTCCTGGTTGACGGTTTTCTTGACCAGCCGCAAACCCATCACGCCGGCGTAGAAGTCGACGTTGCGCTGGGCGTCCTCGGTGATCGCAGTGATGTGGTGAATCCCCTCTAGCTTCATTGCTCACGTATACCATCCGGGAATGAGCCGCGGACGACGTCGTTTGGTCAGAGGGCTCGTAATCCTCGGTTCCGTCCTCGCCTTCCTCAGCGTCTTCGCGATCTGGACCGAGCGCCAGGCGCTCAATACCGACGACTGGGTCGACACCAGCGGCCGCCTCATCCACAACGAGACGATCCGCGAAGCGGTCGGCGATTACCTCGTCGACCAGCTCTACGAAAACGTCGACGTGCGCAAGGAACTGGAAGAGATCCTCCCCGGCGACACCAAGGATCTCGCCGGCCCCGCGGCGGGCGGCCTGCGCCAGGTCGCCGGCCAGGGAGCCGAAAAGGCGCTCGAAACCTCGACGGCGCAAGGGCTGTGGGAAGAGGCGAACCGGACGACCCACGAACAGCTTCTCGCCGTCCTCGAAAACAAGAAAGAAGCGATCGAAACCGAAGGCGGCGACGTCAAGCTCAACCTCGGCAGCCTCCTCACCAACCTCGCCGAGCAGGTCGGGATCGGCGAAGACCTGGCCGAAAAGCTTCCGGCCGACGCCGCCCAGGTCGAGATCCTCAAGTCCGACCAGCTGAAGACCGCGCAGGACATCGCGATCGCGATCAAGGGCCTGGCGCTGATCCTCTCGCTCCTCACCTTCGTCGTCTTCGGCGCCGCGATCTACCTCGCCCGCAGCGAACGCTGGGTCACGGTCCTGCTGAGCGGCATTGGCCTGATCGCGGCCGGCTTCGCGGTGGTGGTGGTCCGCCACATCGCCGGCGGCATCGTGGTCGACCAGCTGGTCAAGGACGAGAGCGTGAAGCCGGCCGGAGAAGCCGCCTGGTCGATCGGCACCTCGCTGATGACGAGCATCGCCACCACGGTGATCATCGTCGGCATCCTCTTCCTGGTCGCCGGCTGGCTCGCCTCACCGACCAACGGCGCCCGCACCACCCGGCGCTACCTGGCTCCGGCGCTCCGCCTCCACTCCACCTACGTCTACGCCGGCCTCGCGATCCTCGTCTCCTTCTACTTCCTCAGCGGCCCGACCCAGGGCCTGCGCGCCTTCCTCACCACCCTGATCGTCGCCGCGATGGCCGCCTTCGGCATCCACGAGCTGCGGAGGATGACCGAAGAGGAATACCCCGACGCGACCTACGACGACGTCTTCGGCCACACCAAGGACAAAGTCGTCACCGCCGTCAAGGACGCGAACATCCCCGAGAAGGTCGGCGAGCAGGCCTCGAAGCTGCGCCTGCCGGAGAGGCGGCCACGCAGCGACGCCGATGCCGATCAGCCCGGGGACGAGGCTCCCACCAGAGCGATGGCAGTCAGCGCCGACGACGCGCGGCTCGAGCGCCTGGAGCGGCTCGGCAGCCTGCGCGACAAAGGCATCCTCACCGACGAGGAGTTCGCCGCCGAGAAGGCGCGCCTCCTCGGCGACAGCTGAGCGAAAAGCCCCCCGCCGGAATCGAACCGGCAACCTCCTCATTACAAATGAGGCGCTCTCCCAGGTTGAGCTAGGGGGGCAGGTGGCTGATGATGTGCGTTATGGACGTGATGTTCAGGTTCTTGGAGCCGGACGAGGGTACCGTGCTGACGGGCGCGATCGAAGCCGCTTATGGTCAAACTTATGACGTCCGGTGGGTGTACGACCCGGACGAGGTCGGCGCCCGGATCGGCGCCGGCACGTATGTCTCATGCGTGGCGGAAAGCCCTGCAGGAGAGCTGCTCTGCCACATCGGGATGAGCCTCGCGGCAGCGGGCGACGCGGTCGGCCACTCGGGTCAGGCGGTCACCCTTCCGGCCGCCCGCGGACAGCACCTCTTCACCCGCACCAAGCGCCACCTGATGGACTGGGCGCGGGAGCGCGGGCTGGCCGGGATGTACAGCGAGGCGACCGCCGCGCATCCCTACAGCCAGAAGGCGAACATCGAGCTGGGCGCGCACGAGACCGGGTTCCTGCTCGGCTGGATTCCCGCCTCCGTCAGCAACGACGCCGCCGGGGAGCGGGCGGGGCGGCAATCGGCGGCGCTCTTCTACACGAAGCTGAACGACGGCCATGAGCGCGAGGTCTACGCGCCCGAGCGGCACCGCGAAATCGTCTCGCAGACGATCGAGCTCTGCCGGCTGCGGGGCCGCGTCGCCGACCCCCCAGGCGCTTGCGAGCTGCCGCCGCGAAGCGAGCTCCACGTCGAGGTCGACCGCGACCACAACCTGGCGCTGATCACCGTCCTGCAGCCCGGCGCGGACCTGGAGGAGGCGATCGGCGGCGAGCGCCGCCACCTATTCCACCGCGAGAACCTCGACGCCGTCTACCTCGACCTGCCGCTGGAGCGGCCTGCGACCGCCCTCGTCGCGGGCCACCTGGAGCGGCTCGGCGTCTCCTACGCCGGCGTCTTTCCCAACCACCGCACCGACGGCGACGTCCTCCGCATGCAGTCGCTGCACCGGGTCCGAGTCAAGGCCGACGACGTTGCCGTCGCCTCGGACCACGGGCGCGAATTACTGGACTACGTCCTCGCCGATCTACCTTCGGTCGCCTAGACCGCCACCTCACGAGACGCCAGGTGCGTCCCGACCTTGCGCTTGACCCGCTGCAGGGCGTTGTCGACCGTCTTCGTGTCGCACTCCAGGCGCTCGGCGATCACCTCGTAGGAGTGACCGTCGAGGTAGAGCGAGAGCACGCGGCTCTCGAGGTCGGAGAGGACGCCGGAGACGCCGGAGAGACAGGAGACGAGGCTCTCGAGCTCTTCGGTCGCGATCACCTGGTTGACCGGGTCGTGCACGCTCGGCCCCGGCAGGATCTCGTCCAGGGTCGTTTCCGAGTCGCCGGCCGCGGCGGGCGTCTGGCTGAAGGAGACGTACTGGTTCAGCGGCGTGTGCTTGTTGCGGGTCGCGGTCTTCACCGCGGTGATGATCTGGCGGGTGATGCAGAGCTCGGCGAAGTTGCGGAAGCTCGACTCACGGTCGGTCCGGTAGTCGCGGACGGCCTTGTAGAGCCCGACGAGCCCCTCCTGGATGAGGTCGTCGCTGTCGCCGCCGGCGAGGAAGTACGAGGACGCCTTCAGGCGGACGAAGCCGTAGTAGCGCCGGACGAGCCGTTCGTACGAGGTCGGGTCGCCCTGCTTGGCCTGCGAGATGAGATAGCCGTCATCGACCTGGACCTGTTATTGAGGGTTGGGGGAGAGACGGGCCACGAGCGTTCCTTCCTGTTCCCACTCGGGCGCGATTGCGCCGCAAACGGGATCGTTTGGGTGCTCAGTGGCGCACTCCTCCCCTGGCGCCAGCTGCGACGACGATACATCTAGACGACTCAAGCTCAACTTGAGCGTCAGTTGGCGGCTTTATTCCAGACTTATGGATCGCTGTCAAGCGAATCGCGGCACTGCAAGATGCCGTACAGCAGCGCGGCCGCCGCCGCGCTCACGTTCAGCGATCCGATCCGGCCCCGGATCGGGAGGGCCACGAGCGCGTCGCACGCCGCGGCGAC
>JBJMKN010000036.1:0-7152 GCA_045805765.1 Solirubrobacterales bacterium
CGTCGACCTTGTCGCCGTCGCGCAGCTCGAGCCGCTGGGCGTCGGCGGGCGAGAGCTCCACGTGCGCGCGCGGGCGGGCGAACTGGAGCGCCGGCGACGCCGCGACCTCCGGGCCCCACCAGATCGAGCGGTACGTGCCGAGCCGCAGGCGGCCGTTGGCCTCCGGGGCGGGTGCGGGCGTCCGCGGCGTGGCGGCCTTCGGCGCCGCGACGGCGGGCCACGCGCTCGCCGCCTCGCGCTCCTGCCAGCGCACGCCGTGCCCGCCGATCTCGTCGAGCGTCAGGCCGGCGTAGAACGGCACGGCCGCGAAGAGCTGCTGGGAGGCCAGCGGGCCGGCGAGGATCTGGAGGTCGAGGCCGAGGCGCTGCGCGAGCTGGCCCAGGACCCACCAGCCGGGCCGCGTCTCGCCCTGGCGGGCGATCGCCTGGCGCAGGCGCTGGACGCGCCCGTCGGGGTGGACGAGCGTCCCGTCCGCCTCGGCGTAGGACTCGAGCGGGAAGACGACGGTCGCGTGCTCGCGGACGCCGTCGGTGAGGTAGCCGGCGTGCGCCACCACGGTCGAGGCGCGCTCGAGGCCGGCCTCCCATGTGAGGCGGTCCGGGTGCGTGGCCAGCGGGTCGGCGCCGACCAGCCAGAGCGCGGCGAGCTGGCCCGCGGCGGCGGCGCGGCCGATCTCCGGCCCGGCGCGGCCCGCGGTCTCCAGGCCGGTCAGGCCCGGGCCCGCGTCCGGGAGGACGCCGGCCTCGCGCAGGCCACGGCCGTTGGCGTTTGCGGGGATGCCGAGCAGGCCCGCGCCGTCACGGTCACGGAGGCCGAGCGCGTCGGCCAGCGCGACGAGCGCCGCGGCGCCGGCCGGATCGGCGAGGACGCGCTCGCCGTAGAGGATCACGACGTCGTCCCCGCCGGTACGGAGCAGGTCGACGAGGTCGCGCAGCGTCTCGGGAGCGTCGCCGCCGCCGAGCGCGCCGGCGAGCTGGGCGGCCGCGCGCGGCTCGTCGCCGGGCGCGAAGCGCACCACGGCGCGGGCGTTGGCGTCGAGCGTCGACGGGCGGCTCGTCGCGACCGCGAGCTTGACGCGGTTGCGGCGCACGCCCTTGCGGATGCGCAGGTCCAGGATCGGCGCCTCGTCGACGGGCTCGGTCCCCAGCACGAGCACGGTGTGGGCGAACTCGAGATCGGGGACGGTGGCCTGCAGCGCCGGGTCATGGAGGGCGAGCAGCGCGTCGCGATCCAGCGCGTCGTACACGCGCGAGTCGAGGTCGGCGGAGCCGAGCGCCTCGCGGACGATCCGCTGGAGGAGGAAGCCCTCCTCGTTGCTGACGCCGTTGCCGGCCAGCGCCGCGACCCGGCCGCCGGCGCGCCTGAGCCCGGCCGCGGCCTCGTCGAGCGCCCGCTCCCCCGACACCGGGCGCAGCTCGCCGCCGTCGCGGACCATCGGGCGCGTGATGCGCTCCTCGGTGTGCATCGCCTGGTAGGCGAAGCGGCCCTTGTCGCACAGCCAGCCGTCGTCGACGCCGTCGTGGTCGCGTGAGAGCACGCGCAAGACGCGCTCGTCGCGGACGGTGAACGTGACGTTGCACTGCGACGGGCACAGCGTGCACACGCCGCCGGAGCCCTCGATGTCCCACGGGCGCGCGCGGAAGCGGTAAGGCTGCGACGTGAGCGCGCCCACCGGGCACAGCTCGGTGATGTTGCCGCTGAACGGCGCGACGTACGGGTGGCCGTCGAACGTGCCCACGAACGTGTGCGCGCCGCGCTCCTCGAAGACCAGCTGGTAGTCCTCGCTGATCTCCTGCGAGAACCGCACGCAGCGGTAGCAGAGGATGCAGCGCTCACGGTCGATCGCGACCAGCGGCGAGAGTTCGATCGGCTTCTCGAAGTGGCGCTTTTCGTCGATCACCCGGCTCTTCCCCGGCCCCCAGCCGTAGGAGATGTCCTGCAGCGGGCATTCGCCGCCCTTGTCGCAGACGGGGCAGTCGAGCGGGTGGTTGACGAGGAGGAACTCGACGACCGAGTTCTGCGCCTCTTTGACCTGCTCGGTGCGGGTGTGGACGACCATCCCCTCGCGGACCGGCGTCGAGCAGGAGGTCTGAAGTTTCGGGATCCCCTCGATCTCGACCAGGCACATGCGGCAGGCGCCGACCGGGTCGCCGAGTTTCGGTTCGTAACAGAAGTAGGGGATCTCGACGTCGCCCTTGCGGGCGGCGTCGTGGAGCATCTCGCCCTCGACCGCAGGCACCTCGCGGCCGTCGATCGTGATCGTCACCTCGCGTCCGGCGGGGCTCACGTCGAGGCCCCCAACGTCTCCGGCGCGCCGCGGACGACGGCGTGCGGGTCGAGAACCATGTCCGGGTTGGCCATCACTTGCTCGAACTCGTCGCGGAACTTGCGGACCATCGCCCCGACCGGCATCGCCATCGAGTCGCCGAGCACGCAGAGGCAGTGGCCGATGATGTTCTGCTGGACCGAGCTGACGATGTCGAGGTCCATCGGCGTCGCCTCGCCGCGGACCATCCGCTCCAGCATCTTCACGGTCCAGTTAGTGCCCTCGCGGCAGGGGACGCACTTGCCGCAGGACTCGTGGTGGTAGAAGCGCGCAGTCCGTAGGGCGAGGTGGGGGATCGAGACGCGGTCGTCGCAGACGATGATCGAGCCGGAGCCGAGCATCGAGCCCGCCTCGGCCATCGCCTCGAAGCTGTAGGGGAGGTCGAGGCCCTCCTCGGCCTTGAGCACCGGGGACGACGATCCGCCGGGGAAGAAGGCCTTGATCTCGTGGCCCTCCTCGGGGCCGCCGGCGAGGTCGTAGATCAGCTCCCGGGTCGGGATCCCAAGCTCTACCTCGTAGTTGCCCGGGCGGCGGACGCCGCCGGAGACGGAGACGACCTTGGTCCCGGGCGACTGCTCGGTGCCGAAGCCTTTGAACCACGCGGCGCCGTGGCGGACGATGTGGGGGACGTTGGAGAGCGTCTCGACGTTGTTGATCAGGGTCGGCCCGCCGTAGAGACCTTGGACCGCCGGGAAGGGCGGCTTCAGGCGCGGGTTTCCGCGCTTGCCCTCGAGCGCGTCCAGCAGCGCCGTCTCCTCGCCGCAGATGTAGGCCCCGGCGCCGCGGTGGACGACCAGCTCGAGGTCGCGGTGGCAGCCGAGGATGTTCGTCCCCAGGTAGCCCGCCTCGTAGGCTTCGGCGACCGCCTGGTCGAGGATGTCGGCCTGCTCGTCGTACTCGCCGCGGATGAAGATGAAGGCGTGGCCGGCGTCGGCGGCAAGCGCCGCGATCGCGATCCCCTCGATCAGCTGATGCGGGTTGCGCTGCATCAGCTCGCGGTCCTTGAAGGCGCCGGGCTCGGACTCGTCCGCGTTGCAGCAGAGGTACTTCGCCATGTCCCCCCGGGGTAGGAAGGAGGCCTTTTTGCCCATCGAGAAGCCGGCGCCGCCGCGTCCGCGCAGGCCCGAGTCTTCGAGCTGCTGGAGGACCTCGTCCTGCTCCATCTCCTTGTAAGCGCGCTCGAGCGTCGCGTAGCCGTCGGCGAGGCGCCGGTAGCCGTCGAGGGTGCGCAGCGACGGGTCCTCGGCGTGCTCGAGCAGGACGCGCTTCTCCAGCCGGTGGGCCATCAGCGGTCCCCCGCCAGCCCACGCTTGGCCAGCGCCTTCTCCGGCAGCACCTCGCCGCCGGCCCGCAGCTGCTCGATCGCGACCCCCGCCTCGGCCGCCTCCAGCGGCCCGTAGTAGCGCTGGTCGATCGAGGCCATCGGGGCGATGTCGCAGGCGCCGAGGCACTCGAAGCCGGTGACGAAGAAGTTCTCGTCGTCGTCGCCGGCGGCGGCCTTGAAGGCGTCGAGGAGGCGGTCGCCGCCGCGCATCCAGCAGCTGATGTTGGTGCAGACCTCGATCCGGTGGGTCCCGACCGGGGAGGTGTGCAGGAGGTCGTAGAAGCTCGCAACCGACTCCAGGTAGGCCGGCGTCACCCGCATCACCGCGGCTGCCTGGCGGATCCCCTCCGGGGTGCACCATCCGTAGCGCTCCTGCACCGCCCACAGCGCCGGGATCGAGGCCGAGCGGCGGTCGGGGTAGCGGCCCATCAGCGTCTCGATCCGCTCCGCCAGTTCCGGCGGGCAGTCGACTTCGTGGCGCTCGGGGATCTCCTCCTCGGCGCGGCCGGGGACGCGGCCCTGGTTGACCGCCGGGTCGACCGGCAGGTTCGGGTTGCTCCTCCCGGCTCCGTCGACGGGGCTCATCGGTCGACACCCCCCAGGATCGGGTCGAGCATGCCGAGGCTGGCGATCATGTCGGCGACGTAGCCGTCGACCGCCATGTCGCGGAAGGACTGGAGGTTGACGAAGGAGGGGTCGCGGAAGTGGACCCGGGCCGGCTTCGCCGAGCCGTCGGCGAGGACGAAGCAGCCGAGCTCCCCGCGCGGCCCCTCGATCGAGTAGTAGACCTCGCCCGGCGCCACCCGGTAGCCCTCGGTGACGAGCTTGAAGTGGTGGATCAGGCTCTCCATCGAGGTCGAGAGCTCCGAGCGGGGCGGCAGCACGTACTTGCGGTCGTCGGCGATGTAGGGGCCCTCGGGGAGGGCGTCGAGGCACTGGCGGACGATGCTCGCCGACTCGACCATCTCCGCCACCCGGACCCGGTAGCGGTCGTAGTTGTCGCCGACCGTCCCGACCGGGATCTTGAAGTCCAGCTCGGGATAGACGAGGTAGTCGAAGGCCTTGCGCAGGTCCCAGGGGTCGCCGGCGGCGCGCAGCAACGGCCCGGTCACGCCCAGCTCCAGCAGCCGCTCGCGCGGGACGATCCCGGTCCCTTTGGTCCGCTGCAGGAAGACCTCGTTGCGGTCGAGCAGGTCTTCGTACTGGCCGACCCGGATCGGCATTTCCTCGGCGAACTTGCGGCACTTGGCCTCGAAGCCGACGGGGATGTCCTCGATCACGCCGCCGACCTGGAAGTAGCGGGTGTGCATCCGCTGCCCGGTCGCCATCTCGAAGAGGTCGAGGATCTTGTCGCGCTCGCGGAAGCAGTACCAGAGCATCGAGATCGCGCCGAGGTCGAGCGCCGTCGTCCCCAGCCAGACGAGGTGGGAGTGGATCCGGTTCAGCTCGAGGAAGAGCGTCCGCAGGTACTTGGCGCGGGGCGGGATCTCGAGGTCGATCAGGCGCTCGACGGCGCCGCAGAAGGCCTCCATCTGGAAGAAGTAGGAGACGTAGTCCATCCGCTCGACGAAGGGGATGACCTTCCAGTAGCTCTTGTCCTCGCAGGACTTTTCGATTCCGGTGTGGACGTAGCCGATCACCGGCCGCACCTCGCGCACGATCTCGCCTTCGAGGTCGACGACGAGGCGCAGCACCCCGTGGGTCGCCGGGTGGTGGGGCCCGACGTTGACGGTCATGATCTCGGTGTCGCGGTCGGGGGTGTCCAGCAGATCCGTGCTCAGCCCCACTTCTGCCTGGCGCTCAGTCATAGCGCTGCTCCGAGTAGGTGAAGGTGACCGGCTCGCCGCCGACCGGGAAGTCGCGCCGCTGCGGCCAGCCCACGTAGTCGTCGGGCATCAGGATCCGGGTCAGGTTCGGGTGGCCGCGGAAGACGATGCCGAAGAAGTCGAAGACTTCGCGCTCCTGCGCCTCGGCGGTGGGGAAGAGCTCGACGCAGGAGTCGATCTCCGGCAGCTCCTCGCCGCCGGGGTCGGGCAGCATCGCTTTGACGCGGACGCGCTCGACGCGGTCGCGGTTGATCAGCTCGTAGTGGACGCCGAAGCGCGGTTCGTTCGGCAGGTAGTCGGCGGCGTGGAGGCTGGAGAGGAAGTCGTAGCGCTGGCCGGGCTGGTCGCGGAGCCAGGTCAGCACCTCGATCACCCGCGCCGGGTCGACCAGCAGCGCCGCCTGGGCGCGGTCGTAGGAGGTGGCGAGCACGGCGCCGGGGCGGTCACGCTCGATTTCCCCCCGGATCAGCTCCAGTCCGGGGGCGTCAGGCAAGGGTCAGCTCCCGCGTCTCCCGGTAGGCCTCGGCGGCCTCCTGGCTAGGTTCGCTGCGCGGGCCGCCGCGCGCCCACTCCTCGGTCCCGTACGCGTCGTAGCGCTGCCGCCAGCCCTGGTCGGGGTTGTCCATGATCTTCCGCTGCAGCTTGGTGAAGCCGTAGAGGACCGCCTCCGGCCGCGGCGGGCAGCCGGGGACGTAGATGTCGACCGGCATGAACTTGTCGGCGCCCTGGACGACGGCGTAGTTGGCGAACATCCCCGCCGAGGAGGAGCAGGCGCCCATCGCCATCACCCACTTCGGCTCCAGCATCTGGTCGTAGAGGCGGCGGACGACCGGCGCCATTTTGATGCTGACGCGGCCGGAGAGGATGATCAGGTCGGCCTGGCGCGGGGAGGCGCGGAGCGCCTCGGCGCCGAAGCGGGCGAGGTCGTAGCGGGCGGTGACGATCGAGATCGGCGCCTCGATCGCGCAGCAGGCGAGGCCGAAGGTGAGTGGGAAGATCGAGTTCGCCCGGGCCCAGTTCTGGACTTTCTCGAAGGTCGTGGTGACGACGCGTTCTTCGACGTAGCGCTCGAGGTCATCGCCCTCGAGGTCGCCGCGAAGCAGGTCGCCGGCGGCGACCTGCTTCTCGCGCAGGCTGCGGCGCTCTACCTCCAATCCAACGCACCCTTTCGCCAGACGTAGACGAAGGCGACGAGGAGGAGGACGACGAAGGTGATCATCTCGCCGAGGACGAAGACGCTGTCGGCGTCCTTCAGGATCACCCCGATCGGGTAGAGGAAGATCACCTCGATGTCGAAGAGGATGAAGAGCATCGCCACGAGGTAGAAGCTGACGCCGAAGCGGAAGCTGCGCGTGACGTGCGACGGGAGCCCGCACTCGTAGGGCTCGCGCTTGACCTGCGTCGGCCGCTTCGGCCCGAGGACCTTGTTGAGCTGGACGAAGGCGCCACCGACGGCCAGACCCAGGAAGAGGAAGACAAGGGCTGGGAGGTACGTCTTCAGCACGGCGGCTGCGGTTATACAACCGCTTGTGACAAGTTGCTACATAGTGCTAAAGGACGCAATCTGACCAGCATTCATCTGGCTCTTGGGGTCGCCGTCCTCGCGTCCAATCTGCTGGCCGGGGTGTGGGGCGGGATCGCCTGGGCGCGCGGGTCGACCTCGGTCTGGTTCTGGT
>JBJMKN010000037.1:0-4860 GCA_045805765.1 Solirubrobacterales bacterium
GGGGTTGAACAGGTCGCGGTGGGTCTTGAGGGAGAACCACAGCCCTGCCGCATAGGTGATCAGCAGCACCACCGACACCCCGACCGACAGCTGCTCCAGGTCGCCGGGGAAGTCGACCGCCTTGTCGGTGGGCCCGGGCAGGCCGGCCCCGGCCACCAGCTCGAAGATGGCCGGCATGACCAGGGCCACGGCGGCCAGCAGCAGCATCAGCGACTGGACATTGGCGGCGGTACGGTCGAAGAACTGGCGGTCCCGCCCCAGCCCCCCGGCCAGCATGGCCGCCCCCATGACGAGCAGGATGTTGCCGAGGATGGAGCCGACGATCGACGCCTTGACGACCTCCTGGAGGCCCTCGCGGAGGGCGAACAGGGCGATGACGAGCTCGGGGAAGTTGCCGAAGGTGACGTTGAGGAAGCCGCCGATCCCGGGCCCCGATTTGGCGGCCAGCTCCTCGGTGGCACGGCCCATCAGCGCCGCCGTCGGGATGATCCCCAGCGCCGAGACCGCGAAGACGACCGTCGCCGGGGCGTGGATGAGCTCGAGCGCCACCGCCACCGGGATCAGCGGGGCGAGCAGATACGGCCAGCCGTACGCGGTCCGGAAGAAGGACGCGTTCAGCCGCGGGGCGCTCGAGCTCATCTGCCGGTGAGCCTGCTCGCTACTTGAGCAGGCTCGCGCACTTCTGCAGGTCAGCCGGGGATTTGGATTCCTGCAGGCATTCCACGTATTCCTTCTGGGCAGCGCTGCTGCCAGCACCGCCGGAGGACGAGCCGCCCGAGGACGATCCCGGCAGGGAGTCGCCGAGCAGCCCTTCCAGCAGCCCTTCGAGGCCTTCTTCCTGACCGGCTTCCAGCAGTTCGAGCGGGTTGACGTCGAGCTGTTTGAAGAGCCCTTCCAGCGGCTTCGCATCGGAAGGCGTCTCGAAGCTCTGCTCCTCGTTGACGCCGGAGAGGGTCAGTTCCATCTCCAACTCGACTTTTTCGTCCTTGGCGCCGGGCGGCGCGATCGTCAGTTCCGCGTCCATCTTGCGGACGATGTCGTCGTCGCCGACGTAGATGTCGACGTGGGCCTTTTTGACCGCCTTGCTGAGTTCGCCCTTCGCTTCTTCCAGTTCGCCCAGCGGCAGCGGGCCGGCGGCTTCGAGCTGGGAGCTGCAGGCGGGGTCTTCGGTCAGTTCGATCAGGGCGTCGACGCCGCCGGAGACGCTGAGGTCGCCGCTGACTTTGGTCGTCGACGTGCCGTCGACATCGGCGCTGCCTTCGTTGGTCAGCTGATCGGCGAAGCGGCTGAACTTGATCCCTTCCGCCGCCTGCTGGCAGGCGGTGATGTCGTCGCTTTCGCCTTCGGACTGCTGGGCCTGTTCGAGGGCGGACTTGAGGAAGCCGAAGGTGGTCGGATCGACTTCGTAGGCGTCGCCTTCGTATTCGACGAAGCCGCGATCGGTGAGGAGGGTGAGGCCCCCTTCGAAGTTCAGATCTTCGCCGGCGGCCGAGCCGTCGGCCTTGGCGCTCAGCGCCAGCTGCGGCAGTTCGCCCTTGGCGCCCATTTCGAACGGGCCGGAGAGGTTGACTTCGACATCGCCGCCTTCGTCGCCTTCGGCGGTGACATGGAGGGACATGTCGATTTCGCCGCTTTCGACGCCTTCGAGGCTGGCGTTTTCGATGACCTTCTGCGGATCATCGCCACTGCTGTCGCTGTCGTCGCTGCTGCCGCCGCAGGCAGCGAGCAGGCCGGCCACGGCGGCCAGGGTCGCGAACAGCGCAAGAATTCGGAAACGACTCAAGGGAATGGGGCTCCTCGTGATCGGAGAACAGGGCCGGCGCGAAGTTTACGGCGGGGGCGGCGGCTCCTGCCCCGCGCGCCTCATCCCCGCCTCGATTTCCTCGATTACGAGGCGCATCACCTCGACCCGGGCGAAGCGCTTGGACTCGGCCGGAATCACCCGCCAGCGGGCGCAGGGCCGGTCGGTCCGCTCCAGCATCTCCTCCACCGCCTCCGCGTACTGCGGCAGCTTCTCGCGGTTGCGCCAGTCCTCGTCGGTCAGCTTCCAGCTTTTCAGCGGGTCCTTCGCCCGGGCTTCGAACCGCTTCAGCTGCTCGTCAGGGGAGACGTGGAGCCAGAACTTGACGATGATCGAGCCCTCGTCGGCCAGCGACTTCTCAAAGCCGGTGATCTCCTCGTAACCGCGGCGCCACTCGTCGTCGGCGGCGAAGCCCTCGACCCGCTCGACCAGGACCCGGCCGTACCAGGAACGGTCGAAGACGGTCATCCCACCCCAGCCCGGCAGCGCCGGCCAGAAGCGGCCGAGGAAGTGGTGGCGCTTCTCGTCCTTCGTCGGCGCCGCGAACTGGGAGACGCGGACGTGGCGCGGGTCAAGGGGAGCGACCAGGCGCTTGATCGCGCCGCCCTTGCCGGAGGCGTCCCAGCCCTCGAAGACGACGACCAGCGGCGGTCCCAGCCGGCACTCGCCGATCAGCCCGCCGAGCGTCAGCCGCAGCTGCGCCAGCCGTTCGCCCAGCTCCTTCAGCCCGTCCGCTTCCTCCTCGCGGCCGAGCTTCTGCGTCAGGTCGACTTCGTCGAGGCGTCCCATCCGCAAACAACTACCCGACTTGGCCTGCTCGAGCGCGCCGCTACTGGTTGCCGGTAACCGCCTGGGCGAGGGCCCTCAGGAACCCGGTGACGATTTCGCCGGCCCCGGCCTCGCGCACTTCCCCTTCGCTGCCACCGAACGGCCGCAGGAACGAATCGAACGACTCGCCCCCTTCCTGGAGGCGAAGCTTGAACTGACTTTTTTCGTAGAGCCGGAGTTCAGCCTTGAGACTGAATTCTTCGCCCTTCGTGGTTTTGACGAGCGCGGTTGCCGTGAGAATGCGGGGGACGCCGTTCTCGTCGATGGCGAGGAGGACTTTCGGATCCTCGACCCGGCCACGAAGAGCCTTCTTGGCCGCTTCCAGCTCGGGGACGGACGGCGAGCCGAGTGCCCGCAACTGCGAGGCACAGCCAGGGTCTTCCGCCAGCGCTATCCAGCTGTCGAGGAAGCCGTCGACGTCGATCTTGCCGCCGATCCAGGTCACCCGCTCGCCGTAGCGGTCCTTGTCGGGGCCTTCTTCGCGGACGAAGCGCGGCACCAGCCGGCTGAGGTCGAGCCTTTTGGCGGCTTCGAGACAGGCCAACGGGCTTCCACTCCCCTTGCCGTCGATCGCGTCTTCGAACTTCGATTTCAGATCGCGGAAGGCACCTGGCTCTACGTCGTACTGGCTCTCGCCAAAGGACGGTCCATAGACGATCATCGCTTCGTCCGGGAAGACCGTCGCGTAGCTGTTGAAGTCGACTTCGTTGCCTTCGACGAGGCCGTTGGCGTTGATCTGGATCAGCATCCGGGGCGGCCCCTCCCCTTCGAGGTTTTCGAACTCGCTCACCCCGCCGATCCCGAAATATTCTTCCTTGGTCAGGTTGCCGATCGCCAATTCGGCGACGACAGCCGTCCGGTCGACGCCGTGGAAGTTGGCCGCCCTGACCAGCCCTTCCGGCGCCCGGGGCACGGCCGCGGTTCCCTCGTCCTCTCTACTGCCGCAACCGGAAGCCCCCAGGCCGACCGCAGCCGTGACCGCACACATCGCTATGAGGATCGCTGTCCGCAGCAAGTCGCCCCCCACGATTGATTATGAAACGCTGAGTATTCTATGCGGTACTGAGGGAGGGCGCTTGCAGCCGCCCCTATTCGCCGCTGTCGCCGCGGGATTCCTCGATCGGCGGCGGCCGCTCTTCGCTGGTGACGTTGGC
Organism: Solirubrobacterales bacterium; assembly: GCA_045805765.1. Classification (GTDB taxonomy): domain Bacteria; phylum Actinomycetota; class Thermoleophilia; order Solirubrobacterales; family 70-9; genus VAYN01. The sequence continues at coordinate 3,784 of JBJMKN010000037.1, forward strand.
GAGGAAGGGGAAGAGGAGCGCTCCGAGGAAGATCAGGATGACGCCGGCGGCGACCAGCCAGCGGGCCCGCGTCAGGTGGCCGAGGATGCCGATCGCGAAGCCCGCCAGCATCAGGGTGATGTAGGGCGTGGGGCTGTGCGGGAGCAGCGCGAAGAGGGGCGGTGCGAGGTCGACCACTGGCCGGGATTATCATCGGCGGCCATGGCAGACGGCTCCGTCGCAGAGGTGAAGCAGGCCCTGGCCGATGTCGGCTACCTCGCCGACGAGCCCGCGGCGCTCGTTTCCTTCCTCGCCCAGCAGCTCGGCAAGCCGGTCCTCGTCGAGGGCCCGGCCGGCGTCGGCAAGACCGAGCTGGCGAAGGCGCTCTCCCGCGCCACCGGCCGCGATCTGGTGCGCCTGCAGTGCTACGAGGGCCTCGACGAGGCGAAGGCGATGTACGAGTGGAACTACCGCAAGCAGCTGCTGCGGATCCAGGCCGAGGCCGACGGCACCGGCTGGGACGCCGTCCAGGACGACATCTTCGGCGAGGAGTTCCTGCTCAGCCGCCCGCTGATGCAGGCGATCGCCACCGACGAGCCGGTCGTGCTGTTGATCGACGAGATCGACAAGACCGACCAGGAGTTCGAGGCGATGCTGCTCGAGCTGCTGTCGGACTTCCAGATCACGATCCCCGAGCTCGGCCGGATCGAGGCCCGCACGCACCCGGTCGTGCTGCTCACCTCCAACAACACGCGCGAGCTGACCGAGGCGCTCAAGCGCCGCTGCCTGTACCTGTGGCTCGACTACCCGAGCACGGAACACGAGCTGGAGATCGTCCGGCTGCACGCGCCCGAGCTGGCCGAGACCGTCGCGCGCAAGCTCGTCGAGGTCGTCCACCAGGTCCGCGACCTCGACCTCAAGAAGCCTCCGTCGATCGCCGAGTCGATCGACTGGGCGCGCGCGCTGCTCCTGCTCGGCGCCGACGACATCGACCAGGACGTGTTCCGCGACACGATGTCGATCATCGTCAAGCACCGCACCGACCTCGACACGGTGGCCGAGCGGGTCGGCGTGCGGCTCGGCGCGACGGCGTGAGCT
>JBJMKN010000038.1:0-6110 GCA_045805765.1 Solirubrobacterales bacterium
CCTAGTCTTAGTCCGATAGAGCTATCGAACACTTATTCTATAAAGATTAAAGGCAAATCCTCTAGCCCTGACTCTATAACCTAACATATCTTCACAATATTTTCAAGATTTTCAAACCTCCTGCTCACGCCTTAAGACTTCCTACACTTCGAAAAGACCTAAATCGGCCCCTATACCTTCAATTGCATCCACCCTAGTACCCTAGGTCCTACGGTAGCAATGGAAGTCGATTCCGGCCCTCTAGAGAGCTCTCTACCACCACTCCCATCCAGCCCCCCGATGGCTACCCAAAACGAACCCACCCTTCCTAGGCTCCCTCTACACGCCTCCGAATACCCCTCTAGGGTTCTCTTAGCCCCTAGGAACCACGGGGTAGAGCTAAGTAGCGATCCCTTGAATAAAGGGGGTGATTTTACCCCTGAAGCTCGGGCCACCCAGCAGAGCCGCAAACGAGCCCCTGGCTCCCCTGGCCCAAGCTCGCTACGCACTGGGCACCCCCCTATTCAAACTCACTTCCAACCCCCGGACCTTATAGACCTATTCGGAACTCAAGCCTCTACCTTAAATACTATATCCCCGACTCAACCTAGCTAAGCTAAAGAAGCCCTCCTTTAAGCCCGGGATCTTATAGTTAAAGCCTATTCTCTTACTAAGGATAGAGAGGAACAAACTAGAGTCCTAGACCTCCTAGAGATATTTAGAGAATATATAGAAAAAGGGACCCTTCGAAAGACCTCCTCTATTATCTCTTCACAGATTAATAACCTAGAAAGGGCTACTAGAAAAATAGAGTCTAAGGCTAAGACTCTAAACTAAACCCCGGCCCTCTCTTAACCTTAACCTTAATCTTAACCCCTAGAGCCGACCTCTACTCTTATAGCCTAAAACCCTCCGAATAGAGCCTCCTTTGCTACTATAGCCTCCCGAGGAGTCACTTCTACCCAGAACCAAGAGTGGACTACTATTAGCCCTAAGGCTAAGGCTAAACCTAAGGAAAGCACTAGGATTAAGGCTAGGGACCGAAGAGTAATCCTAGTACAAGACCTCGAGCGTCTCTCAGACTCCCCTTTTTCACCAATCCGCCTAAGGAACACTATTAACCTAGCCTTCCAAGCTAAAGGGGTTAAGGAGCCAGTAGTAGCTACAGTCTCTAAGACTCTAGCTAAGAATATAGTAGTTACTACTACAGACTCTTTCTCGGCTAGCTACCTCCTAGAAAAAGAAGCCCTTTAGGCACATCTTATCCCCCACTAAGCTATCCTTAAGGATACCTCTTAGTTTAAAGTAGCCGTTCACGGAATACCCTTTAGCGACTTCGATACTCCTACGGGAATAGCCCTAGTTAAGGAAGAGATCTCTACCTTTAACGTAGGCCTAAAGCCGATAGGTACTCCCTATTAGCTAACTCTACTATCTAGACGCCAGGACCCGACTCAAAGAGCTGGCACAGTAGCTTTAGCCTTTGCTACAGAGGCTGAGGCTAAGCGAGCTATTCAAAAAAGGCTCTATATAGCCGGGATCTCAGCTAGAGTAGAAAAGCTCTATTCACTACCCCCTTCGACTCAATGTCCTAAGTGCCAAAGCTATGGGCACCTAGAGAATAAGTGTAAACAAAAGCTAGCATGTGCCCTATGCTCCGAAGAACACCACACTAGGGACCACACCTGTAGCCAGTGTAAAGCTAAAGGCTCTAGCTGTAAACACTTAACCCCTAAGTGTTCAAACTGCCAAGGATCCCACCCGGCTACTAGCCTCACTTGTGAGATACGTAAGGCTCTTAAGACTACTACTCTATGATTAGTAGTTCTATAAAAGTCCTACAAGTGAACTTAAATAAGAGCCAAGCAGCTACAGAGTCAGCTCTTCAAGCCGCTATTGAGACTAAAGTAGACCTTATACTAGTCCAAGAGCCTTGGCTCTATAACCAGGGGGTAGTCTCTTTCGAGGAGTCCTACTCTATAAACCACCCCTCCTTTACCCAACTCCTCCCCCGAAATAGGATCCTTCGACCTAGGACTCTAGTCTACGTCTCTAGATCCTTTAAGCCCTTAGTTAGCCTAGCTACTAGTTCTCTAGACGACCCTAATATATAAGTAATAGATATAGTAGAAGGAAGTTCGAAAATCCAGATACTTAATATCTATAACGAAGCCGATCAAGCTAAGCAGGGCCCTAGGACCCTTGAAAGGGCTCTATACCCTTTTCAACTCTATAGGCACTCTATAGTCCTCGGGGACCTTAACATACATCACTCATAGTGGGACCCTCTAGCTAGACACAGCCAGGGGTCTAGAGAGCTAGTCGAGTGGATAGAGACTAATCACTTAAGCCTTCTTAACTCCCCGGGTAAACCTACCTTCTTTAGGCCACATACTAGACCTTCTATACTCGACCTTACTCTAGCTACCCCCTCTTTAGCTACTAAAGCTATAGACTAGCAAACTCTACCGGACCTAGGCTCAGACCACCTAGGAATACTCTTTTTACTCCAAGGATCTAGAGCTACTCTGATAGACAGCCCCCTAGAAGTAGAAAGATTCGATACCCGGAGAGCTAATTGGGACCTATTTAGGACTACCCTAAAAGCTAGTCTAAAACTAGACCTCAGCTCCCTTCAACGTCTAGAGACTAAGGAAGCTCCTTTAAAGACCCTCCAACTCCAGTCTACCCAAGTTAATAGGGTCCTAGAACAAGCAGCTATAGACCTTACAGAGGCTATTACTAGTGCCGCTAAAGCTAGTATACCTCTAAATAGACCTGGGGCTAAGCCAAAGCCATGGTGGACAGAGGAGCTAAAAGAGCTTAGGCAGACTATAATCCGAAACCAGAGACACGCTATAGCCCAAGAGCCGGACTCTATTCAACCTTATCTTAAAGCTAGAAATAATTACTTTCTAGCTATAAAGAACGCTAAGCGAGATCACTGGAACCAGTTCCTAGAAAGGGAGACTACCGAGTCTATCTTTAAAGCCCTAGCCTATACAAAGGATAAAAGAGTAGAGAGACTACCCCCTATTCGAGGCTTAGACAACCAGCTAAAGGAGCCCTTCCAAGAGAGGTGTAAGGCGTTTAGGGATACCCTCTTCCCTACTCCACCTAACTCTCAACCCCCTAGATGGGAAGGGTATAAGGCCTACGGATGGGACTGGCCTACCTTGTCAAAGATAGAGCTAACTAATACCTACTCGGCTAAGATTAAGGGGAAGACTCCTGGGCCAGACTCTATTACACAAGAGCTAATCCTTAAGGCGTACAAAGCTTGCCCAGATGAGTTCTATAGTCTATACTCTTACCTTATAGATATAGGCTATTACTTTAAGATTTAGTGTTAAGCTATAGAAGCTATCCTAAAAAAGCCGAATAAACCCGACTACTCGAGCCTAAAGGCCTATAGGGTAATCTCCTTACTTAACTGTCTAGGTAAAGTAAGTGAAAGAATCCTAGCCCAAAGGCTTAGCTACTTAGCCGAGACTACCTCCCTCCTCCACCCAACTCAAATAGGGGGTAGACTAAAGAAGTCGGCTATAGACGCTACCTTACTCCTTTCACAAGAGGTAGAGCTAAACAAGAGCCTTGGAAAGAAGACTACTACTCTATTCCTAGACGTTAAAGGAGCCTTCGACCACGTCTCTAAAAACCAGCTCTTAACTAAGCTTAAAGACCTTAGGCTACCTACTAGCCTAATAGCTTGGATCTCTACCTTCCTTAAGGATAGACTAATTCGACTCTCTTTCGACGGACAAGTTGAACCCTTTACAGCTATAGAGACAGGTATACCCCAGGGTAGTCCGATATCTCCTATACTCTTCCTTATATATATAAGAGATCTATTTCAACAATCAACTACCTGGTTTATCTCCTATATCGACGACATCTCTCTATCGTACTCCTCGACAAGTCTAAAGAAGAATACTAAGGTCCTCGAAGCTATAGTAGCTAACCTCTATAAGCTAGCGTCAGAAAAGGCAATTCAGTTCGACCTAGCTAAGACGGAGCTAATCCACTTCACCTCGGGTAAAAAGGCAAATAAGATATCCCTTAAATTACCTAATAGTAAACTAGTCCAACCTAGTAAGCTAGTAAAGTGGCTAGGGGTATACTTCGACCAAAGGCTTACCTATAAAGAACATATCTCCACTAAGGCTAATAAGGCTAGACAAGCCTTTTATAGACTAGAACGTCTAGCTAACACTAAACGTGGACTATCCCCCTTTGCCCTTAGACAGCTATACCTAGCGTGTGTCTCTACTATAGCAGACTATGGATCAATCCTCTGGTGGAAAGGTCAAGCTAGTCTCCGGGATAAGCTTAAATCACTTCAAAACCTTGGGCTTAGAAAGATCCTAGGAGCCTTTAAAACCTCTCCTATTACCTCTATGGAAATCGAAGCCTCGATACCACCTATAGAGGTTCGGCTAAATAGCTCTATTCGACAATACGCCTATCGTCTAGCCAAGCTAGCACCTAGCCACCCGATTAACCTCTGGGCCGACACTAAGCTAAATATACCCTCTAGACCCCGAAAGCCTATATAGCTAGAAAGGATTAGAGGCTCTATACTAGGCCTAGTAGACAAAGACTCCCTAGAACCACTCGCTCACTTTAGCTTCCCACCCTGGGCTAAAGACACTCCCTACAAGGTAGTAGTCTCAAAGCTATCAAAAGAAGACCAGGCTAAGGCCCATAACGACTCTATTCAACTAAGCCAAGGTACTACCTCGGCTATAGTATACTCGGACGCTAGCTCTTCAGAAGAGGCTAAGGGAATAGGGGTTGGACTAATAGCCTACGACCTAAGCCAGGGTCAAAGGATCACTAGTTAAAAACTCTTAAACCTAGGCCCCTAACAACTAGTCTATAACGGGGAACTAGAGGGTATAACCCAAGGGATAGAATACCTTAGCCGAAACGCTAAACAAGGCTGGGAGTATAAGGTCTATTCAGATAACCAAGCTAGTCTATACCGGCTAAAGACCCCCTCCGATAACCCAGGGCAACAGTGTCAACTCAGGGCTATTTAAGCTTCGAACCTTATTAAGAACAAAGGAGCTAATATAGCCCTAGAATGGGTCCCAGGACATAAGGACGTCCCAGGGAACGAACTAGCCGACGACCTAGCCAAGCGAGCCTCTAAACTCCCTAGCTACCAGTCTAGGACTAGCTGGGCTCTATACAGTCAAAGAATTAAGAGCAAAGCCCAGGTAGAGTGGACTAAAGCTATTCAGGACTTAGATAGAAAGAAAGGAGTCCGTAGAACTATCTCGCTTAGCTCACGTCTAAAGATCCCTAGAGGAACAAAGAGACTTCTAGCTAGTACGTTCTACCAGCTAAAGCTAGGTCACGGATATCTTAAAGCCTACCTTAAGCGAATAGGACGTAGCTATTCCGACCTATGCCCTTGTGGGGCTAAAGAGACTACCGACCACCTTATACTTAGCTGCCCTAACCTAAGCGAAGAAAGAAAGAGGCTAAAAGAAGAGGTAAAAGGGGTAGAGCTTACTAAGGCCTTACTCTTTAATACTATACTAGGGATCGAAAAGCTACTTAGCTTTCTAGACAAGACTAAGATAGCAACTAGGAAGTGGCACCTAGAGCAGCTAGAAGAAGAGGGACTAGACGAAAGAGAGGAACCCGAAGGGCTAGAGGACCCCGAAGGACTAGAGGACCTCGAAGGACTAGAGGACCCTGAAGGACTAGAAGACCCCAAAGGGCTAGAGGACCCCGAAGGGCTAAAAGACCCCGAAGAGCTAGAAGAGCCTTTGGACGAATTCGACTAGGCCGAGGCTTAGGTTAAAACCTACCCTTACCTTACCTTATACTCTTTACTTATTCTTATTTCTTTACTTATTTCCTTTGTCTAACACCGGAGCTAGACTCCTACTATCTCCTAGAATATAGAGGACCTATATTATATATATAAAACTAGACCCGCGTAGACTAGAGCCTAACTCTAGTCTAGCCGTCCTACTATAGTCTTTGACTTACACAGGACGTTAAAAGGAAGAAACAAACAAACAAACAAACAAACGTTGTTTCCCCTAAGGTATTTAGAAGACTAAGGTTGTTAGTTTCTATCTAACTAGCTAAGCGAGAGCTTTCGGGGGTTGGAC
>JBJMKN010000039.1:0-3276 GCA_045805765.1 Solirubrobacterales bacterium
CATAGCGAGATGTGCCTGGAGGGGGTCCCCGCGACCCCTCCCTACCGCTAAACCTCCAGCTCGGCCTCGGCGTTCTTGATCAGCGCCGTCTCGCCCTGGGTGGCGACGGTGTCGACGACGACGCGGCCGCCCTCGGCCGACTTGACCGTGCCGGTGACGACGATCTCCTGCTCGGGGACGCCCATCCCGCGCATCTGCACCGAGAGCCGCTTCAACGCCCGCGGGTCGCCGTCGGCGAGCGCCGCGTTGGCTTTCGCCACCAGCCCCATCGAGTAGAGGCCGTGGAGGATGTTGCGCGGCAGCCCGACGGCTTTCGCGAACTCGTCGTCGATGTGGATCGGGTTGAAGTCGCCCGAGGCACCGGCGTAGCGGTGCGGCAGGTATTTGTCCGGGGTGACCCGCAGCTCCGGGATCTGCTCGCCTGCGTTCAAAGTCATCTTCAAACCCCCCTGACGATCAGCGTCCAGGTGCCGCGGGCAACCTGGGCCGCGTCCTGGTTGACGCTGTTGGTCTCGAAAACGTAGAAGCCCTTGCCGTCCTTCTCCTCGATCGAGAGGCACTTGGTCGAGGTGGTGATCTCGTCGCCCGAGCAGGCGGGCTCATCCCACTCGAAGGCCTGGCCGCCGTGGACCATCGCCGCGAAGTTCAGCTCCACCTCGGGGTCGAGGATCGCCGGCGCCACCGCCGGGCTGCTGTAGACGACTGCGAACATCGGCGGCGCGACGACATCGCGGAAGCCGGCGGCGCGGGCCGCCTCGACGTCGTGGTGCACGGGGTTGTCGATCCCCAGCGCGTTCGCGTACTCCTTGATCTTCTCCCGGCCCACCTGGTAGGTGCTGCCGGGCCATTCCTTGCCTACCGCATCGGTCTTGAGTGCCATGGGCGGGCACTCTAACTGGCCGCTTGGCCAGCGCGCTACTCGTCGATCTCCAGCACCGCGAGGAAGGCCTCCTGCGGCACTTCGACCCGGCCCACGGCCTTCATCCGTTTCTTCCCCGCTTTCTGCTTCTTCAGCAGCTTGTTCTTGCGGGTGACGTCGCCGCCGTAGAGCTTCGCGGTGACGTCCTTGCGCAGGGCCTTGACGGTCTCGCGGGCGAGGATGTTGGAGCCGACGGCGGCCTGGACCGGGACGTCGAAGAGCTGGCGCGGGATCGTCTTCCGCAGCCGCCCGACCAGGCGCTTGCCCTGCTCGTAGGAGAAGTCGCGGAAGACGATGATCGAGAGCGCGTCGACCTTCTCGCCGGCGAGGAGGATGTCGACTTTGACGAGGTCGGAGACGCGGTTGCCGATCGGCTCGTAGTCGAGCGAGGCGTAGCCGCGGGTGTTGGACTTGAGCAGGTCGAAGAAGTCGAGGACGATTTCGGCCAGCGGCAGGTCGTAGCGGATCTGCACCCTCTCAGGGCTGAGGAAGTGCATGTCGACGTGGGTGCCGCGGCGCTGCTGGCAGAGCTCCATCACCGCGCCGACCTGCTCTTTCGGGCAGATCAGCGTCGCCCGGATATAGGGCTCTTCGATCGTCTCGATCACTCCCGGGTCGGGCAGGTCGGTCGGGCTGTGGACCTCCTTGTGCTCGCCGTTGGTGAGGTTGACCTCGTAGCGCACGTTCGGGGTCGTCGCCAGCAGGTCGAGGTCGTACTCGCGCTCCAGGCGCTCGCGGACGATCTCCATGTGGAGGAGGCCGAGGAAGCCGCAGCGGAAGCCGAACCCGAGCGCCTCGGAGGTCTCCGGCTCCCAGGAGAGGGCGGCGTCGTTCAGCGAGAGCTTCTCGAGCGCGTCGCGGAGGTCTTCGTAACGGTCGGTGTCGATCGGGAAGAGGCCGCAGAAGACCATCGGCCGCACCTCGCGGTAGCCCTCCAGCGGCTCGGCGGCGGGGTTTCCCTTCGAGGTGAGGGTGTCGCCGACCCGCAGCTTGGTCACGTCCTTGATCCCGGTGATCAGGTAGCCGACGTCGCCCGCGTCCATCCCCTCGACGCCGATCATCGTCGGCCGGAAGAAGCCGATGTCGTCGATGTCGGCTTCGGTCCCGTTCTGCATCGCCAGGATCGGCCCGTGCTTCTTGAAGGAGCCGTCGACCATCCGCACGTAGGCGATGACGCCGCGGTAGGGGTCGAACTCGGAATCGAAGATGAGCGCGCGGGTGGGCGCGTCGGGCTTGCCGCCAGGGGGCGGAATTCGCTCGACGATCGCCTCCAGCACCTCGAGCACCCCCTCGCCGGTCTTGGCGGAGATCCAGAGCGCTTCCTCGGGGTCGCCGCCGAGCAGGTCGGCGATCTCCCGGGCGACGCGCTCGGGCTCGGCGCCGGGAAGGTCGACCTTGTTGATCACCGGGATCAGCTCGAGCCCGTTCTCGATCGCCAGGTAGGTGTTGGCGACGGTCTGCGCCTCGACCCCCTGCGCGGCGTCGACGACCAGCAGCGCTCCCTCGCAGGCGGCAAGGCTGCGCGAGACCTCGTAGGAGAAGTCGACGTGGCCGGGGGTGTCGATCAGGTGCAGGTGGTAGGTCTCGCCGTTTTTCGCGGTGTACTCGACCCGCACCGCCTGCGCCTTGATCGTGATCCCGCGCTCGCGCTCGAGATCCATCGAGTCGAGCAGCTGCGCCTGCATTTTCTTCGGGTCGACGGCGCCGGTCAGCTCGAGGATGCGGTCGGCCAGGGTCGACTTGCCGTGGTCGATGTGGGCGACGATGCTGAAGTTGCGGATGCGCGACTGGTCCATGAGGGGTGGATGGGGACCGCGGGGCAGGCGATCACGCACCCGCCCTCAGCTTAGGGTGGTCGCGCCCTGGGCCAGGACGACCCCGTCGCGGCCCTGAGCCTTGACCTGGTAGAGCGCGCGATCGGCGCGCTGGAGCAGCGCCGCGTCGGGCTCGCCGGCCTGTGGCAGCGCCACCCCCACCGACACGGTGACGCCGAGCCCGGCCCGAGCGACGGCCGCGCGCAGGCGCTCGCCCGCGGCGCGGGCCTGCTCGGCCGACTCGACCGCGACCAGGGCGGCGAACTCGTCCCCGCCCACGCGGAACAGCCGGTCGCCACGGCGCAGCGCACCCTGGAGCGCGCGGGCGACCGCGCGCAGGACGCCGTCGCCGTGCGCGTGCCCGCGGCTGTCGTTCAGCGCCTTGAAGCCGTCGAGGTCGGCCAGGACGACGGCGGTCAGCGGGCGGCGGTGCGCCCCGGCCAGGGCCGCGTGGAACGTGGCGTGGTGGCCCAGACCGGTGAGCGGATCGGTCTCGGCGCGGTGGCGCAGCGCCGTGGCCGTGGCCGCGGCCTGGAGCGACGC
>JBJMKN010000040.1:0-58710 GCA_045805765.1 Solirubrobacterales bacterium
GAAGCGCCCTCGAGGCGTTCGCGAGCCGGCGCCGCTGAGGCCGGTCACTATGCTGCCCGGCGGTGCCCGGGCCGTACACCATCGCCCACGTCACCCCGTACCCGTGGGAGTCGGGTCACGAGGTCAACGAGCAGGTTCGCCGCGTGTGCGCCGAGCTCGCCGCCCGCGGCCATCGCGTGCTGATCGTCGCGCCGTCGGGCTCGCAGGCGCTCGTGCGCGAGGGCCGGCGCGCGGTGCGCAACGGCGAGGCCGAGGTCTTCGGCGACGGGGGCGAGCCGCGCGTCCTCGCCGTCGGCGAGGCGCTTCCGCCGCGGCCCGGCCGGGCGCGGTCCGGCGCCGCCGTGCCGCTCGACGTCGCGCGCACGGTGCAGGAGCTGTTCGAGCGCGTCGCCCTCGACATCTGCCACGTGCACGAGCCGTTCGCGCCGAGCGTGGCCAGCGTCGCGCTGCGCCACTCGCGCGCGCTGAACGTCGGCAGCTTCCACGCCCCGGCCGAGCGCGTCGTCTCGACCCAGGTGGCGCGCAAGGTCGTCCAGCTCGTCTTCGGCCGCCTCGACGCGCGCCTGGCGAGCTTCGAGGCGACCCGCACGCTGCTGCAGCGCTTCTTCCCCGGCGACTACCGCGTCGTGCCGCCCGGCGCCGACGCGGTCCCGCGCCCGGTGCGCGAGGACGGACCGGTCATCATCGGGTTCGTCGACATCGAGGAGCGCGCCGCGATGCGGCTGTTCATCCGCGCGCTGCGCCGCCTCCCCGTCGGCCTCGACTGGCGCGCGATCGTGCTGACCGCGCGGGGGCCGTCGTCGAGCACGCCGCTGCGGGCCGACCTCCGTGAACGCGTCGCGTTCGAGACCGGCGGCGACGAGGCGGCCGTGCTCGCCCGCGCCGACGTCCTCGTCGCGGCGTCGGACGGCTCGGCCCCGCAGCCGGGGCTCGTGCTCCGCGCGCAGGCGGCCGGGGCGGTGCCGCTCGTCAGCCGCCTCCCGGTCTACGAGGAGGTCACGGGCGACGGCGAGCGCGGCGTCGTCTTCGAGGTCCGCGACCCGGACGCGCTCGCCGCCGGCCTCGCGCACCTCGTGACGAACCAGGGCCTCCGCGAGCGGCTGCGCGCGGCGACCAGCCCACGGCCGTGGAGCGCCGTCGCCGACGAGCTCGAGGACGTCTACGCGCACGTCGCCGGCCGCCGCCACGACGGGCGCGAGAACCCCGAGGTCCGCGAGCGCATCCGGTCGCGCCCGCTCATCGACGTCGACCTGCACATGCACACCGACCACTCCGGCGACTGCGCGACGCCGGTCGACGTCCTCATCAACACCGCCCGCGACCGCAACTTGGGGGCGATCGCGATCACCGACCACAACGAGGTCTCCGGGGCGCTGGAGGCGCGCAAGCTGGCCGAAGAGCTGGGGGACATCAAGGTGATCGTCGCCGAGGAGGTGAAGACCGCCGAGCAGGGCGAGGTGATCGGCCTCTTCCTCGAGGAGAAGATCCCGAAGGGGCTGACGATGGCGGAGACGATCCGCGAGATCCGCGCCCAAGGCGGCCTCGTCTACGTCCCCCATCCGTTCGACCGCTTCCACTCGGTCCCCGATTACGAGCACCTGCTGGACATCGTCGAGGAGATCGACCTGCTCGAGGTCTTCAACCCGCGGGTGGCGGTGACCTCGTTCAACGAGGAGGCGGTGCGCTTCGCGGCCAAGTACCGGATCGTCCCCGCCGCCGGCTCCGACAGCCACGTCGCCCAGGGCCTCGGCAGCGTGCGGCAGCGGATCCACGATTTCGACGGCCCGGCCGAGTTCCTCGAGGCGATGCGGGACGCCGACATCACCCGCAAGCACAAGAACCTGGTCTACGTGCAGACGCTGAAGTTCCTGCAGACGACGGGGCGGCCGAAGGCGCCGAAACGGCGGGTTCCGAACGCGAAGCCGGTCCGCGGCGGGCGGCCGCGGCGGCGCAAAGAAGGCCGGCGGGCGAGCAAGTCCTGATGCAGACGGACCGCCGCAAAGGAGCCGCGCCGGTCCCGTCAAAGAACGCCTCGATGCGAAGCCTCGACGACGAGATCCGCGAGAAGTACCTGGAGCGGGCGATCCGAGAGCTCAACCAGATGAGCCGCGAGATCCAGGACTGCCAGCACTGCCCGCGCGGGAAGCTGATGCCGGTCCTCGGCTCCGGCCATCCGCAGGCCGACATCTTCATGCTCAAGCAGGCGCCGCTGGCGGCGGAGATCGAGGAGGGAGTCGCCTTCTACGGCCGCTCCGGCAACGCGCTGATGAAAAGCTTCAAGCGGCTCGGGATCGACCCCCTCGTCGTCTACGGCACCCTCTGCGTCAAGTGCCCGATCCCCGAGCCCGACCTCGCCGCCGGCGAGTGCGTCGCCCGCATTGTCGAGGAGCTGGCGATCGTGCAGCCGAAGATCGTCGTCGTCATGGGCGAGCCGGCCCTCCGCATCCTCAACGGCCTCAGCGTCCCGCTCTCCCGCCCAGTCGAGGGCCGCGAGGGCGAGATCCAGCCCTTCACCCCGACGATCGACGTCCTCTACGTCCCGGACATCGACGAGTCGCTAGACGAAGAGGGAGCGAAGCAGCGCTTCTGGCGAGCGTTCAAGACGCTCGGCGAGTGGTACGACGACCTACCGCCTTATTAGCAGGACGGTATTCATCGCGCTATCGAGCGTCCTTCCGATATTGACCACGCCAGAGTGGGGTCAAAGTCGGCTGGGTGAACTGCCCTAGGCTTGAGGCGTGTTGCGGATTGTGGCCATCGTTGCGGTCGCCTTGCTGGTCGGGGGCGCGGTGGGATTCGCGCTCGGCCGGGACGGGGGCAGCAACACGACTACGACGATCGAGCGGACCACCACCGTCGAGCCATCTAGCCGAGCCGACGAACTCCGCGAACAGTTCGGCATCCCGACCGACGAAGCCGCCTGTAAGGAATTTGGAATCCCCGCGGACCTCTGCCCTTGACGGCGTTGGGAACGGCTACTCAGTGGGGCGGGCCGCCTTTGCGGGGGGTGTCGCTCGGGTCGCCAGCGTCCTTGGCGGGGTGCATTTCGCCTTCCGGTTTCGGCTCGTGCTGTTTGCCTGGGGCCGTCTCTTTGCCCGCGCCGGGCTCTTTTAGCGCTTGCGCGGCCGCTTTCGCCTTGTCGGTGAGGCTGCCCTTGCTTTTGGCGACTTTTTTCAGCTCCTCGGCGTCGGCTTTTAGGCTGTCGACGCCTCCTCTTTTGTCGATCGCGTCTTTTGCTTTGTCGGCGAGTTTCTTGAAGTCCATGTCCTGCCACTACCCGGTGGGGCGGGTTGGAACTCAGGCGGCCGGAGCGGCGGCTTCGGCGACCGCGCTCATCGCCTCGACCTTGGCGGAGGCGAGGCCGCGGACGACGATCGTGTCGAGGGCGCTGTAGGCGCTGAGGGCGTCCTGGGCTGCGGCCGGGTCGGGGGCGGCGACGCCGACGGTGCCCTCGGGCTCACCGAGGCGGTCGAAGTGGTCGCGGTAGCCTTTGTGGAGGTCGCGGTAGAAGGACTCCTCCTTGGCGAGGCGCTCGGCGGCGTCGGGGCCGACGGCGGTGCGGACGTAGCCAAAGACGGGCGGCGTCTCCCGGCCCGCGTCGGCGGCTCCCTGCTCGACCTTCTCGCGGGCGCCGGCGGCGAAGCCGGGGGTCATCCAGTTGAAGAAGACGCCGTCGTAGGAGCTGCCCGCCAGCGCGCACATCTTGGGGCCCATGGCGGCGAGGACGAGTTTCACTCCCGGCAGCAGCTCGCGCAGCTTCGGCTCGGCCTCGCGCATCGCCGTCAGCGGCTTCTTGTTGAAGCCGGCGCCGACGCCGAGCCAGAGCTTCGAGCGGTCGACGCCGAGCTCCTCGATGTCGGCGGCGATCTGCTCGGGCGGGGTGCGGTCGAGGGCGATCACGGCGACACCAAGGTCGATTTCCGGTGAGGCGGCGGCGAACTCCGCCAGGGTCGCCAGGCCTTTGGCGCCGGGGTGGTCGTTTGACCACATCGAGGCGTAGCCGAGCTCTGCGCAGCGGTCGGCCAGCGGCCGCGCCACCTCCGGGTCCAGCCCCGCCGCGACTCCGAATCCACGCGCCATCGTCAGGAAGGACTACCCACGTCGGTCTTCTCGAAAAGCGCGACGCACTCGATGTGCGGGGTCTGGGGGAACATGTCGACCGGCCTCACGCGGGCGAGCTTATAACCGGCCTCCGCGAGCTGGGCGGCGTTGGGCGCAAGCGTGGTCGGGTTGCAGGAGACGTAGACGATCTTCTTCGCCTCGCACTCGATCACCCGGCGGACGATTTTCTGCGAGAGCCCCGCCCGTGGCGGGTCGACGACGACGACGTCGGGCTTGCCCGCCTTCTCCAGCAGCGGCCGCACGCCGGTGCGCGCGTTGGCCGCCATGAAGTGGGCGTTCTCGACCTTGTTGCGGCGCCTGTTGCGCTCGGCGTCGGTGATCGCCTCCTCGACGATCTCCAGGCCCCAGACCTCGCCCGCCTGCGGCGCCATCGTCAGCCCGATCGTGCCGATCCCGCAGAAGAGGTCGAAGACGCGCTCGCGGCCGCTGAGGCCGGCAAACTCGGCGGCGACGGCGTAGAGGCGCTCGGCCATCTCGGTGTTGGTCTGGAAGAAGGCGCCGTGGGACATCTCCAGCTTCAGCCCGCAGAGCTCCTCCCGCAGGCGTTCCTCGCCGAGCACGCCGGTCGGCCCCTCGCTGCCGCCGGCGTCTCCCTCGACGATCGTGTGGAGGTCGACCGGTGGCCGCGGGAAGCGGGATTTAACGGTGACGAGGCGGGTCTGGATCTGGCCGGTGCGCCGCCCCTCGCGGACCGCGAGGTTGCGGAGGACGCCGCGGCGAGCGCGGGCGTCATAGGCGGGGATCGACTCGACCCGGGCCCAGTCGCGGACGGCGTTGCGGGCCTCGTTGCCGGCCTCGCTCGCGAGGTGGCAGTCCTCGACGCCGACGATCAGGTCCCAGCGGCCGCGGGCGTGGAAGCCCAGCGTCGGCTCGCCCTCCTCGTCCTCGCCAAAGGAGTATTCGAGCTTGTTGCGGTAGCGCCACTGCTCGGCGGCGGAGACGATCTCCTCAAGAGCAAAGCCCTCGAGGCCGCCGATGCGGTCGAGCGCTTCGCCGACCTGTTCCTGCTTGTGGGCTAGCTGACGCTCGTAGGGGAGGCCCTGCCAGGGAGCGCCGGGACATGGCTCGCCGCCGTGGACGCAGGTGTCCGGCAGGCGGTCGGCCGCGGCGCGGACCACCTCGACGGCCCGCGCCTCGGCGAAGCGCTTCTTGGGCTTCGTCACCTCGGCGCGGACCAGGTCCCCTGGCAGCCCCCCGGCGACGAAGACGACGAACCCCTCGGTTCGCGCGACCCCACGCCCGCCGAAGGCGAGCGAGTCGATCTCGAGCTCTAGCTGTTCCCCCTTCTTTATGGCAGTGCTTTGCGCGCCTGGGTGACCAGCCGCTCGAGTTCTTTGATCAGCGAGTCACGCTGTTTCTTGCCTTTTTTGACCAGTTCGCCGAGCAGTTTCTCGGCATCGCTGCGGGTCATGCGACCGCGTTTGACGGCGTCGTCAACGACGTCCTGGATGCGGTCGCGGCTCAGGGTCACGCTCTGCTCGAGGCTCTCGCGGAACTGGGCGACGCTCTTGTCGAGGCCGCTCGTCGCTTTGCTGGAGGCTTTGCTTTTCGACGCCCCTTTGGAAGATTTTTTGGTGGTGCGTTTTTTCGCCGAAGTTTTTGACGCTGCTTTTTTGGGAGCGGCTTTTTTCGCTTTGGCTTTGGTGGCTTTGGCTTTCGATTTCGTCGCTTTTTTGGCTTTCGACGTTTTCGATTTGCTGCCGCCGGATTTTTTGTCCGCCATCTAGGTTTTGCCTCCGTGGTGTCGATTGTCCCGACTGGTGGGACTCGACTATCTCAGTTCTGCAGGGCGTCAAGTGAGGTCGCACGAAAACGTGCCTGAACCGGTGCATGGTCGGAGAGCCGCAGCGCCCGTCCCTCCACCTGCAGCTCGCGTGCCTCGGGCGGCCAGCGCTCCGGCGGCTCGATCACCTCGAGGCCGCGGCAGAGGATGTGGTCGATCGCGTCTGGAGCGGTGAAGGGCGCAAGGCCGAACTCGTCCCGGAGCTGCTCGAAGACGCGCGGGTTCTTGCCGGGACGGAGGTTGAGGTCGCCGCCGAAGAGGAGGGGGGAGCCGCCCGCCCAGGAGAGCGCCGCCCGCGCCGCTTTGACGACGTCCTCGGCGGCCAGCTTCGGCCAGTCGTTGGTCGCGTGCAGGTTGGCGACGCAGATGCCGGAGGCGGTGCGGACGAAGCCCATCGCCCGCCGCTCCGGCTCCCCCTCGTGGATCGCGATCTCGCGCCGCTCGGCGATTCCGCCGAGCTTGCCCGGCACGCGGATGAGGATCAGGTTCGAGCCGCCCTCGCCGCTCGCCATCAGGTCGGGGTTCTGCCGCGCCAGCAGCGCTCGCAGGCCTCCGAGGGCGTTGCGCGAGGTCAGCGTCCGGTGCCACTCGGCGCCGCAGGCGCGGGCCAGCGGCTCGGCGAAGCGGGGCGGGCACTCCTGCAGCATCGCCACGTCCCACTCCCAGCCCGAGAGCATCGTCGCGAACTCCTCGGTGAGGTCGCGGTTGACCTGGACGTGGGTCTGGTTGTGCTCCTCGGTCCGCAGCAGTCGCGAGCGCCAGGTGCGCAGCTTCGGGTCGGGCGGGAAGTCCCGCCCGTGGAAGAGGTTCCAGCTCAGTGCGGTGATCTCCACGGCCGTAGTATCCGCAAGCTTGATGATCGCGAAGCGAAGCGGAGCGCACTTTTGACGAATTTCCTCACCGGCGAAGAGATCGGGGCCTTCGAGCTAAGCAAGCTGCTCGATCGCGCGGCTGAGCTGAAAGCCGGCCGCCGCGACGGCGTCGGCCGCGACTCCCTGGCCGGCCGCAGCATCGCCCTCGTCTTCGAGAAGCCCTCGACGCGGACGCGGATCAGCTTCGACGTCGGCGTCGCCGAGCTCGGCGGCCACGGGGTCGTCCTGCGCGGCGATGAGATGCAGCTCTCGCGCGGCGAGTCGGCCCCCGACACCGCCCGCGTCCTCTCCCGCTATGTCGATGCGATCGTGATCCGCTCCGGCTCGCACGAGGCCGTCGCGGCGCTGGCCGAGGCGGCCGAGGTGCCGGTCGTCAACGGCCTCACCCCGCTGCATCACCCCTGCCAGGCGCTCGCCGACCTGCTGACGATGCGCGAGCGCTTCGGTGACCTGCAGGGCCTGCGGCTCGCCTACGTAGGCGACGGCAACAACGTCGCCCGCTCGCTGGCGATCCTCGGCGAGCTGGCCGGGGTCGAAGTCGTCGTCGCGGCCCCCTCCGGCTACCAGCTAGAGGAGGGCCACGGTGCGAAGCTCACCGACGACCCCCGCGCCGCCGCGGCCGACGCCGACGCCCTATATACGGACGTCTGGGTCAGCATGGGCGACGAGGAGGAGGCGCAGCGCCGCCGCGCCGACCTCGCCCCGTTCCAGCTCGACGCCGACCTCCTCGCCGCCGCCAAGGACCGCGCGATCGTCCTCCACTGCCTGCCGGCGCACCCTGGAGAAGAGATCTCCGCCGAGGTCCTCTATGGCGAGCAGTCGGCTGTCTGGGACCAGGCGGAGAACCGGCTGCACGCGCAGAAGGCGCTGCTGGAGATGCTGCTCGAAGACTGATGTACCCCGAGATCCACATCGGCCCGCTGACGCTGCAGACCTTCGGGCTGATGTTTGCGCTCGCCTTCCTCGCCGCCGGGGCGCTGATCTGGAAGCGCTTCGAAGAGATCGGCAAGCCGCCGGACTGGGCGTATGAGATGGGGTTCTCAGCGCTGGTCGGCGGCGTCATCGGCTCCCGCGTCTACTTCCTCGTCGACAACTACTCAGACGTCAAGGACGACCTCCTCGGCAACATCTTCAGCGGCTCGGGCCTGACCTGGTACGGAGGCGCGATCGGCGGTGCGATCGCCGTCTTCCTCTGGGCCTGGTACCGCGGCTTCCTCGGGCTGGCGCTGCTCGACGTGGCGGCGCCGGCGCTGGCGCTCGGCTACGCGATCGGCCGCTGCGGCTGCCAGCTCTCCGGCGACGGCGACTACGGCAAGGCCTGGGACGGCCCCTGGGCAATGTCCTATCCGGACGGGACGGTCCCCACCGACCAGACGGTCCACCCGACGCCGATCTACGAGACGCTGGGGATGGGGCTCGGCGCCTGGATCCTCTGGCAGCTGCGCGATCGGGTGCGGCCGGGGGTTCTTTTCGCGCTCTATCTCCTCTACGCGGGGGCGGAGCGCTTCCTCGTCGAGTTCCTGCGCCGCAACGACGACGCGCTCCTCGGCCTGACCCAGGCGCAGCTGGAGAGCGTGGTGATGATGGTGGGCGGAGCGGCCTGGCTCGCTATCGTGGTCCGCCGCCACGGAGGCATCGGCCGTCCGGCGGCGAATGAGGCGGTTGGCGCGCCGGCCTGATCGCGGCGCAGCCCGCGTTTCACTGCTATCTTGCGCAAAATCTTTGGAGCGGTCGATTTAGGGAGGATGTGGCGGCAATGGCGGCAATTGACGTACAGAGAGAGGGGCCTTCGGCGCGCACCGTGGGCGCGATCCTCGACGACGCGGCAGAGCGGATCGCCGCCGCCGGCGTCGACGACGCCCGCACCGACGCCGAAGTCCTGGTCGCCGATGCGCTCGGCGTCAAGCCCGGCGAGCTGACGGTCGAGAGCGCCGGCGAGGTCGGCGAGGAGGCCGCGGCGACGATCGAGCGCAACGTCCAGCGCCGGGTCGAGCGCGAGCCGATCGCCTACATCCTCGGCCGCGCCCCCTTCCGCAGCCTCGAGATCTACGTCGACGAGCGCGTGCTCTGGCCGCGCCGCGAGACCGAGCTTCTGGTCGAGGTCGGCACGCAGCTGCCCGAGGGCGCGCGCGTGCACGAGGTCGGCACCGGCTCCGGCGCGATCGCGCTGGCGCTGCTCTCCGAGCGGCCCGACCTCAAGGTGACCGCCTCCGACCTCTCGCCGGAAGCCGTCGAAGCCGCCCGCGAGAACGCCGAGCGGCTCGGCCTCGACCTCGAGATCACCGTCGGCAGGGGCCTGCCGGAGTCGGTCGAAGCCGAAGACGTCGACCTCGTGATCGCCAACATGCCCTACGTCACCGACGAGACGATCTTCGATCGCTCGCCCGAGATCCAGAAGGAGCCGCGGATGGCCGTGACCGGCGATTGCGGCGAGGACGGGCTCGGCGTGATCCGCAGCGTCATCGCCGAAACGCCGTCGGGCTGGAAGCTGGCGATGGAGCACGACACCCATCACGGCCCGGCGATGCGCGAGCTGCTGCGCGACGCGACTACCCTCCAGGACTATGAAGGGGATGACCGGGTCACCGTCGGCTACGCGCCCTGAGGACGAGGGCACCCCTGGCGACCGCTCGGTCGCCGTCTCGACCGAGGACCAACGGCGGGCCAAGCTCGAGCGCCTGCGCGAGAGCGGCGTCGATCCCTACCCCCACTCCTTCGAAGACCGCGACCACGTCGAGGAGATCGAGGCCGCGCACGACCCGGCCGAGCTGGGGGAGGGGGAGCACGAGCAGTTCACCTACCGGGTGATGGGCCGGATCACCGGCAAGCGCGGCCACGGCAAGACCGCCTTCCTCGACGTCCGCGACATCACCGGCACGATCCAGGCCTACGCGCGGCGCGACGTCCTCGGCGAGGAGGCCTTCGGGCGGGTCGAGGAGCTCGACATCGGCGACCTGGTCGGGGTTGTGGGGCCGCTGCACGTGACCAAGCGCGGCCAGCTGGCGATCGGCGTCCGCGAGTGCTTCCTGCTGGCGAAGGCGCTGAAAGACCCGCCGGACCTCTTCCACGGCATCTCCGACCCGGACACGCGCTACCGCCAGCGCGAACTCGACCTGATGGCGAACGAGGGCTCTCGGGAGATCTTCAAGAAGCGCAGTCAGCTGACCCTGGCGATCCGCAACCACATGGCCGAGCGCGGCTGGGTCGAGCTGGAAACGCCGGTCCTGCAGCGGCTGACCGGCGGGGCCGCGGCGCGGCCGTTCGTCACCCACCACAACGCGCTCGACCGCGACCTCTTCCTGCGCACGGCGACCGAGCTCTACCTGAAGCGGGCGATCGTCGGCGGCTTCGAGGACGTCTACGAGTTCGGCAAGTTCTTCCGCAACGAGGGGATGTCACCCCAGCACAACCCCGAGTTCACGATGCTGGAGATGTTCGTCGGCGGGGCCGACTACGAAGGCGTGATGCGGTTCATCGAGGTCCTGGTCGCGAGCGTCGTCGAGCAGGTGATGGGGACGACGGTGGTCGAGCGCGACGGGGTCGAGATCGACTTCGCCGCGCCCTGGCCGCGGGTGCGGCTGCGCGACGAGCTGCTGCGCGAGATCGGGCTCGACATCTACGAGGCGAGCCGGGACGAACTGGCCGAGGCGGCCGGCGACGCGGTCGGCCCCGACGACGACTGGGCCGGCGTCGTCGACACCCTGCAGGGCAAGTTCGTCGAGCCGAAGCTGATCCAGCCGACCTACATCATCGACCTGCCGATCGACATCTGGCCGCTGGTCAAGGTGCATGAGGAGAGCGACCGCGTCTGCGAGGCCTTCGACGGCATCGTCGCCGGGATGGAGATCGTCGGCGGCGGGACGGACCTGAACGACCCGATCGAGCAGAAAGAGCGCTTCGTCAAACAGCGCGAACGGCAGGAGAAAGGGGCGGAGCCGGATCCGCACCCCAACGACGAAGAGTTCGTGCGCGCGCTCGAATACGGGATGCCGCCGGCGAGCGGCTGCGGCCTGGGGATCGACCGCCTGCTGATGATCATGACCGGGGCGAAAACCCTGCGGGACGTGATCATCTACCCGGCCATGCGAGAGCTACCTGGCGAGTAGCGCAGAGCGGGAGTAGCCTCCCCGGGGTGACCGACGGAGCACAGGCCGGAGCCGTGGCGCCGGCCAACGAGGAGGCCGTGCGGGCCTGGGACACGGTCCTCTACGAACGCTGGAAGCAGAACCGGAAAGTATTCGTCGGGGCGCTGACGGAGGTCACCGAGGACCTCTTTGAGCGCTTTCCGCCGCCGCCGGGCGGGCGCTGCATCGACATCGGCTGCGGCTTCGGCGAGACCACGCAGCGGCTGGCGGAGCTGGTCGGCGCGGACGGCTTCGTTCTCGGGACCGACTCCTCGCCGCGGTTCATCGAGGACGCGCGGCTCGAGGCGGCCGAGGCCGGGATCGACAACATCGGCTTCGAAGTCGCCGACGCGCAGACGGCGGAGTGGGGGCCGGAGTTCGACTACGCCTTCTCGCGGATGGGGACGCAGTTCTTCGCGGCCCCGGTGCCCGCGATGCGGGCGATTCGCGGCGCGCTCAAGCCCGGCGGCGGCCTGCGCAAGATCTGCTGGAGGCGCAAGGGGGAGAGCCAGTTCTGGGCGGAGACCGAGGGGGTCGTCGAACGCTTCCTCTCGCGCCCGGCGGAGTACGACGCCGACACCTGCGGTCCCGGGCCATTCTCCCTCGGCAATCCGGAAACGCTGGAAGGGATCCTGACGGCGGCGGGCTTCGAGGAGATCGAGCTGCACAGCCGCGACTTCGACTACTTCATGGGCGGGGACATGGAGGAGGCGGTCGACTCGCTGCTGGCGATCGGCCCGGGGGCGGAGCTGATCCGGCTGAACGGCGACCACGGCGAGAGGCGGCGCGAGGAAATCGCCGAGGCGCTCCGCGAGCATTACGGCCAGTGGCAGCGGGACGACGGCTCGATCGTCGGCCGCGCGGCAGTGTGGATCGTCGGCGCGACGAACCCCGGCTAGGCCCGGGGTCCTTCTTAGCTAGAGCGAGCGCATCAAGCCGCCGTCGATCGGGATCACGGTCCCGGTGACGTAGGCGGCGCGCTCGGAGCAGAGGAAGGCGACGAGGTCGCCGTACTCCTCGACGGTGCCGAGCCGGCCCGCCGGCACTTCCTCCCGCGCGGCGGCTTCGACCTGCTCGATCGAGCCGCCGAGCTCGGCCATGCGGTCGGTGGCAAAGCGGCCGGTGGCGACGGTGTTGACGGTGATCCCGTCGCCGGCGACCTCGCGCGCGAGCGTCTTCAGGAAGCCGACGGTGGCGAGCCGGTGGGCGTTGGAGAGCGCGAGCGCGGGGTTGATCTCGATCGTCGTCGTCGAGCCGACGTTGACGATCCGGCCCCAGCCTTCGCCGCGCATGCCGGGGACGACGGCGCCGGCGAGGATGCGGGGGGCGAGGACCAGCGAGCGATAGGCCTCCTCCCATTCCTCGAAGCCGTGGTCGAGGGCGCCGCCAGGGGGCGGGCCGCCGGTGTTGGTGACGAGGATGTCGACGCGCCCCAGCTCCTCGGCCACCTCCAGCGGCAGGCGCGCGAGCCGCTCGAGGTCGGTGGCGTCGGCGACAAAGGGAGTGGCGGCAGTCCCGATCTCCGAAGCGGCTTCGGCGAGCCGCACGGCGGAGCGGCTAGCAATGGCCACCCGCGCCCCTTCCCGCGCCAGCGCCGAGGCGACGCCGCGCCCGATCCCCTTGCTGGCGCCCATCACCAAGGCGACTTTCCCCTCAAGCCCAAGATCCATGGCGCGACTCTAGCTGCGCCGAGGATGCTCAGAATCCACTGCGCGGGTATCGTTCGTGAAGAGCGCCCGTAGCTCAGTGGTCAACGGGTCCTTTCGGGGGCCCAAAGAGCGTCGGTCTTTCAAGCCGAAGGTCGCCGGTTCGAATCCGGTCGGGCGCATTCCTCGGTGTTCCGCTCTGTGCTGCGCGTTGCCAGGTGCAGAGCCAAGTCTTCGACCTAGCGCCTAATCGGCGTTTCCGTTGGCGTCCGGGCGATTCCGCGCGGTTCCGGCGCGTCTTGGTCACATCCAGGTCACATTTTGCGGCGGGCAATAGGGTCTTCTCGATGCCGCAGGAGAAGACCGAGGCGCGTAAGGCTGTCCGTGCCGCTCAGAAGCAGTTCCAGCGTGAATCCGATGCGGCCAACAAGGCTCGGCGCAAGGCCTTCGCCCAGGCCCAGAAGGAAGGGCTGTCGCTCCGAGAGATCGGCGACGAGGTCGGGTTGACCCACTCCCGGGTCGCCCAGATCATCAACGGGGAATAGTCGCGGCTGTCAAGTTTTTCTTGACAGCAAATGCTAGGCTGAAGCCACAAGAAAAAAGCGCCCCCGCGCTGCGCGAACAGCCGGGGGCATGGCACAGGAGGCGTAGCTCCCATGCACGACAAGCCTAAAGGCGCGGGCGATGATGACCGCGCCACGACCGCCGCCTTGGACGCCGCGACCAAGCGGGTGTTCTGAGACAGATCCTCTTCCTCTATCCGCAGGCGCTGACCCTTGACGAGCTGGTGCGCGAGATGACCGCAGCCGCGCCCGATTTCTCGGAGCGAGACCAAATCGAGCGCGCCGTCAGCGATCTAGTTGCCGGCGGGCTCATGCATCGGAACGGATCCTTCGTGCTCCCAACGAGGGCGGCAGTTCTCTTCTACGAACTGGAGGAGGTCTGATGTGTCGCGAGGCGGCTCAGCGCTTCGGCGAAGACCGATCACGGCGAGCCCGACGCCGGCCGCGTCGTCCCGGTCCCAGCAACCCTCGCCTGGATGCTCGAAGCCAGATAAACCTCAACGGCCCCAACTGCCAGCTCCATTTCCCGACCCCCCGAGGCCGCCTCTGGCGCGAGCGCACCTTCTACCGCGACCTCTGGAAGCCAACCCAGGAGACATCCGGTCTAGACATCCGACCCCACGAGTGCCGTCACAGCTACGTGACCCACCTTCGGGCCGCTGGTGTCAACGATGCCGATCTAGCTGAGATCGCGGGCCACCGAGTAGAGACGATGCTCGCGCGCTACACCCATGCGGTAGGCCAAGGCTTCGCCCAAATTTGCGCAGCGATTGGCTAGCTCAGGAGCGCTGCATGGGAGGAAAAATGCTGCTTGTGAGGCGGAACATCCTGCATTTCTCAAAGCGTTTCTATATATTTCCGCACCCGTTCCATACTGGATATCGGCCTGCCCCCCAGGGAGACAACAGTTACCACCAGCCAACACCTGACCGTCATCGGCGCGGGGCCAAAGGCCGTCGCATTGGCTGCTAAGCATCATGTGCTCAAACGGGTAGGCATTCCTGTTCCCGACTTAGCAGTCTTCGATGAAAGTGGCATCGCCGCACATTGGGGCGGGCACTGCGGCTACACCAATGGAGAGCTTCCACTAGGAACTCCACCCGAGAAGGACATTGGCTACCCGTACCTGACGGACGAGGCTGAGGTTCGCGCGGACAATAGAAGGATCAATACTGAAATGCTGCGCTACTCATGGGCAGCATTCAACGTAGCGGAGGACGAAAGGAACTTCGCGGAGTGGATCGACCGAGGTAGACCGCGCCCTCCACACAAAATCTGGGCCCTCTACCTGCAGTGGGTCGCCAGGCAGGTTGACCTTGAAGTGGAGAAGGATCGATTAGCTGGGGTCTCCATCGACGGAGATCGTTGGTCCTTGGATTTCGAGTCGGGAAGGGTCATCTCGACGGACGGGATCGTAATCACGAGTCCTGGACCAGCAAAGCGAGACATCGACATCAAAGGACCGGCAAAGGCGGTTTTCAATGGGAAGACCTTCTGGGGGGACGACTGCGAAGCGCGGTTGAGCGAGATTGGTGAACGGCCTAAAGCCAAAGCATGTGTGATTGGCAGCGGGGAGACCGCAGCAGCCATCGTTCTCTATCTGGCTGAACGGCTACCCAATATCCAGATTGACATCGTTAGCCGGGAGGGAATCATCTACACGCGGGGCGAGAGCTTCGAAGAGAACCGCCTGTACTCAGATCCCGGTAGCTGGGGGAGATTTAAGAAGGACGTACGGAAAATGTTCGTGAAGCGGACGGATAGAGGTGTGTTCTCTGTCGCGACCAAGGAACTTTTAGACGCGCGGGAGGATGTTGTGACGCTCTCCGGCGAAGTTACGAAAATTGATGCGACGAAAGACAATGGAATCTTCATCGTCGTTCGGGGTCGCGACGACCCATGCGGACCCTACGAGATAGTGGCTGATGCAACCGGATTCCGCCGCAGGTGGTTTATCGACATGCTGGATGAAGATAGCTTCCACAAGCTCACGGTCGCAATGACCCTATCGCCAGAAGCCATTCCCACTGACGAACAACTCGAAGAAGCCATCGATTATGATTTATCAGTCAGTGGACTCCATCCAAAAATGCACCTTCCAATGTATGCAGGCTTGGAACAAGGGCCCGGCTTCCCAAGTCTCGGCTGCCTCGGCTTTCTGTCGGATCGAATCTTGAGGCCTTATTGGATGCCCACTACTGGCATGGACAACGCAGCCGCCTCCAGTCGTATATCCATCAGGGCGAGCAGCCAAAGCTCATGATCGTGGTCGAAATATTCGGCTGGTCTAGAGGGCTCACATAATGTCAGACCCCACCGTTCCCTCCAACTATTCGGAAAGGGGTTGGAGTGTTGCTCCCCATACGAAAATCGAGATCTCTGTTCCAGAGGAGCTGGCATACGAACTCGATGTGCTGGCGGCCCGTGAACTTACGACTCGGGCCGATCTAATTGCCGATGCGATTGCCGATGCCGTTGAGTTTGGATGGACTAGTTCAAACGAGACGCTGGAGATCCCCAAAGGCAAAATTCCTCTTGAGGTAACCCTTGCACCTGAGCTGCACGAAGACTTAGAGAGACGGCGTCAGGGCCTGATTGCCAAAAAGGAAGGCGAGGTCTCGCTCTCGGCGGTCATCGCTGCGATAGCTATCTCTTACCTCCAGACGCGACTTCGGAGCAAGTTGCCCGGCTCTTGAGGTCGGGGCCGCCGGATGAGAACGGTCTAGAGTCGCCTGAGTACGGGCGCGTTCTATGTCGGGCCGCCAGCATCTATAGGCTCTGCCTGAGCTAGCGAGAGAAGGAGAATCAAATGGCAGCGGAGTCAAACATCGCGCTCACGGTTGTTGTCTCCGGTGCACCCCAGCACATTACGATCAACGTCCACGAGAAGGTGGCCCAACTGATGCGGAAAGCCCTTCATCAGGCGGGCATCGACAACTCGGATCTTGCCGGTTGGAATCTGCGCTTCGCAGCTGGCGGCGATCCGATAGCGCCTGAGGCGAGGATCGGCGAGGCTGGGATTGGTGCCGGCGCAACGCTATTTCTGTCGCGCGATGAGGGCGGGGGCGGCGAGATCGCCGTCCCCGGCCCCGACATCGACCCGCCCCCCGTCTTAGTCGATCCGACTATTTCCACTGCAAAGCTTGCGCGCGAGCTTGAGCAATGGTCTGAAAACAGCGCCACCTATCAAGAGCGGGGCTGGCTGCTACTTGACCATGATGAGCTGCATGTCGAGGTGGCTTTCTCTGTCCCTCTTCCTGTCGGCCCGTTCCAAGATCTAGTTTCGATCCCCTTGGCGGTACGTTTCGGCTTCGAGAACTACGATGTCTGGCCTCCATCGGTTCGGCTGATCGATCCCATCAGCCGGCGGTGGCTTCAAGTTCCGAGGGTCGCTGCTCTTGATTTCACTAGGACCGGCGAGGCTGGGGCCCCTGCGAACCTGTTTATCGTGGCGCATCCCGAGACTGGCCATGTGTTTTTCTGCAAGCCAGGCGTACGCGAGTACCACTCTCACCCGGAGCACTCTGGCGACGATTGGCTCCTCTACCGAGGGGAAGGGTTCGGAACCCTTGCTCAGCTATGTGACTCGCTTTGGCGACTTGCGGTGCGCAATGTGACCGGCCTCAACTTCATTTCCCAACGTTTGGCGATGGGTCAACTCAACTCTTTGAACCATGCAATCGAGTTGCGCCAGGAGAATGTAGACCAGTTAACCGCAGAAGCGCAAGCTCAGATGTCGCAAGTGATGGGCCATGTGCCTCCAGTTGTTCAAAACCAACTTCCACCTGAGATTCAAGCGCAAATCGAGAATGCGCTACGTGAGCAGGGCCCATGAAAGCCGATGAACTTTCAACGGCGAGGCGTTTCTATTTTCCCACACAGCTTGCTGAATATTGCTTGGAGGCTCTCCGCATGCAGGGACAAGAAGGCGCAGAGCTATTTATCGCATTGAGCGCAGATCGCATGGGTGACAGAGAAATCCGCTTTAGAAGAGCGCTGATCCCCGAGCAAATGTGCCACCGTACGCCTTACGGCCTTCTAGTGACGATAGACGGCGATGCATTGTTTCAGCTGAACCGCTCGTGCTATGAAGCGGGTGAGGTGCTCGCTGGACAGATCCATGCCCATCCTGGTCGGGCTTATCACTCTGGGGCGGATGACCAGTTGGCGTTGGTCCAGCTGCCGGGTGGCCTAAGCATCGTTGTTCCTGATTTTGCCGCGGGGCCCTTGCGACCGCGGCGATGGTCGGTGTTCCGATTGCGCGGTGATGGAAGCTGGCATCCAAAGCCGTGGCGCGTGAAATTGAGGATCGCGTGAGCCTTCCACCGTTTCTCAGTCGTATCCACAATGCAGCCGGGCCAATATTAGGTGGCATTGCAGAGTCAGAGCTTGGCGACGTCCTTGAGCGGTCATCCCTTCTCCTGGAGATCGATGACGAGCTTGCCGCGGATCCGGGACATCGTGCCGGCTTCCTAATGAGCGTCAATCTGGGTGCTCGACTCTTCCCCCGTCTAAGCCTAGACGCGCCGCAAGATCTCACGGAGTCTGCTGCACAACTTGCGCGTGAGATCAACACCCGTTGCGAGTTTGGACAGCCACGAGAACGAGTGTTCACCCTCTCCTGGCGCGATAAAGAGCCGACTGTCGACTGCGTGACCGCATATGCCTCAGGCTGGAACCTCGGTGTGGACGGGCAGTCGCCAACGGGGGGTAGAGCGGAGCCTCCGGCCGCAATGGCAGCAGCATCCATAGGCATTGGCGAATTATTTAGGTCGTTGTTCGCCGATCGTCTCGTCCACGGCCGAACCCGGCCGACGCCTTTTGCGCTCAACCTATTGACCCTCGAGGAAGACGAGATTACAACGCCTGCGATGGAGGAGGTGGAGGTAGGCACCGTTCATCTGGCCGGCTGCGGAGCAATTGGGCAGGCATGCGTTGCGACGCTTCGGGAAATGCCGGTTCGGGGAACTCTGGTCGCCGTCGACCATGATCAAATCGATGAAGGAAACCTGCAGCGCTATGTCTTGTCTAGCGCCAGCGATGTCGGATCTGCGAAGCCCGACGTTATCCAGCGGGTCATGGCTGATCATCCCCTTGTTGTAGAGCCTGTCTCGACGGCTTGGGGTAAGGACGCGCGGACTGCTCCAGGACGGGATACCGTCTTGTCCGCGTTAGACAGCAAGCAAGGAAGGGTTGAGCTGCAGTCGGGTCTTCCACGGCAACTATTCAATGCTTGGACCCAACCGGAGGATCTCGGTGTATCTCGACACCAAGCGTTTGGGGAAGCGCCATGTCTAGCCTGTCTCGCATGGCCCCACCAAGCTCGTCCAAGCGAAAGTGCGCGGATCGCTGAAGCATTGGGAGAGCATGAGCTCCGAGTGCTTGGCTATCTACTTGGCGGTATCACTGTGGATCAGCCGTTACAGCAGGATCAGCTACACGGAACCCTTCGTCTACCTGTCCCCCCCGACGCAGATCAGTGGCTGCGACGGTCGCTGCTCGACGACTTGATTGATCGCTATGAACTGCCGCAGGAGCAACGCAGACCACTTGCAAAACTTCACGTTTCGGCTCTTTACCGGGATGCCGTATGCGCAGGGCTGCTGATGGAGCACCGGCAAAATCGAGATGAGGAGATATCGGTTCCTCTCGCCCATCAGTCTGCCTTGGCAGGCATTATGCTCGCGACCTGGTTAATTGCCAACGCCATCCCCACTTTGCGCGTATTGCTTCCCGATGCAACTCAGGCGCGCTACGACGTTCTACGGGGGGGCGCCCAAATCTGGCCCTTAAATCGCGGGAGGGAGCCTCGCTGTTTTTGCTCCGATCCGGACTTTAGAGATGCCTACGGCGAGCGCTGGGGGGAGAACTGAATCCACGGTGGAGAGACTGCACGGGAAATGGCTTAGGTGGCGCTGCAATAGGAACCGGCGCGGGTCATCTCCGCGTTCGGCAACCGAAAGGACCCGCGGCCATGGAGCAAGTGAACATCAGGATCGGTCACATCACCTTCGACCACGCCGACTACGACGCCGGCAACGATTTGCTCTACCTGCACATTGGAGAGCCTCAGGAGACGGAGGGCGAGGAGACTCCCGAGGGTCACGTCCTGCGCTACGCGCCGGGTAGCCAGCAGATCGTGAGACTGACCGCTCTCGGCGCTCAGCGCATTCTCGACAAAGAGGGCGAACTACGGGTGACGATTCCGGAGCCGGTCAAAGGCAGCGCTGACGACCTCGCGCCAGCCTTGGCCGCTGTCTAGGTCGCATCTGGGTCACATCACCGCCGCAAGCTCGCCAAGCACGCCAAGGACCCTCTTCCTTTCAATCTGAAGGAGATTGGCTCTGCAGACTGGAGTTGGTCACGGGGGCGGCCGATCAGAGCCGCTGCGGGATCAACGCGAAGCCGTGTTTTTTCGCCGCATCGCGCAGCTCTTTGTCCCAGCAGGCAAACTCGAGTACTTCGCCGGCGGCGAAGGAGAGGGCGCCCGCGAGGTGAACAGCGTCGTAAGCGCGCAACGAATGAGTCCGTGCGCTCTCAGCAGCTTTCGCTAATAGCGCGTTGCTGACAGCGTGGTTGTCGATCCCCCGCCAGAGGCTCTCCAGGTCATCGATGGCATGGCGGAGCTGGGCCGGGGTCAAACGGCCTCCTTTGCGCATCCTGCTCAAGGCGGCGGTCGCCTCTACGTGCGCGATCGCGGTGGTGCGTATTCCGTCGGCGCCGTGGTAGGCGCTCTGCGCCTCCTCCGTGCCGGGCTCATCGACCAGCAGCTTCACCAGGGCGCTGGTATCCAAGTACAGGTTCAGCGCCGACCCTCGGAGACGTAGTCCGCGGCGCTCTTGCCCGTCCCCTTGAGCTTGGTGGGCTTCGGAAGGTGGCGGGGACCTTCACTTGGGCGCACGGTGCCGTCAGCGACCAGCGCTGCGAGATGAGGCGGACTCGTCGTCGAGACGATCCTTGCCACGGCACGGCCATGCTTGGTCACCGTGATCGCCTCGCCCTCCTCGACACGGTCGATGATCGAGCTGGCCTTGTCCTTGAGTTCGCGGATGCCTACCGTCGCTTTCTCCATGGTGGCCACATTCTAGCTCAATGTGGCCAGATGGATCTAGGAGTCGACCTGCGGCCGGCGAAGCCGCTGCCGTCCGTAGAGGACGAGGCCGGTGATCAGCACCGCTCCCCACAGAACGGAAGCCCAGATCCCGACCGCATGGCCGATGAACCCTGCGATGACAATCGCAAGCAGGAGGGCGGCATAGCTCCCGAAAACCAGTACGGCTTTACGGCCAAGTCTGCGCACGCGAGTAAGTTAATCGGAAGCTGGTCAAACCCTGACTCTGTGACTGATCGATGCGGGTCGCATCTCGTCACATCGCCTCGGCAAGCTCGTTGGCTACCCGCGGCTGACTTATCTGCTGCAGCGGTACCGTAGGTCAATGACTGCGAAGGAGCGACTCCGTGAGCTGATCGACCAGCTTTCCGAGCAGGAGGCTGAAGTTGTCTTGGCGATGGTCGAGCATGGACGCGATGACTCGATGCGGCAGGCGCTTGCCTGCGCTCCGCTCGATGACGAGCCCTCCGGAAGGGGCGAGGAGGCCAGCGCGGCGGAGGCACTCGTTGCCTATTGGCGCGGAGAAGCGGTCTCCGCCAAGCAGCTGCGCACTCAACTTGCGCTCGCTTAATTTCGTATTACAATTCTCTGGTGGAGATCCATCCGTCGGCAACGAAAGTACGGGGTCGACGATGGGGACATCGAACACGCGGTTGAGAATGCAATGAGCGTTGACGACCAAGACGACGAGACGCGGCTGTATCTCGGGCCGGCCGAGACGCTGAAATGCTCGAGGTCGTAACGATCGCACGCGAGGACGGGTCGGAGCTCGTGATCCACGCGATGAAGATGCGGCGCAGGTATCGGCGACTGCTCCCAAGGGATTGACGATGGCGAAGAAGACTCATGGCAAGACGGCTGGGGGCAAGCCGATCACGGACGACCTGATCGACAAGCTCGCCAAGAAGGCCGAGGCCGGATATGACGTGGATGCGACGCTTCGGCGACGACCCGGCCGGCCGACGATCGGCTCTGGACCTGCACAGGTGGAGTCGGTGCGTCTCGACCCGGAGCTCCGCGGTGCGCTGGAGCGTCGCGCAGAGAAGGACCATGAAGCTACCTCTGCCGTGATCCGCAAGGCGCTGCGTCGGTACCTGGCGACCGGTTGATCCTGGTCTCATCTCGGTCACATCAACGCCGCGATCCGGCTCCTTTAAGCCGACGAACCTCAGCCTTTCAAGCCGAAGGACCACCCTCCTCACGTCCTGTGCGCCGTCGGGCATAGAGGGCTAGGCCTGCGAGGAGGGCGACTCCCCAAAGGATCGCGGCCCAGACTCCGACGGCACTCGCAAGGAAGCCGGCGATCAGAACGGCAAGGAGGATGGCGGCGTAGGAGGCGAACAGCAGGCCGGCTCGACGCGAAAGTCTGAGCATGGGAGCAGATTAACCCGTGTCTTCGGGGTGAAAGGCTCAGTCGGTCCGGCCGCGGAATAGCGCAACCGTGCCACGAGGTCCATTGCGTGGGAGCTGAAGTGTCGCCCGCCTCCGCGTCTAGGGTCTCGGCGGCGCAGACGCCAGGTCTCCATCGCCCCAACGGACGTCGCCGGATCTGGTCCTAGATCACGCTGCCGGGAAGGCGGCGGCCAGTAGTTCGGCGACTTCGCGTCGCGAGGCCTCGGACAGCGCCCCCGGCGCATTGAGACGCTTGGAGAGCTTGCGCGGATAGAACAGCGGGAACCCGGCGATGCTGAGGGTGCGTACTAAGGGCAGGCTGCTGCCCCCGGCTTGGCCAGCTGGATTGAGGAAGCAGAAGCAGGCGTGGACCGGCATCTCCGGGATCGCCGCGCCTAGGGCCGAGCGCACCTCCTCTTGCTGTCGGGCCAGGCCCTCTACAAGCTTCGTCTTGCTGCGGCCGGCGATGAAGAGGCTGGGGTCGCCGAGCAACGGCTTGCGGACCTCGATCTTGCCCTTGTAGCGCTTGGCATCGATCACGAAGACGCCCGAGGGCGCGACGGCGAGGTGGTCGATGTTCGCGCGCCGCCCGGGGATGCGACGGTCGTGGAGGACGAGTACCTCGGGACAAGTCTTGGCGAGATGAGCGGCGAGCGCTTCCTCGCCCTCGGCGCCGGTCTCCCAGGCGGCCTCGCTTGCTGGTGCAGACCCGAAGCGCAGCAGGAGCTTCCCGATAGTCGGATGGCTCTCGTGAGTCTCGGCCTCACGGCGGGCGCGGCGCCGCGCGTGCTCGCGGCGGGCGCTGCCCCCTGGGGTCCCTAGATCGAGATCAGTTCCCTCTGCCATTTCCCCGGTCATCGGCCAGGGAGCGATGCGACTGAACGAAGCTTTTCGATCTTGCAGTTTCCGGGTCGCCTCTAGGCCGCCGCCAGCGCCGCTTCCAATTCGTCCAGCGCCGCGTTCCAACCGCCTTCGTGGGACGTCACGTGTTCGGCGCTGCGCAGGCCGTGGTGGGTCATCGTCACCTTGGTGGCGCCGTCGCTCTCCTCGAAGTCGAGCTCGATCAGGCCCTCGCGGTCGGCGTCGTCGTCCCAGACCCAGGTGAAGGCGAGGCGGTGGGGGCGGTCGATCTCGGTGTAGTGGCCTTCGCCCCCGTACTCGGTGCCTTTGTCGGGGTCTCGCATGACGACGCGGACCTTGCCGGCTAGGCGGAGGTCGACCTCGGCGTGGGGGGTCTCCCAGCCGTGGTCGCCGTGGAACCAGCGGCGCATCACCTCCTCGCTCGTCCAGGCGTCGAAGACGGCCTCGGCCGGGGCCTGGAAGGTGCGGCGGATCTGCATCGTCATGCCGGCGGTCATCGAGGCTCCCTCGGGCGGTGGCGGCGGAGGTGGAGGTTAAGCCAGGCCCTGGCCGCCAAGAGGCTGGCGCCGGGGGCGGCGATCGCCGGCAGCAGCTCCTCGAGGGGGAGGCCGCCGACGTGCGCGAGCGGGATCACGCCGCCTGCTCGTATTCGTCATGGCGGTTCCACCAGCCGTAGGGAGCCGTCTGCGGGTAGCCCTGCGGCGAGTCCTCCCAGGCCTCCTGCCGCCCGAGCGGGGTGATGTCCAGGTAGTTCCAGGTGATCCCCATCTGCTCGTCGCCGCGCTTGTCGACGAGGTAGGTGCGGAAGACGTCGCCCCCGTCGTCTTTGTAGAAGACGTTGGTCCCGTGCCATTCGTCGACGTCGAAGTCCTTGTCGAAGTCGTCGGTGATCGTGAGCCAGGGGATCTCCCAGCCCATCCGCTCCTTCAGCCGCGCGATCTCCTCCTGCGACGCCCGGGAGGCGAAGACGAGCGTCGTGTCGCGGGCGTTGAGGTGGGCTAGGTGCGCGACCTGGTCGGCGACGAAGGAGCAGCCGGGGCAGCCCTTCTCCGGGAAGCCTTTGACGCCCTCCTCGAAGAAGAAGCGGTAGACGATCAGCTGCCGCCGCCCGGCGAAGAGGTCGGCCAGGCTGAGCGGCCCGTCGGGCCCCTCGAAGCGGTACTCCTTCTCCACCGCCAACCGCGGCATGCGGCGGCGTTCGGCCGCGAGCGCGTCGCGGGCGCGGGTCAGCTCCTTCTCCTTGACCAGCAGATCCTCGCGGGCGGCCTTCCACTCATCGGCTGAGACAACCGGTGGCAAGTTCATCTCTGTTCCTCCTTCAGGTACTCGTCGACGACGTCGAACATGCGCTCCCAGATGGCGCGCTGGCGCTCCATCCACTCGGCGGCCTCGTCCAGCACCTCCGGCTTGAGCGCGATCCGGTGGGTGCGGCCCTCGACGACCCGGGTGATGACGCCGGTCTCCTCGAGCACCTTCAGGTGCTTGGAGATCGCCGGCTTGGAGACGCCGAAGCCGCGGGTGACTTCGCCGACGCTCGCCGGGCCAGCGGCGAGCCGTTCGACGATCCCGCGACGGATCGGGTGGGAGAGGGCCTTGAACGGATCATTAACCATTTGGTTAACAGTAGCACCTTCCCCAACTTGGTCATCCGCCGGGCGCATTGGGTCCAAAGAGGGACGGACGCGCCACCTGCCTCGCGGCGAGGATCGAGCGAGATCAAGACGAAAGGCGGGTGGGGCATGAAGAGGCAGCTTGTGTGCGTGGGGGTGGCGCTGGGGGTGCTGACGCTGGCGATGACATCCGTCGCCTCCGGCAAGTGGGAGATCGTGCGGGCGGGCAACCTCGTCTTCGGGGACAACGGCGGCATCTCCCCGACGACGCTGCCGAAGCACGGATTCGCACCCGCGACGGCGCGGATCATCGGCAAAATCGGCACGGTCGACGGCACCCATCCGCCAGCGCTGAGCCACGTCGAAGCCGACATCGAGAAGACGATCCGGGTCGACGCCGTCGGCCTGCCGGCCTGCCGCCGGAGCCAGCTCGAGGCCCGCAGCACCGCCGACGCCAAGCGGGCCTGCGGCGACGCGGTCATCGGCTCTGGCTCTGCGGGCGTGGAAGTCGCCTTCCCCGAACAGGCGCCGTTCTCCTCGACCGGGCCGCTGGTCCTCTTCAACGCCGGCGTCAGCGGCAAGACGACGAAGTTCCTCCTGCACGCCTACGTCGACGTGCCGGCGCCGACCGCGATCGTGATTCCGGCAACCGTCACCCGAATCCACAAAGGCCGCTTCGGGCTCCACCTCGAGGCGACGATCCCCCGGATCGCCGGCGGCGCCGGATCGGCGACGAACTTCGAGCTGAAGATCGGCCGCCGCTTCACCTACAAGGGCGAGAAGCGGAGCTTTCTCTCGGCGGGCTGCCCGACCGGGAACTGGATGATGAAGGGCCGCGTCCAGTTCAGCGACGGGACCGAGGCCGCGGTCTCCCACCTCTTCGCCTGCACCCCGGAAGGCGGCTCGAAGTAAGCGCCGCAACTTCCTCGTCCCCTCCCGGTTGGATGGTCAAATCGTCCAGTCGGGAGGGGAGCTTTGAGAGGTCTGCGCAGGGGGAGTGGGAGCCGGGTTGTCGTAGCCGCTTGCGTCTGCCTCGGGCTGATGGCCTCCGGAGCGGCGACGGCGGGCGCTTCCGAGTGGAGCCACCGGCAGCTCGCCGCGGACTCGAGTGACCGGCTGCCACTGTTCGGGATCGACTGCGTCACGGCGCAGCTCTGCGTCACCGTCGGCGGCGGCAACACGGTCGGCTCCTCGACCAACCCGACGGGCGACGCTTCCGCCTGGAAGGTGGTCTACGCCGGCATCGGCCCGTACCCGGGCAGTCCGAACCAGCGGCAGATCCGCGGCGTCGACTGCCCCTCGGCCCAGCTCTGCGTCGCCGTCACCTTCGAAGGCTTGATCTACACCTCGACCAACCCGACCGGCGACGCTCCCGCCTGGCAGGTGACGGACGTCGACGGCGAGGGGCCGAACACGCACTTCTACGGCGTCTCCTGCCCCTCGGCGAACTTCTGCGCCGCCTCGGCGGGCGAGGCCAAAGTCCTCACGTCGACCAACCCGACCGGCGGCCCTGGCGCCTGGACGACGACGCAGCTGCCGGGCCCGATGGAACTGCGCGGCATCTCCTGCGCCTCCGCCGCCCTCTGCGTCGCGGTCGGCGACGACGGCGACAACATCAGGCCGGAAATCGGCGACCAGGCCGTGATCGCCAGCTCGGGCAACCCACTCGGCGGCGAGTGGAGCGTGGCGCCGCTGCCGGGGCGGCAGTCGGCCTACGGCGTCGCCTGCCCCTCGGCGCAGCTCTGCGTCAGCGGCGACACGCTCGGCAACCTCCTCGTCGCTGCCAACCCGACCGGCGGCTCCGGCGCCTGGCGGGAGATCGACGGCGGCGGCTCGGTTCAGATCACCGACGTCGATTGCGCCTCGCTCTCGCTCTGTCTGGCGACCGACAACAACGGCGACGTCCTCACCTCGACCGACCCCGACGGCGGGCCCGGTGACTGGACCTTCAAAAACATCGTCCCGTTTCCCTTCGTCGACGAAACCCAGCTGAACGCGTTCTGGGGCGCCTCCTGCCCTTCGCGCAGCTTCTGCGCGATCTCGGCGATGGCCGGGACCGTCTTCACCAGCGCCAACCCGTTCGAGGTCTCGGCGCTGGTGCCGACCGCGAAACCTGGGAAGAAAACGAAAAAGAACAAGAAGCTGGTCAAGAGGCCGCGGGTGCAGATCGCCTCCGGCCCACCGCCGGGGGTGGAAACCAAGGCCCGCAAGGTGACGGTCCACTTCCGCTTCTTCGCCCGCAACCACGCCTTCGTCCGCGGCTACCTCTGCAAGTTGGACAAGCGATCGTTCAAGCGCTGCCACTCGCCCAAGCCCTACCGGGTCGGCCTCGGCCGCCACGTCTTCCGGGTGCGGGCGATCGGCTACTCCGGCCTCCGCGGCAGGGTCGAGACGCGGCGGTTCAAGGTCTGCCGGCCGACCGAGTTCGGGAACTGCATGAGGCACCTCCCGTCGCCGAACGGGAGATGATCTAGCCGCGCAGCCGGTCCGCTCGCGTCGTCAGCTCGCCGACGCTGGTGCGCAGAGCGCCGGCCAGCCGCAGCAGCGTCGTGTAGCTGGGGTTCCTGACGCCGCGCTCGATGCCGCCGACCTGGGTGAGGTCGGTCTCGGCGCCCTCGGCCAGCTGCTCCTGGCTCATCCCCGCCTCGAGGCGGAAGGTGCGGACGGCCTCGCCGAGGGCTGCGTGCTCCGGCGAGCGGGGTTTGCTGCGGCGGGGCGGCGGCATCGGCGCCCCGGAGCCTCTCTATTAAAAGACTCCGTTGTTAGGGTATTTATGCAATAACATTTTGAGCGCCGGATTTGGCTGCAGCAGTGCATTTCCGGATAGCTCGATGCCACCCACCGCCGCAAAGCTGATCCACGCCGTCAACCACCCCTTGAGGAGGCGGATTCTGGGCGCCTTTCTCGAAGGCTCGGTCGAGTGCGGTTCGGCGGCGGAAGTCGCCGACCTGCTCGACCAGCGGATCGGCCAGGTGTCCTACCACCTGAAGACTCTGGCCGACGGGGAGATCCTGCGGCCGGTCGAGAACTACGGCTGGGCGCTCGGGGTCGAGGCCGACTGGCTGCGGGTCGTGCTCGAGGTCTGGGCCGAAGCCGAGCTCGCGGGCTAGCCCGCTAGCGCTCGCCGGCGACGAAGTCTCGGAGGCTGCGGAAGTCCTCGGCGCAGGCGGGGCACCCGTGCAGGTGCGCCTTCATCCCGGGAACCTGCTCGTCGGCCTTCTCCCCCTCGACCACCAACTCGACGTAGCGGTCGAGCTCGGCGAAGCACTGCTCGCAGGTCAGCTCCGGCTCCCCTGGCCCCAGAACCCGGCCCAGCAGATCGTCGCGGTCCATCACTCCTCCTCTCCGCCCGTGCCGAAGCCGCGCTCGGCGAGGCGCTCCCGCAGCTTGCGGCGGGCGTCGTGCAGGTTCTTGTAGAGGGCGCCGCGGTTGGAGCCGAGGCGCTCGGCGAGGACGTCGATCGGGACCCCGTTGAGGGCGACGGCGACGAGCACCTCGCGCTGGCGCGGCGTCAGGCTCCCCTCGATCTCCTCCCGCAGGGCCGCCAGCAGCTCCGCGTCCTCGGCGGCGCGGCCGGCGGTGTCGACGGCGGCGAGCCGGGCCCACGCCTCTTCGGCGAGCGGCACCTCCCGTCCCTGCCAGGCGCGCCGGCGCACCTTCACCGCCGCCTCGAGAAGGGCGAACTTGTAGGCCCAGGTGGTGAAGCGGGCTTCGCCGCGGAAGTCGTCGAGCTTGCGCAGCACCGCCACCAGGGCGTCGTCGGCGGCCTGCTGGGCGAGGTCCTCGAGGTCGCCGCCGCGCAGGTGGGGCAGCTCCGCCGCCCGGCGCTCGACCTCGAAGCGCGCCGCCCTCGCCAGCAGGTCGTGGAGCTCGGCGATCGCGACCTGGCCCTCGGCGCCGTCGGCGCGCAGGCGGTCCACCCATGGAATCTCGGTCGGAGTCGGCATCAGCGCGGTCGCCATCAATTGTTAGCGACTCGGGGCGGCGATTCCTTACCGCGGTAAGACGGGCCGGCGCGGCGACGCAAACGGGACACCTAGACGAACACACACGAACCAAGGAGGCCCCATGTCAACCACCGCAACCATCGATCCCCGCGAAGCCCGAGTGGCGGCGCCGAGCTTCGGCGAACACCTACGCAGCGACCCCGCCTACCAGGCGTTCGTGCTGATGCGGGTCGTCTTTACCGTCGCGCCGATCCTTTTCGGCCTCGACAAGTTCTTCGACGTCCTGGTCGACTGGCCGCAGTACCTGGCGCCGTGGATCGACGACATCGTGCCCGGCAGCGCCTCGACCGCGATGCACCTGGTCGGCGTCGTCGAGATCCTCGCCGGAGTCCTCGTCGCCCTGAAGCCGCGTTACGCCGCCTACGTCGTCGCGGCCTGGCTCGGCGGGATCATCGGCAACCTCCTCACCTACTCCGGCTACTACGACATCGCCCTGCGGGACTTCGGGCTGCTGGTCGGCGCCCTCGCCCTCGGGCGGCTGGCGCAGGCCTACGACCCGCCGGGGACCGAGGTCCGGCTCTAGCGAGGTCGTTTCCACCCTTTTCCCCCTTAGGGCGAGGAAAAGGGTGGAAACGAGGCAGACCTAGACTGGGAGGGATGCCGCCGCTGCTCGAGCGCCTGGGGGTGGAGCTGCCCGTCGTCCAAGCCGGGATGGGCGGCGGGCTGAGCCGGCACGAGCTGGCGGCGGCGGTCTCCGAGGCCGGCGGCCTGGGGACGATCGCCGTCAACGGGGCCGAGGCGATCCGCCGCGAGCTGGCGGCGGCGCGGGCGCTGACTGGCAAGCCGATCGCGGTCAACGTGCTGTTGCCGTTCGCGCGGCGGGACTGGTTCGAGGCAGCGGCCGAGGCCGACGTCGTCGTCACCTTCTGGGGGCGGCCACGGCGGCGGACGCCCGGCGCCTGGATGCACCAGTGCGGCTCGGTCGAGGAAGCACGGGCCGCACAGGCGGCGGGCGCCGACGCGGTCATCGTGCAGGGCGTCGAGGCGGGCGGCCACGTCCGCGGGACGACTCCGGCGCTGGAGCTGCTGGAGCAGGTGCGCGAGGCGCTGCCGCCCGGGTACCCGCTGCTCCTCGCCGGCGGGATCGCCGAAGCCGCCGACGTGCGGGCGGCGCTGGAGGCGGGCGCGACGGCCGTCGTCGCTGGCACCCGTTTCCTCCTGAGCGAGGAGAGCCGCGCCCACGCTCTATATAAAGAGCGCCTTCTCACCGCCGACGAAACCGTCCTCACCGACCTCTTCGGCGCCGGATGGCCCGCCCCGCATCGGGTAGTCCCGAACGCCGCGACGGCCCACTCGCTAGGCGGCGTTCGTCCTTTGGTCCCCATACGAGGTACCAAGGACGAACGCCGGACGCTGTTTCGTGCTCCCTCCGTGAATCGGGTCCTCAACCGCCTCCTCGCTCCCGGTGCTCGCTACACGCCGCCGTCGCTGCAGTTGCGGATGATGCGGGGACAGCGGCCCGGCGGCCGCATCCTTACTCCGGCCGGACCCACGGATGACGGGCCGGAGACGCTGGTCGACGCCGGCGCCCTCTATGCGGGGGAGACGGTCGGCCGGATCGGCGCGGTTCGCCCCGCCGCCGATCTCGTGCGCGAGTTGGCCGGTTGATGTTCATCCTCCCGGAATAGGGGTATTTCCAGGACGGTTTGTCCGGGACGGGCCGCAAGAGAGTTCGCCCGCTCGCCGCGCTCCTCCTCGCGGCGCTCGCACTCCTCGGCTCCGGCTGCGGCGATCTCAGCAACGACGAGCTCAACCGCGGCGTCGAATCGCTCAGCGCGCTGGCGGCGCAGGGGCAGCTGGTCGCCAACGGCGTCGCCCGCGACACGACGAAAGCGACCTACGCGCGGGTGATGGCGAAGACGCTCTCCGAACAGTCCGACCATGAGGCCGAAAAGCTCGCCGACGCGACGCTGGAAGAACCCGAGACGGCCGACCAGCGCCACGCGGCCGTCGCGGTCGCGGGCGAAATCTCCGGCCTCCTCTCAGAGCTGCAGACCTTCCCCGGCGACGAGCGCCATGGCGAACTGGTCGAAAAGCACCTCGAAGAAGCGCAGGAAAAGGCCGACGCGATCGTCGCCCAGCTGAGCGGGGACGCGCCGTGAAGTCGATCCTCAAAATCGCCCTCGGAATCATCGCCGCGATCGGCGGCTTCCTCGACATCGGCGACCTCGTCTTCACCACCCAGGCGGGGGCGCTGTTCCGCTACGACCTGCTCTGGGCCGTCGTCCTCGGCGTCGTCGGCATCGCCGTCTACGCGGAGATGAGCGGCCGGGTGGCGGCGGTCAGCGGCCGCCCGGTCTTCGACGTGATCCGGATGCGGATGGGCTTCGGGATGGGCCTCGTCGCCCTCGTCGCCAGCACCGCGATCAACCTGCTCACGGTCGCCGCCGAGCTGGGCGGGATCGCGATCGTCCTCGAGCTTCTCTTCGACGCGCCCTACAGCATGTTCGTGATCGCGGCGGCGATCGCCCTCGTCGCGATCGTCGCCCTCCTGCCCTTCGGCGGGATCGAGCGGGTCTTCGGCTACGGCGGCCTGCTGCTGTTCGTCGTCGTCGCCACCGTCTTCCACCAGAACCCGAACTGGGGCGACGTCGCCCAGGGCTTCGTCCCCTCGCTCGACTCCTCGACGCTCTACCTCTACTTCGTCGTCGGCGTCTTCGCGGCGGCGCTGATGCCCTACGAGGTCCACTTCTACTCCTCCGGCGCGATCGAGGAGGGGTGGACGGAGGAGAACCTGAAAGAGAACCGGCTCAACGCGATCTTCGGCTACGGCATCGGCGGCATTCTCGCGGTCGCCCTCGTGATCGTCTCCGGCTACCTCTTCCACCCGATCGGCGTCGAACCGAACGATCTCGGGACGGTGGCGCTGCCGATGCAGGGCGCCTTCGGCGAGACGGGGCTGCTGCTGGCGCTCGGCGGCATGCTCTTCTGCGTCGGCGGCGCGGCGATCGACTCCAGCTTCGCCGCCTCCTACAACCTCGCCCAGTTCCTCGGCTGGGAGTGGGGCCGCTACCAGGGGCCGCGCAAAGCACCGCGCTTCACCGCCTCCTGGCTCGTCTTCCTCCTGCTCGGGGTGGCGATCGCACAGAGTGGGATCAACCCCGTGGAGATCACCGAGTACAGCGTCGTCCTCTCGGTCGTGGCGCTGCCGCTCACCTACCTGCCGGTGCTGCTGATCGCCGGCGACCGCTCCTTCATGGACGGCTACGCCAATGGGCGCATCGCGACCTTCCTCGGCTGGCTCTACTTCGCGGTCATCGTCGTCCTCGCGGTGGCGGCGATCCCGCTGCTGCTGGCGACCAACGCGGGGGGCGGATGAAGCGCGAAGGGGACATCTACGCCGTCCACCGCCTGCTCGACGAGCAGATCTGCGACGCCGACGGGCGCCGGGTCGGCCGCGTCGACGACGTCGAGCTGCAGGGCAACCCGCCCCGGGTGACGGCGCTGCTGGTCGGCGAGGGGCTTTACCCGCGACGGCTGCCGCGCCGTCTCGCCCGGCTCGCCCGGCGCATCTCTGGACCGGAGCGCTGGGGCGGCAACGCCCTGCGGATTCCGTGGGAGGAGGTCGACGACCTGGCGGCGACCGTGAAGCTGCGGAAAAAGGCCGAGGAGCTGGGGCTGGGGATGGGCGACGACCCGGAACGCTGGATCGTCAGGAGGCTGCCGTGGAACTGAGCAGGCCGCTGGCGCTGAGCGAGCTGCTGGGCCGGAAGGTGGTCGACCAGTCCGGCCGGCGGCTCGGCCGCGTCTACGAGGCGAAGGGGCGGTGGGAGCGGGACGGGACGGTCGTGATCGAGGAGCTGATCCTCGACCGCGGCGGCCTGCGGCGGCGGCTGCGCGGGCCCGGCGGCCCCGAGGAGCAGGCGATCCCCTGGGAGCAGGTCGTCGAGCTGCCCGACGAAACCGTGGTCGTGCGGCGGTAACCCGGGCGGCGTTCCCGACTTGGGAGAATCCGGCGATGGCGGGGGGACAGATCCTGCAGATCGCCGAGCGCGATCTAGGCACAGGGCGGTGCGAGCTGCAGCTCGAGGGGGAGCTCGATCTCTGGAGCGTCGAGCGCCTGCAGGCGGCGCTGCAACGGGTAGCGCGTAACAACGACGCGATCCTCGTCGGCCTCCAGGAGTGCCAGTTCGTCGACTCGACCGGGATCGCCCTCTTCCTCCAGGCGCGGCGGCAGCTGGAAGCCAAAGGCGGCCGCCTCGTCCTCTACGGCTGCTCAGACCAGGTGCTGCGGATCTTCACCGTCGCCGGCCTGACCGATGCCGGCATCGTCTTCGACAGCCGCGAGGCCGCGGTCGCCGAGCTGGCGGTGGTGGACTAGCCGTCTCTAGATCTCGAGGGCGAGCGACGACCGTAGCCAGGCGCACCAGAGCCCGAACAGAACTACCGCGAGCAGGGCGCCGGCCCAGTGGAGGCCGACAACGACCGCGAGGAGGCTGGGCAGGCCGGCGAGGGCGGCGCCGACCAGGACGGGGCGTACCGGCAGCCGCACGAACCACGAGGTGATCGCGGCGCAGAGCATCCAGGAGAGCGGCCCGGCGATCCAGCCGTAATCCTCGAAGAAGCCGTGGGGGAGGGCGGCGCCGAGGGCGCCGGCCAGCAGCAGGACGGCGAGCAGCTGAATCGACGCGGCCCGCCAGAAGACCCGGAGGCTCGTCGTCGCGCTCATCGCCTCCGAGGCTATTCGACGAGGACCTTCCCCTTCATGAAGGGGTGGATCTTGCAGTGGTAGGCAAAGGTGCCGCGCTTGTTGAACTTCACCGTCACGCTCTTGCCGGGCGCGATCCGTTTCGTGTCGAAGCTGCCGCTCGACGCCGTGTGGGTGGTGTTGGCGGTGTTGGCGAAGGCGACGGCGCCGCCGCGATCGACCCGCAGCGTCCCCGGCTTAAAGGCGAAGTTGACGATCGAGACCCGCTTGGCCGCGCTTGC
Organism: Solirubrobacterales bacterium; assembly: GCA_045805765.1. Classification (GTDB taxonomy): domain Bacteria; phylum Actinomycetota; class Thermoleophilia; order Solirubrobacterales; family 70-9; genus VAYN01. The sequence goes on from JBJMKN010000040.1 coordinate 33,021, forward strand.
GGTCGCGCTGGCGCCGGCGGAGCTGCCGCCGCTCGGGAGCAGGAGCAGGCAGAGCGCGAGCCCGAGGCCGAGCGTGAGGACCGATCGTCTGGGGCGAGGCAGTGAAGTCGTCATGCCCGGCATACGGTCCCCTGGCGCCGCGGGTTCAACAAACGGCCCCAGCCAGCAATAATTGACCGACCGCGGGCGGTTAGCTCAGTTGGGAGAGCACTTCCCTTACAAGGAAGGGGTCACTGGTTCGAGCCCAGTACCGCCCACTCATTCGAAGGCCCGCACGGCCAGCACTGCGGCCACGAGCAGCCCGATGATCGCGATCGAGATCCGCAGCGGGTCACTGGGGATGCGGCGCGCGTAGTGGGCGCCGGCGCGGCCGCCGAAGAACGAGGAGGCCATGATCGTCAGGGCGAAACGCCACTCGACCGGGGCGAGGAAGGAGTAGGCGACGGCGGCGAGGAGGTTGGCGCTGCCGGCGAGGACGATCTTCATCGCGTTCAGGTGCTGGAGGGTGTCGGCGACGAAGAGGGCGAGCAGGGCGAAGATGAGGATGCTTACGGCGGAGCCGAAGTAGGCCCCGTAGGCGCCGGAGAAGAAGATGCCGGCCATGAGGTAGGGGGAGCGCTCGTTGCCGGCGTGCGAGAGGCGCGGCGTCAGTCGCGGCTGGAGGAGGAGCAGCAGGCAGGAGACGGCGATCAAGAGCGGCACGATCGCTTCGAAGGCGGCATCGGAGGTGAGCAGCAGGAGGGCGGTTCCGGCCACGGCCCCGAGCAGCATCGGCACCAGGAGGCGCCAGAACCGCCCGCTCTGCTCGCGCAGCAGGTCGCTGTAGCCGAGGGCGCCGCCGATCGAGGCGGGGACGATCCCGACCGTGTTGGTGACGTTGGCCGAGAGCGGCGGGACGCCCAGCGCGATCTGGGTCGGGAAGGTGATCAGGGCGCCGCCGCCGGCGATGGAGTTGGCAGCCCCCGCCGCGGCTCCGGCTGCCGCGACGGCGAGGAGCTCAAGCACGGCTGGGAGTCTCGCGGAAGCGGCGCCCTCAGGCGGCGATGCTGGGCGTGCGGGTGCCGCCGCGGCGCTTCTCGGCCTGGGCGACGACGTTGAAGAAGTAGTCGTTGCGGCCGCGGCGCAGGCGGCGGGGGAGGATCGGATGGGCGCGTCGGTGGGCGGCGGCGATCGAGCGGAACGAAGACTCGTGGGCGGCCGTCCAGCGGATGCCGAAGATCTCGCGGACCCGTGGCGGCAACGTCCCCTTGATGACCAGGTTCTGCGCTTCCAGGTTGAGGCGAGCCGGCAGCGGCACCGGCTGGCGGAAGGCAACCAGCGGGGCCATCTCGAGGGCGTGCGGGGTTGCGTGCAGATCAGGCGAGGCGAGTTTCTCCTCCCACCAGGCGCTGAACTCGCGGTAGCTGCCCGGGACCGCGGAGCGAGGCAGCCGGAAGAGCTCACCGAAGCGAACGTAGTCCTGCCAGAGGGCCTCGCGCTCCTCTTCGCTCAGCGGCCGGACCATCGCCTCGTAGATCGCCCGGCCCGAGTCGGCGATCACGGCCATCGTCCAGAGCATCAGCTCCGGGTCGAAGGCCGAATAGGAGGTGCCGGCGGGGTGAGCGCCCGCCGCCTCGGGCAGCTCGCCCTTGATCCGCTCGTGCAGGCGGTGGACGGCGTCGAGCGCTTTGTCGGCCTCGGTCCTGGTGCCGAGGAAGACCGCCTCCTGGACCTTCCCGGTATGGGCGAGTCGGGCGAAGGGATGGTTCCCCGACGCGGTCGAGAGCATCGTGCCGGTGTAGGTGAGCGGTTCCAGCGCCCCGATCAGCAGCGCCCGCTGTCCATAGAGAAGGCCGACCGATCGCTCGCCATGCACGCGGCGGGCCATCGATCGGCCTGGCTCGAAGTAGTACTCGGACTCGGGGTCGCTCACTGGCCGTCTAGCCAGCCAGTCTAACCAAGAATCGGACCTTTTGAACAAAACTGTCTAGAGCATTTACGAAGCCGGGTTTTCGCGGCTCATCGCCACCAGGGCGGCGCTCGACCCGGGCGCCTCGACCAGGCCGCGGAGCTCGTGCGCGGCGAAGATCTCGTCGAGTTCCTCGCGGGTCAGGGTCTCGCGCTCCAGCGCCAGGACGGCGAGGTGGTCGAGCACCTCGAGGTTGGCCGAGAGCAGCGCCCGTGCCCGGCGGTAGGCCTCGCGGGCGAGCGTCATCGCCGCCTGGTCGACCTCGCGACGGGTCTGGTCGGAGACCGCGTAGTCCCCGGTCGGCAGCGCGATCGGCGCCGGCCCGTCATGGTCGACGGCGACCCCCATCCCGAATTCGGAGACCATCTGCTTGCAGACGAGGTGGACCCGGTTGAGGTCGTCGGAGGCGCCGGAGTAGGTCGCTCCCAGCACCACCTCCTCGGCAGCGCGTCCACCGAGCAGGGTGACTATCTCGTCCAGCAGCTCCTCGCGCGAGCGCAGGTAGCTGTCCTCCTGCGGAGAGTGGGCGACGAAGCCGAGGGCAGGGCCGCGGGGGACGATGCTGAGGATCTCCGGCGGGTCGAGGCCGAGCAGCTTGCGGCAGAGCGCGTGGCCGGCCTCGTGGTAGGCGACGATCCGCCGCTCCTTGGCGTTGAGCCGGCGCGCCTGCTGGGAGCCGACGGCCTGGCGCAGCAGCGCCTCGTCGAGGTCCTCGCGGGACATGTAGAAGCGGCCGGCGCGGCCGGCGATGATCGCGCCCTCGTTGAGCGCGTTGGCGAGCTGGGCGCCGGTCATCCCGGTGGTCTTGCGGGCGACGTCGCCGAGGTCGAGGTCGGGGGCGAGCGGCTTGTTCTTGGCGTGGCTGCGGAGGATCGCCTCGCGGCCGGCGCGGTCGGGAGGGGCGACGAGGACGCGGCGGTCGAAGCGGCCGGGGCGCAGCAGCGCCCGGTCGAGCTTTTCGACGTGGTTGGAGGCGGCGATCACGATCACCATCCCCGGGTCCTTCTCGAAGCCGTCGAGCTCGACCAGGAGCTGGTTCAGCGCCTGTTCGCGCTCGCTGGTTCCGCCGTCGCCGCCGCCGGAGCCGCGGGAGCCGCCGATCGCGTCGAGCTCGTCGATGAAGATCACGGCGCGGCCGGACTTGCGCGCCTCCTTGAAGAGGCGGCGGATACGGGCGGCGCCGCGGCCGACGAACATCTCGACGAAGCCCGAGCCCGAGGCGGCGAAGAAGTCGACGCCGGCCTGGGCGGCGACGGCGCGGGCGAGCATCGTCTTGCCGGTGCCGGGCGGGCCGTGGAGGAGGACGCCGCGCGGCGGCTTCGCGCCGAGGGCGGCGAAGCGGTCCGGTTCGCGCAGCCAGGCGGCGACGTCCATCAGCTCCTCTTTGGCCGCGTCGACTCCCTGCACCTCGTCCCAGAGGACCGGCTCGGTGCGGGACGCCTTTACCGTCTCCGGCTTGGTCGACCCCATCATCCCCCGCATCATTTTCAGGAAGACGAAGCAGAGAATCGACATGAAGATGACCCCGAAGACGGGGTACCAGTTGAAAAAGAATTCCTGCACGTTTGCCGCCATCCACGCAGTGTGGAGACAAAGACGCGATTCCCCCATCGCACATCCGTCCAAATGGGGGGAGAGAGCTAAAGGTTGTGCCTGGCTCGCCTTACCGCTCGACCTGGGAGCCGCCGACGATGGCGTCCTCGCCGGAGTCGCCGAAGACGACCCAGGCCTTGTTGCCGCCGTCGTAGTCCGGCGCCCACAGCTTCAGGGTTGCCGGCCGGCCCCAGACCGTGACCTGCTCGTCCCCGGTCGAGTCGAGCCCGCGCCAGATCCGCACGAACGGGTTGCGCTCCCACTCGGCGGCGATCGTCGTCGGCTCCTTGTGGCCGGGGTGGACGGTCGTGTTCGGCGGCAGCTCCAGCAGCCGCATCACCGAGGCCTGGAGGTCGGCGAAGCCGCTGGCGCCGGGGGCCATCGTCCCGCCCACGGTCCCCTTGAAGAGGACGTCGGCGGTGAAGACGTCGGAGCCGTTTATGAGGTAGGCGAGGTGGCCGGCGGCGTGGCCGGGGGTGTAGATCGCTTCGACCTCGAGGCCGCCAGCCTCGAGCTTCTCGCCGTCGCCGAGGACGATCTCGACCTCGTCTTCGAGCTCTGCGGCGCAGTCGGTGTGGGCGACCAGCGGCGGGTTGCCGAGCTGGGCCCGCGCCTCGGGCAGGCCGGCGACATGGTCGCCGTGCGGGTGGGTGACGAGGACGTGGGTGATCTCGATTCCGTCGCGCTCGGCCCGCTCCAGCAGCGGCGCCAGCTCGTCGTTGCCGTCGATGAGGACGCCGGTGCCGCGGCCGGGGTCGGCGACCAGGTAGGCGTTCGACAGCCACATCGGGTTCTCGGTCCTCTCGACGATCACTGCTCCTCCTCGTTCGCGGGGCTAGGCCGTCCGGGAGGTTACGGCGCTGCCGTCGAGCAGGGTGCGGGCGACCAGCCCGGGGTCGTCCCAGGTGGGGGTGTGGCCGACGCCGGGGAGGACGAGGAAGCGGGAGCCGGCGGGGCGGCGGTGCGGCTTCGGCGGGCCGAGCAGACGGTCCTTCTCGCACCAGGCGATCGTCACCGGCACGTCCTCCGGGTAGCCGCTCGGGTCGAAGACGTGGTTGCGCATCGCCCGGTTGGCGGCGTCGTAGCCCTCGCCGTCGAGCCAGCCGAGGACGAGCGCCCGCGCCGCGTCGGGCGGGATCCGCTCCGGACGGGCGGCGATTGACTGGAAAGCGGCGTGGCGCGTCTGCGGGAACTGGAGGGCGAGCGAGAGGAAGGGGCGTGCCGCCTTCACCCAGGGGGAGCCGCGCAGCAGCATCCGGGCGCCGCCGCCGTCCGGCTCACCGAGCGGGCGTTGCCAGAGGCCGGCGGGGGAGAGGGTCGTCACCGAAGCGGCCCAGCCGAAGCGGCCCATTTCCAGCGCCACCCAGCCGCCGAGCGAGTTGCCGGCGACGTGCGGGCGCTCGACCCCGTTGCGGGCGCACTCTTCATGCACTGCCCGCGCCAGGTTCGCTGCCGTCGGCTCTTCGCCCTCCGGCAGCGGCGGCGTCTCGCCGAAGCCGGGCATGTCGATCGCGTGTACCTCGCGCTCGCCCTCGAGCAGCGGGATCACCGGCTCCCAGATGTTGCGGGAGCCGCCGAGGCCGTGGATCAGCAGGAGGTCGTCGCTCACCTTGCTCCCGGTTTGGCGAAGAGCGCCTGGACGTCGCCGATCCGGCGCTCGCGGAAGCCCGCCTCCGAGCTGCTCAGGTAGAAGTCCCAGAGGCGGCGGAAGCGCTCGTCGTAGCCGCGCTCGCGCAGCCGCTCCCAGGCGCCGAAGAAGCGCTCGCGCCAGGCGGCCAGCGTCGGCGGGTAGTGGGCGGTGATGTCGTCGACCCAGACCTGCTTCATCGAGGTGACGCGCTCCAGGCAGCCGGTGATCAGCCCCTGCGAGGGCAGGCAGCCGCCGGGGAAGACGTGCGTGTTGGCGAAGCTCTTCGCCCCCTTTTCGATCTCGTAGATGCTGTCGTCGATCGTGATCGCCTGCAACAGCATCAGCCCGTCGTCGGTGAGCAGCTCGTCGCAGCGGCGGAAGTAGTCGTCGAAGTACTGCCAGCCGACCGCCTCGATCATCTCGATCGAGACGAGGCGGTCGAAGCGGCCCTCGAGGTCGCGGTAGTCCTGGAGCAGGACGGTGACCTGGTCGGTGAGGCCGGCGTCGCGGACGCGTTGCCGCGCCAGCTCGAACTGTTCGCGGGAGATCGTCGTCGTCGTCACCCGGCAGCCGCTGCGCCGCGCGGCGTGGATCGCCAGCCCGCCCCAGCCGGTGCCGATCTCCAGCAGGTGGTTCCCGGGCCCGAGGCGGAGGCGGTCGCAGATGCGGTCGAGCTTCGCCAGCTGCGCCAGCTCCAGGGACGCGGCGGCGTCGGGGAAGTAGGCGCAGCTGTACATCATCCGCTCGTCGAGGAAGGAGGCGAAGAGGTCGTTGCCGAGGTCGTAGTGGGCGGAGATGTTGCGCCGAGCGCCGGGCCGGGTGTTCTCGGGGACGAGGTGGCGGAGCCGGTGCCAGACGGCGCGGGGGCGGGCGATTGCGCCGCGGACGCCGTCCATCTGGCGTAGCTCGCGGGCGGCGATCTGGATCAGGGAGACGAGGTCGTCGGTCTCCCAAAGCCCGGCGACGTAGCCCTCGCCGAGGCCGACGCTGCCGTGGAGCGGGCCGCGCCAGGCGGCGGGGTCGTTGATCGTGAGCGTGGCGCGAAGGCCGGCGTCGGCGGGCCCGAAGCTGCGTTCGCGGGCGCCTTCGACGACGTCGATGCGGCCCTGGCCGACGCGGCCGAGGACGGCGCCGACGCCGGCGCGGGCAAGCGCGTCCTTCATGACGACTCCGGATGGGGGTAGTACTTCGCCCCCTTCAGCTTCAGCCGCAGCGACTGTGCGTAGATCTTCGCCACCACCTGCAGCGACATCGCCGGGTAGCGGGCGAGCATCCGCGCCAGCGTGCCGCGCGAGAGCTCCCGCCGCCGCAGGTTGAGCGTCGCGTCGAAGGTCGGCGGCCGCCGAGTCCGCGAAAAAGCATCTTGAGGATGACTTTCCGCGGACTCGCGCGGACGCGACTCGATGTGGACGGCGATGCTCTCGCCGGGCTCGGAGGCGCGGAAGGAGTAGGTCTGATCCATGCCCATCAGCGGGGAGACGTGGAAGGTCTTCTCCAGCTCTTCGCTCAGCACCGTACCCCGGCTCTCGCCCCGTGCCAAGACGTAGGGATGGCGTTCGCCCCAGGGGATGTTCTGCACGTCGGCCACGACTGCATCTACCCGCTCGCCGTCGCTTCCGAAGCAGTAATAGAAGGAGACCGGATTGAAGGAGTGGCCGAAGTAGCGCAGGCCGGTGAGGAGGCGGACCGGGCCGCCGGGACGCTCCCCCGTCGCGGCCGCGACGGCGTCCCGCGCGCACTCGTCGAGCGGCTGCGCCGGGTCGCCCATGAAGTCCTCGCGGCGGAAGCGGGCTGGGGCGCGGCGGCGGGCGGAGAAGAGGGGATACGGGTCGAGGACGCCGGGCAGCTCGGCGAGGTCCAGGTACATGAGGAAGAGGGGGTAGCGGAAGGAGTGCTCGATGGGGTCGAAGCGGCGGTGGCGGATGGTGCCCTCGTATACAGCTGACGCGGCGGGGTGAGAAAAAGGATGGGCTGACGTGGGACGGGACGAGGGGCGGGGGTCGGCGGACAACAGCGGGGAGGGTCCGGCGACCCCCGCCCCTCGTCCCGCCGTCGTCAAAGGGCCCATGCCGCCACCTCATCCTCGGTCGTTTCCACCCTTTTCCCCATCACAGGGGGGAGAACCGTGGAAACGACGCGGCGGTTTGTGTCGAGGGAGTCGCAGACTCGTAACGCGCTGACTACGCCGTCCTCGTGGAAGCCCCAGCCCCAGTAGGCGCCGCAGTAGTGGGTGCGGTGCTGCGGTCCCGAGATCTCGGGGTGGCGGGACTGGGCGGCTACTCCCTCTTTGGTGTAGACCGGGTGGTCGTAGGAGATCTTGCGGATCACCTTGTTCGGGTCGATTTCGTTGCCTCGGTTGAGGGAGACGAAGTACTGCTGGCGGCTGCGCAGGCGTTGCAGGTGGTTCATCCAGTAGGTGACGGTGGTGCCCGCGGCGGGCTCCTCGCTGAGGTGGAAGTTCCAGCTCGACCAGGCGGCGCGGCGGCGCGGCATCAGCGAGGCGTCGGTGTGGAGGACGGCTTCGTTTGGCTGGTAGGGGATCGCGCTCAAGACCTCCCGCTCGGCCTCGCTCGGGTCGCCGAGCATCGCCAGCGCTTGGTCGGAGTGGGCCGCGATCACGACCTCGTCGAAGTCCTCCGTCTCGCAGCCGTCGGCCTCGATCCGCACCCCGTCGGGCAGCCGCTCGATCCGCCGCACCGGCGCCCGCAGGCGCACCCGGTCGCGCCAGGGCGCGGCGATCGCCTCGACGTAGCTGCGCGAGCCGCCGCTCACGGTCCGCCACCTGGGCCGGTCGCGGAGGCTGTACATGCCGTGGTTCTCGAAGAACTCGGCCATGAAGCTGGCGGGGAAGGTCCACATCTGCGCCGGGTCGGCCGACCAGACGGCGGAGGCCTGCGGGACGATCAGGCGCTCGACGAAGTGGCGCGAGAACCCCTTCTGCTCGAGCCAGTGGCCGAGCGAGGGAGCGGTGCCGTTCATCCCGATCAGCGCCTGCGCCTCGCGGTTGAAGCGGCGCCACTCGCGCAGCATCCCGAGGAAGCTCGGGCTGACGAGATGGGATGGGCGGGCGAAGAGCCCCCACGGCGTACCCGCGTACTCGAAGCGGCCGCGGCCGTCGGAGACCGAGAAGCTCATGTGGGAGGGCTGACTCGCCACTCCCAGCTCCGCCAGCAGCGCTTCGAAGCGCGGGTAGTTGCGGTCGTTGAAGACGATGAACCCGGTGTCGATCCACGCCGTCCCGTCGTCGGCCTCGACCGGCACCGTGTTGGTGTGGCCGCCGATCCGGTCGCTCGCCTCGTAGACGACGACCTCGTGCTCGGGCGCAAGCCGGTGCGCGGCCACCAGGCCCGAGATCCCGGTGCCGACGATTGCGATCTTCATCTGTTCTTTCTACGGATGAAGATCTCGATCCGGATCAGCCGTAGGGCCGGTAGAGGATGCGGCCGCCGAGCAGCTCGGTGACGGTGGCGAAGCGGTAGCCGCGGCCGCGCAGGGTGTCGATGATCTGCGGCAGCGCAGCGAGGGTCTCCGAGCGCGGCCCCCCGCCGTCGTGCATGACGACGATCGAGCCGGGCCGGACGTGGCCGACGACGTTGGCGTAGATCGCGCCGACCCCGGGGTTGGACCAGTCCCGCGGGTCGACGTCCCAGTTGACGGTCCGCATCCCGAAGCTGCCGGCGGTGGCGACGACCCCGTCGTCGACGGCGCCGCCCGGCGGCCGGAAGAGGCAGGGCTGGAAGTGGGTGTAGGCGCGGATCCGCGCCGCGGCGCCGGCGATCTGGGAGTAGCCGGGAAGCTCGACGTGGTCCATCGTGTGGTCGGCCAGTTCACTGCCCTGGGCGAGGATTTCGCGCATCACGTCTTCGCGGCCGGGCATCACCTGGCCGACCTCGAAGAAGGTCGCCTGTACGTCTTTCTCTCGCAGCACCGAGAGGAAGTCGTCGGTGTAGTCGCTGGGCCCGTCGTCGAAGGTGAGGGCAACGACCCTGCGGTCGCGGGGGCCGTTGGTGACGAGGCCGGGGCTGCCGCCGGTGCAGCCGACGGCGCGGACGGGACGGATGCGGAACCCGTTGGTGCCGTGGTCGGGCAGCTCCTGGATGCAGGGGTAGGTCTTGTCGCAGTCGATTCCCTGCGCGACCGCCCAGCGGTAGCGCCGGGGCGAGAGGCCGGCATCGGCCGGGTCGATGGCGACCACCAGCTTGCGCGGGACCGGTCGCGTGACGGTGGCCGCGATGCTCCCCCTGCCATGGATCCTGCCGTCCTCGCCGGTGGCGAGGAGACCGATGCGCCGATGGGGCGATCGTCCACCGAGGCAGAGCAGGTGGCGCTCCTCCGTGCTGGAGCGGATCAAGGCGAAGCAGAGGAAGTCGGAGGCCGACCGGCGCCCACGTGGCAGCGGATCCAGCTTCGCCAGCGGGACCGGCTCCGCGGTGCGGACGGTGAAGACGAGCTCCTGTCCGGTCTGGAAGAGGTCGGCGCGCACCAGGCGCTGCTTTGCCGCGTTTGCCGCAGCGGGCAGCAGCAGTGCCACGCTCGCGGCAAGCACGGCGGCGCACAGGATCTTGCGGGGGGCGGCGAGGGGCAAGCGCTTCCATTTCATCACTAGCGTGTTGTGACAAGTTGTGATCCTCCCCCGGCAGAAGAAGCACTCCCTCTTCGCGCTGCCCTTGGTTCTCGCCACGCTCGCCGCAGCGGCGTTCGGCGCCGGCGCGGCGGCCGACACCGGCGGCGCCGGCCAGGTCGAAACCGGCGGCAACGTCAGCAACAGCGCCTTCGACCGGCAGGGGATGTGGGTCTGGTACGTCTCCCGCTCGGAGGGCGGCAGCATCGGCGCGATCATCGCCCGCGCCAAGCGCAACGACGTCGGCACCGTCTACGTCAAGTCCGGCGACGGCGGCAGCTACTGGGGCCAGTTCAACCGCGGCCTCGTCAACGCCCTGCACACGGCCGGGCTTAGCGTCTGCGCCTGGCAGTTCGTCTACGGAGACGCGCCGCTGGCCGAGGCGCGGGTCGCCGCGGGGGCGGTGAAGCGCGGCGCCGACTGCTTCGCGATCGACGCCGAGGCCGACTACGAGGGCAAGTACGCCGCCGCCGACCGCTACGTGCGCGCCCTCCGGGCCCGCGTCGGCGACGCCTACCCGATCTCCCTCGCCGCCTTCCCCTACGTCGACTACCACCCCTCGTTCCCCTACTCGGTCTTCCTCGGGCCGGGCGGCGCCACCTACAACCAGCCGCAGATGTACTGGAGGACGATCGGCACCTCGGTCCGCGCCGTCTACGAGCACACCTACCTCTACAACCGCATCTACGGCCACCCGATCTACCCGATCGGCCAGACCTACGAAGCTCCCGGCAGCGCCGGGATCAAGCTCTTCCGCCGCTTCGCCGCCAGCTACGGCGGCCTGCCCCCGAGCTGGTGGTCCTGGCAGGAGACCAACAGCCAGGAGTGGGGGGCGCTCGGCGCCGACAGCGCCCAGCAGCCGGTCACCGGCTACCGGCTCGAAGTCGTCCACCCGCTGCTGAAGCGGAAAAGCAGCGGCGACATGGTCGTCTGGGCGCAGCAGCACCTCGTCGCCGCCGGCGCCGAGCTCCCGGTAACCGGCCTCTTCGGCCGCCAGACCGCCCGCGCCGTGCGCGTCTTCAAGGAAGAGCACGGGCTGCCGGCCAACGGAGTCATCGACACCGATACCTGGAACGCGCTCCTCACCTTGACGCCGGTGCGGGTGCAGTGGGCGCGCAGGTCGCGCCCCGACGCCCGGGCCCTGCCGGCGCACCGGCCGCTCTCGGCGGACCTGCCGGCGAAGGCCTACGAGATCCCGCCTAAGCGCTGATCCGCGTCGTCAGCCGGCCCAGGGTCGGCGACTCGATCGCGATCTCGTCGCCGTCGGCGAGCCAGACCCGCGGCTTGCGGCCCATCCCGACTCCCTCGGGGGTGCCGGTGGAGACGATGTCGCCGGGCTGCAGCGTCATCAGCCGCGAGAGCTGCGAGAGCAGCTGCGGGATGCTGAAGATGAGGTCGTCGGTGGCGCCGTTCTGCATCTCCTCGCCGTTGAGGGTGAGCCGGATCGCGATCTCGCCGGCCGGCCCCGCCTCGTCCGGCGTCACCAGGTACGGCCCGCAGGGCGCGGAGCCGTCGAAGACCTTGCCCGCCATCCACTGGGGCGTCGCCCCCTGCAGGTCTCGGGCCGAGAGGTCGTTCAGCAGCGTGTAGCCGGCGATGTGATCGAGCGCCTCGTCCTCGCCGACGTCCCGCGCCCGCCGCCCGACCACGAAGGCCACCTCCGCCTCGTAGTCCGTCTTCCCCGTCGGCACCCGCACCGTCGCCCCGTCTGCCACCAGCGCGTTCGCGTACTTGGCGAAGATCGTCGGGATCTCCGGCAGGGACTCGAGGTCGGCCCCGACCTCGGCCGCGTGCTTGCGGTAGTTCAAGCCGATGCAGACGATCTTCTCCGGGTCTGGGATCGGCGGCAGCAGCTGCACCGAGGGCAGCGGATGCGAGGGGGCGCCGCTGTCCCCGAGGCGGCCGCGGAGGTCATCGACCCGCGCTTCTGAGATCAGCTCCCTCAGCGACCCGCGATGCGGCGCTCCGAGCAAAGCCCAGGCGTCGAGGACACGGTCTCCGTGGACGATTCCCGCGCGCGCGCCGTCCCCCGCATCGAAAGTAGCCAGCCTCATGCGGCCAGCCTATTGGACATATGCGGGTGCTCCTTATAAGGTTTCCTGACCAATGTCGGAAGATCCACGAATCCTCCCGATCCACATCCCGCTGACGGCGCTGCTCGACCTCGTCTTCGAAGCGATGCGCAATGAGTTCCGGGGTGCGATCGAAGCGAGCGAGTTCGACGATCTCCGCATCACCCACGGCTCCGTCTTCCGCTACGTGAGGGAGACGGGGATGCGCCTGACCGAGATCGCCGAGCGGGCGAACGTGACCAAGCAGTCGGCGGGGGAAATCGTCGACGAGCTGGTGGATCGGGGCTACGTGGAACGGGCGCCCGACCCGCTGGACGGCCGCGCCAAACTAGTCTGCCTGACGACCCGGGGGGAGAGGGCGCAGGAGTTCGGCTTTCGCGCCTTCGCCGCGATCGAACGGCATTGGGCGGAGCGCTTCGGGGCCGAGCGCATCGCCGAGCTGAGGAGGACGCTGGAAGCGATAGTGGCGGCGGAGGCACCGCATGCGGTGCCCGAGGCCGAGATTGCCGGGGCAGGCGACAGGGGATGAGATGCGCAGTCACCTGAGCCCACTCGACGCGGTCTTCCTCGAACTGGAGCAGGATGACCCGACCCTGCAGCTTCACTTCTCCTGGGTCGCGATCCTCGATCCCCCGCCGAACGGCGAGCGCCCCTCGCTGGAGAGGCTGCGCGACCAGGTCCGGCGTCGGCTCGTCGGCAACGCCGCCCTGCGGCGGCGGCTCTCGATGCCGGTGGTCGAGGCCGGCGCGATGCCGATCTGGCTCCCCGACCCCGATTGCGACGTCGGGCTCCAGGTCCACTACGCGCAGCTGCCGGAGCCGGGCGGCGAGGCGGAGCTGATGGCCTGGGTCGGCGATTACGTCTCCCGCCGGTTGGATCGCTCCCGTCCCCTCTGGGAGGCGACCTTGCTCGAGGGCCTCGAGGGCGGCGCCTGGGCGATCGTCGGCAAGATCCACCAGTGCATGGTCGACGGTGTCAGCGGCCCGTACATCGTCGCCTCGCTGCTCGACTTCCAGCCCGATACCGAGGTGGACATGGCTGCGCTCGGGGCGCTGATCGAGGCGATGGGCAGCGAGGTGGACGAGGGCGTCCTCTGGCAGGTTCGGGGAGCCGTCGGCGATGAGCAGAGCGGCGGAGTCGATGCCGGCCTCCAGGCGGGCAACGTGGCCGCGACCGTCGCGCGCTCGCGGGAGCGGTCCGAGGCGGTTCGGGAGGAGCTGCCGCCGGCGCCGACGACCAGCCTCAACGGGCCGACCGGCGTCGACCGCCGGGTGGCGTCGGTGGAGATGCCGCTGGCGAAGGCGAAAGCGGTGAGCGAGGGCCTCGGGGGAAGGCCGGACGACGTCGTCCTCGCGGCCACGGCGGGGGGCCTGCGGCGGTTGTTCGAGAGCCGCCGGGAAAAGGTCGATCGGATCCGCGTAGCGGTGCCGGTGAGCATGCGGCGGGCGCGGGAATCCTTCGCCTTCGGCCCCGACGTCGCGCCCTTCTTCGTCGACCTGCCCCTGGCCGAGCCGGACCCGGTGCGCCGCTACCGCCAGGTCGTCGCCGTCGCCGCCGAGATGCGGAGCGGCGGGAGCGCGGAGACCGAGGCACTGCTGGAGGCGGCGGATGCGCCGGCCCCCGTGGTCCAGTGCGCCTACGCCCGGCTCGCCTTCACCCCCGGCCTCTTCAACCTGACCGCTGCCAGCATCCCGACCACGCCGTTTCCCCTCTACGCCCTCGGCGCGCGGCTGCGGCGCGGCATCCCCCTCGGCTCGATCTTCTCCGGCCACAACCTCGGCGTCGCCGCGATCATCTACGACGATTCAGTCCATTTCGGCCTGATCGCCGACGCCGACGCAGTGCCGGACCTCGACGTCCTCCGCGCCGGCATCGAGGAGGCCGTAACCGAGCTCGCCATGGTCGCCGTCTAACCCTCCAGGTCGCCTCAAGCCCAGCCGCCCGAATGCGCTAGCGTTCGCTCCCCGGGCCGACCCCAAGGCCCGCCGAGGTTCCCTGGGGGCGTAGCTCAGCTGGTTAGAGCGCCGGCCTGTCACGCCGGAGGTCGCGGGTTCGAGTCCCGTCGCTCCCGCTTCCGTAGTGCGAGCACGTAGTTCCACGGGGAGCAGGTCATAGACTCGTTTAAATGTCCACCCCGCCCTTGGAGCTAGTTTCCTTCGAGCGCCCTCCTGTGCAGGAGGTTGCGTTTGCGCTTCAACTGCCCGACCCCACGGTAGACCTCGACTTCCTAGCTGCTCTCCCTCAAAACCTGTCGTATGACGTCCCTGTCCGGCAACTTCGAGACCCACTCCCGCGCATGTTCGAGAGTCTGGTAGACGGCCCCGAGCTCCAAATTGTGGAACCTCTTGGACCCTCGTTGCCTCGCGCGTGGTTCCTATCTCGCGACGGAGTGCTGCTGGTCCAGGCCCAAGAAGACCGGCTTGCCCTGAACTGGAGGCGATCCGGGCTCCCGATCGACTATCCGCGCTACTCAACCCTCAGGCCCATGTTCGAAGAGCTAATCGCTGTTTCGCAAAAGTTACTGAAACTTAACGAGATCGCTGGCGATCTCGTTGAGCTTACGTACGTCAATGAGTTGAACATCGACGGTGGTTCTGGTCTGCCAGCCGAGCGGGCCCTGACGACGGTGCGTGCTCCAGAAAGCGACTTTCTTCCCCCGCCGGAGGATTCAAGATGGGCAGCAAGATGGCTGATTCCGGGTTCGAGCGACCTCCCGTTGGGGCGTTTGATTGCTTCGGCTGAGCCTGCCACCCGCCAGTCTGACCAGAGAGAGACTTATCTTTTGACTATGACCGCAAAGTTCCCAGGAGCGTTAGCCGGACTTAAGCAGATCATTGAAAAAGTCGATTTGGGTCACGAATGGATCGTCAAGGGTTTTGCAGACCTGACGACGAAACAGATGCAGGAACGATGGGGGAGGACGAAATGACCGCAACGAGTATCTCTATGCCAGATACGGCAGCAAGGATTTTCGTCCCCGACGCCTATACGGTGGGGCTGGTAACGAATAACCAGTACCACTTGCTCACCGATCTCCAACTTAAGAAGCCACTTCCCGCGTGGCAGAGGGAAGTGGTCGCGCGTCTTGCCGAGCTGGAGCGCCTAAGCCCGAACTGGGATACGGAAGGGGCATTGCCTCTGTCGCGACACCACGCTAATCGAGCGAGTTCCTTTCTTGTCCAAGTGATGGCTCCCATGGCTCAGACCCCGGAAATTTCGCCGCTCTCGGATGGGGGCGTTCAACTTGAGTGGCGGCTGGGCGACAGTCTTCGGATCGATTTTATTAGTGATGAGGAAGAGCAGGCAGGTTTACTTCTCGTCGAACGAGACGGTGCACTTCAAGAGTTCCCTGGACAATCTGGTGTCGAAGAGGCCAAGCGCCTTCTTCGGCAGGACTGTTTCGTTCAGCATTGACGGGAGCCGGAGACCCACCCGTCGATGATTTGTCCATCGACGACGAAACGATCTTGTTTCGATGGGTTCCACCGGCGCATGTACGAAAAACCGAGAATGGGCCCGAGTGGCGAGACGGTGTCTTCAAGAACTTTCCGTCTCCAGAGCGACTGCGGATGTCGGTGGTTCTAGAGGACACACTCGTGGAGTTGGGGCGAAACCCAGAATCAATCATCGAGAATAGGCCGGGTCACGGGGTGTTGGGGATCCGAGCGAAAGATGTTCGTGCCGAGGCTCAACGGATCGAGCGATCGCCTCTAACCGTGGAGTTGGCGCACGGAGATGTGTGGGGCGAGAAGCCGGGCTCGCGACGTAGGCGGTTGGCTACAAAAGCGTTTTGGGTAGTCGAGCCACCCGTTTCCTAAACGAAGGCGCCTGCCAGGCCTTCGTCAAGTTCTTCGGCCGCGCCGCCGAGCGCTCTTCCCGCGGGCGGCCGGTTCCCGATGTGGTCCGGACCTCGGGCAGCCATCGGCACTGCACTTATCCGCGGGAGCGGCGGCCACGGGCGGTGCGGGATGGGGACGTGATGTTCATGGGACACCTGGTGGAGGGGCCGAGCGACATCGTCGTCTACGGGCGGGCGGTGGCTTGTGCCTATGAGGAGGGGCGTGACGATGTGAGCGGGGAGGACCTGGCTTTGCGGCCGTGGCTGGAGCGCTGGCCGCACTTCATCCGCGTGCACGGTGGGGAATTCGTCGACGGGACGCTCGCGGATGGGGTCTCGCTGGGGGAGCTGATGGACGAGCTCGGCGCCTACGCGTTCGGGCCGACGGCGGAGAACGCCGACCGCGGCGTCGGCAACGTCGACCCGCGGCAGTCGATCCGGCAGGCGCCGGCGATCAGGCTCTCGGAAGCGGGGATGAGCTGGCTGAACGAGGAGCTCGAGTCGGCCTTTCGCTCTCAGGGCAAGCTGCGGGCGGAGGAGATTCCGGGGCTGGACTGGCCGGAGCGGTGAAGCTCACTCTTCCGGCTTCAGGTGCTCGATCTCGAAGCCGTGGTCACGCGCCAGACGCCCGGCGATGAGGGAACGATGGCATGCCTCCGGGTCCCTCTCGACGCAGAGCAGCGCCGCCCGCTTCGAGCCGACCCAGTTGACGATCGGCTCCAGGTCCACCCGGTCGAGGACCTCCTCCGTGTACCGGCGGACGTACTCCGGCGCCAGCTCGGTGCGGGAGCGTTTGCCCTCGCCGCGCCGCTCGTCCTCGCGGTACTGCAGCTGGCGCATCTCGGTCGTCGGCGCCAGCTCCGGTAGGTGGCTGTAGGCAATGCCCGCCTCCTCGAGGGCGGCTTCGAGGCGGCGCGCATTCGCCCAGGCGTATTGGCTGCCCCGCACCCCGCGCCGCTGGCGGACGTCGAGGAGGAGCGAGATCCGCGCCTCTTGCAGCGCTCCGACGAAGGAAGCCCCGTCGAAGCCGTAGACGCCGATCGTGGCGAGCTCGGCCACCTCGGCACTACTTCAGGAGGAAATCCGAGCTAGTAGCGCGGCGGCTGTTCGCGGTAGGCGGGGTCGCGGACTTCGCGGCGTTCTTCGACCGGGGGCGCCTCGCCGGGAGCGAGGGGGCGGGTGCGGCGGGACCAGACGATTTCCTGGAAGAGCCCGATCAGCAGCCCGACGGCGCCGGCGATCATCAGGATCACGCCGATCGTGTCGATGCTGAGGCCCTTGACGTGGATGTTGGTCGCGAACTTGAGGATCGCGCCAACCGCGATTAGGAAGATGCCGGCTCCGATAGTCATGGAGCCCGGATACCCCTGGTTTGCACAGACAAACCGAAGAGGTGGACGATCGTTTCCACCTTTGTCCCCCCTATTTGTCCCCCCTATAGCGAGGAAAAGGGTGGAAACGACCCTCGTTCAGGGGTGCTGGAGGGAGGTCCAGAGGCGGCGCTCGGCCTCGAGCACCGCCTCGGCGCCGACGCCCACCGCCTGCCACAACTCCGGCTCCGGCTCCTCGCTTTCGCTCGCCGCTTTGAACGCCTCGGCCAACTCGGTCCAGCGCGTCGCCGCCTCCGCTGCCAAGGGCGCCTCGCTGCGCCCCGCCTCCTCGAGGAAGCGCGAGTACATCAGCCGGAAGCAGCCGCCGCCGGTGCCGCGGCGCTCGATCACCTGGTAGGCGAAGCGCGCGCACCATTGCCAGTCCTCGACTTCATCGGGCCAGGAGCCGGCCTGGGCCGCGAGGCGCTCGAGAGCCGGGACGCCGGCGAGCTCGCCGAAGGGCGGCTCCAGCATCTCGCTCACCGCCCGCTCGATCGCCCGCGGCACCGCCGCCAGCAGCGCCTCGCGGTCGATCGCCTCGGCGACGGTGAACATGTGCCCTTCGAGCGGATAGGCGGGGTGGCCGCTGTGGCGGGCCCGCGCCAGGTTCTCCAGCCGCGTCGTCTGCAGCTCCTCGAAGGCGGTGTCGGAGAGGCAGGCGACCTCGTCGTCATAGCCGGCCAGGACCACCGCGTGGCCGGGGAAGTGGGCCGAGTTGCCGTAGTGGTCGAGGTAGTAGATGTCGGTGAGGAGCAGGGCCGGGCTGCCGGCGTCGACCGTCTCGCGCGCCGCCGCCCAGGCCGCCTCGCCCTCCTCCTCGCCGAAGGTGCGCAGCTCCAGCGCCGCCCCCGTCAGCTCGCGGAAGCTCTCCTCGAGGCGGGCGGTGCGGCCGTTGAACCAGCGGCTCGGCGAGCCGTCCTCCAGCGCCAGGTAGTAGAAGCCAGCCCCGGCGCCGAGGCCGAAGGCCATCGCCTCGCTGATCTCGACGCCGTGGAAGGCGAGCAGGTTTCGCAGCGCGGTCGAGCCGCAGTGGTTGCCGGGGGTGTGGACGAAGCCGGGGACGGTGGGCATCGCCCAATAGTCTCTCGCGCCGATGCGCGAACTCGACCTGAAGCTGCTGCGCTGGATGCGCACCCACGGCCACAGCCGCGGGGTGGAGGACGCCGCCGTCGCCCTCGGCAAGGCGGGAAACAACGGCCTCGTCTGGTTCCTGCTCGGCGCCGCGCTGGCGATCATCGACAGCTCGCGCTGGGAGCAGTGGCTCGTCTGCGCCCTGCTCGGCCCCTTCGCGATCGGCCTCAACTACGCGATCAAGCTCCTGGTCAAGCGCCCGCGCCCGGTCCTCGACGGCCTGCCCCCGCTCGGCGGCGCCCCCAGCTCGCTCAGCTTCCCCTCCGCCCACGCCACCTCCTCCTTCGCGGTGGCGACGGCGATGGTCCGGGTCGACTCGGCGATGGCGGCTGCGTTCCTCGTCGCGATCGCGCTTTCGCTCGGCCGCCCCTACCTCGGCATGCACTATCCGTCCGACGTCCTCGCCGGCGCCCTCCTCGGCGTGGTGCTCGGCCTGATCGTGCCGCTGCCGTCATGAGAAAGGGAGACGCGCGATGAAGGTCGGGATCGTCGGGCTGCCGAACGCCGGCAAGTCGACCCTCTTCAACGCCCTGACCAAGGGCGGCGCCCAGACCGGGGACTACCCGTTCACGACGATCGAGCCGAACGTCGCTGTCGCCCAGGTGCCGGACGAGCGGCTGGAGAAGGTCGCCGCGACCGTCGGCGCCTCTGAACTGGTGCCGGCGAAAATCGACTTTCACGACATCGCCGGCCTCGTCAAAGGCGCCTCCGAAGGCGAGGGGCTCGGCAACCAGTTCCTCGCCTCGATCCGCGAGACCGACGCGATCTGCCACGTCGTCCGCTGCCACACCGAATCCGACGTCCCGCACCCCGACGGCCGTGTCGACCCGCTCGCCGACATCGAGACGATCGAGACCGAGCTGGTCCTCGCCGACTACGACCAGGTCGAGCGCCGGCTCGGGCGGGTCGGCAAGCAGGCGAAGTCGGGGGACAAGGAAGCGCAGGTCGAGCACGAGTGGCTGCAGGCGGTGCACGAGGCGCTCGCCGCCGGCCGCCCGGCGCGGTCGATCCCGGTGCCGGAGGGGGCGCCGCACGCCGTCGGGAACCTGCAGGCGCTGACGACGAAGCCGATCCTCTACGTCGCCAACGTCGACGAGGGCGACGCCGAGGCGCCGGAAGCGGTCGTCTCCCACGCCAACTCGGTGCGGGCGGGCGTCGTCGCCGTCAGCGCCCGGATCGAGGGCGAGCTGGCCGAGCTCGACGCCGCCGAAGCGGAGGAAATGCGCGAGTCCTACGGGGTCGAGGGCTCCGGCCTGGCCCGTCTCGTCCGCGCCGCCTACGACCTCCTGGAGCTGATCACCTTCTTCACCGCAGGCGAGGGCAAGGAGGCGGTGGCGCGGCCCCTGCGCCGCGGCGCGACGGCGCTGGAAGCGGCAGGAACCATTCACACCGAGATCATGGAAGCGTTCATCAAAGCCGAAGTCATCGGCTGGGAGCAGCTGGTCGAGTGCGGCGGCTACGCCCCGGCCCGTGACAAGGGGCAGCTGCGGATCGAGGGCCGCGACTACCTCGTCGCCGACGGCGACGTGATCACGATCAAGGTCTGAGCAGGGCCGGGAGCCACGCTCCGGCCGCCGGTTTTGACTACCGCCCCGCCGATCGGCGAGGCCCGGGGCGGTAGCGGGGTCAGGCCTCAGCCACCCTTGTGAATGGAGGTGGCTGGATAGGCCGCGCCACATGCCTCGAACTGCATAGGCATCACCTCCTTCCCTCACCGGAGGCGTCCCCCCTTGGTGATGCATCCGTTCCTATTACTTCGACGCGGCTCAGTAAAGGGTTCCCCCTAGGCATTTTCCCGGTACGTCCGTGCATTTATGCCCTATCGTGATCGCTCCTATGAACTCGATCAATCGAAAGGGCTAGAGATGGAGGGAACTGAGGCCGAGGAGAAGAAACGCGCCGAGACGATCTGCGCCGTGCTCAAGCACCCGCTCCGCGTGCGCATCCTCGAAGTCCTCAACGAAGGCCCCCGCAGCCCCAGCCAGTTCGTCGAGGAAGGGCTGATCCCCAAAGAACACTTCAGCAGCTACCAGCAGGCCCTCTCCCTCGCCTCCTACCACTTCCGTGAGCTCGAGAAGGAAGGCTGCCTCGAAGTCGTCGAATCGATCCCGCGCCGCGGCGCCGTCGAGCACGTCTACCGCGGGCTCGCCCGCGTCTTCTTCAACGACGCCGAGTTCGAAGCGACCTCGCCCGAGGACCGGCGCCAGCTCTCGCGGATCTCGCTGCAGGGGCTGATCGCGCGGGCCGACCGGGCGATCTGGGAGGAAACCTTCGACGCCCGCGCCGACCGCCATCTGACCTGGATGCCGATGCAGCTGGACGAGCGCGGCTGGAAGGAAATGATCGCCGCCCTCGCCTCGGTCTTCGGCGAGCTGAGCCAGATCCGCCACGACGCGCGGGACCGCCTCGCCGCCTCCGGCGAGAAGGTGGTGCCGGCGACCGTCGGGATGCTCGGGTTCGAGTCGCCGCCGCCTCCTCCATTGGGTGACTAGTAGAACCGGGGCGGGACACCCGCCCCGGTTGCCGCAGTTAGAGTTGCTTCGTGGAGGAACGTGCGCGGTTCCCGGAGGTCGCCGCCAAGGCCGGCCACTACGAGAGCTTCTATGTCAAGGCCTGCCGGCCTGATGGCGGCCAGGGCGTGTGGATCCGCCACACCGTCCACAAGCGGCCCGGCGCCGAGCCGACCGGCTCGATCTGGTTCTGCCTCTTCGACCGCGAGGCGGACGGGCCGCGGGCGACGAAGATGACCGTTCCAGCCGCGCAGCTGGAGGCGCCGGCCGGCGACTGGATCCGCGTCGCCGACGCCGAGATCGGGCCCGGCCGGGCCGAGGGCTCTGTCGACACCGGCGCCCTCACTGCCTCCTGGTCGTTCACCTTCGAGGGCGATGCCGAGCCCTGCAAGTACCTGCCTGCCGACTGGCTCTACAAGGCGCCGCTGCCGAAGACCAAGTTCCTGGCGCCGTTTCCCGACGCGCGCTTCCAGGGGCGACTCGTAGTCAACGACGAGCCGTTCGAGCTGAGCGGCTGGCCGGGGATGATCGGCCACAACTGGGGCAGCGAGCACGCCGAGCGCTGGGTCTGGCTCGAGGGCACCGGCTTCGCCGATGCCCCGAACACCTACTTCGACGCCGGCGCCGCCCGCGTCCGCCTCGGCTCCCGCGTCAGCCCCTGGATCCCCTCGGGGATGCTCGTCCTCGAAGGCGAGCCGCACCGCCTCGGCGGCCTCGGCGCGATCCGCGCGGCCCGGATCGAAGAGCAGCCGACCGTCTGCAGCTTCCTCCTCCCCGGCAAGGACATCGTCGTCCACGGCCGCGTCTCGGCTCCGGCCAAGAACTTCGTCGGCTGGGTCTACGCCGACCCGGCGGGGCCCGAGCACAACACCGTCAACTGCTCGGTCGCCGACCTCGAGCTGACCGTCGAACGCCCGGGGCTGCCGCCGCGGCAGCTGTCGCTGCCGGGTGGTGGCGCCTACGAGCTGGGGATGCGCGACACGGATCACGGCATCCCGATCCAGCCTTACCCGGACGGCTGAGTGTCGAGTTTGTTCGGTATAGCCGAACAAAAGCGACATTCGACGGGGGCGCGGCGCAACTGGCTGATCTGGGTCGCGGTCGTGCCCGTGGCGGCCTGGACGGTGGTGCGCGTCCTCGGCCTCGACCGCGGCGTGCCGCTGGTGCCGCTGATGGCGTTCACGCCCTACGTGGCGATCGCGGCGTTCCTCGCCGCCGGCCTCGCCCTTGCGCTGCGCAACTGGGCGGCCGCCTTGGTTGCAGCCTTGGCGACCCTGTGCCTCGCGCTCGCGGTGCTGCCGCGGGCGATCGGGGACGGGACCGTCGACGCCGACGGCCGCGAGGCCTTCACGGTCCTCTCCTCCAACGTCTACCGCGGCAAAGGCGACCCGGAGGCGCTGGCCGAGCTGGTCGACCGCTACGACGTCGACCTGCTGGCGATCCAGGAGCTGACGCCGCGCTTCGCCCGGGACCTGCGGCGCGCCGGGATCGAGCGGCGACTGCCGAACGCGATCGTCGAGGTCCGAAAGGGCGCAGCCGGCGGCGGCATCTACTCGCGATTCCCGATCCGCCCGATCGCGCCCGAGTCCGAGACCTTCTTCCGCATGCCGCGCGTCGACCTTCGCCTGCCCGACGGCCGCCACCTCCGCCTCGTAGACGTCCACCCGCTGACCCCGGGCCGCACCGGCATCGACACCTGGGAAGACTCGCTCGACGACCTGCCGGCGACGGGGGACGGGGTGCCGTGGGTCCTGCTCGGCGACTTCAACGCCACCCTCGACCACTCGCGCCTTCGCGAAATCCTCGGCCGCGGCTACCGCGACGCCGCCGCCGTCGCCGGCGAGGGGCTGGAGCCGACCTGGCCCAACGCCGGCCACAGCACCCCGCCGCTGATCACGATCGACCACGTCCTCGCCGACGGCCGCCTCGGCATCGTCGACTACGGCGTCGAGGACCTGCCGGGATCGGACCACCGCCCGATCCACGCCGAGTTGGCGCTGCCGAGGACGAGCGGCTAGCCGCCGCTGACGACCTTCTCGAAGGTCATCCAGGTGTCGTGCCCCCCGAGCGCGAGCGAGAGCTGCGAGCCGGTGACGGTCGAGGTGCCGCCGGTGCCGATCAGCTTGGCGCTGACGATCCGGGGGGAGACGCCGGTCTTGGTGATCACGACCTGTTTCAGCTTCCCCTGCAGGTAGGCGCCGAGGCGGGAGCTGATCTCCGGCCCGCTGAATTCGAGCGTCCACTTGTGCAGTGGGCAGTAGTAGTCGTAGGGGTCGGGCACGCCGACGAGGTAGGGGACGGCGGTGCCGAAGACGTACTGGACGGACTCGGTGTGCCCTCCCGAGCAGGCCGAGTAAAGGGTCTGGGCGACTTCGTCGCCGTACATGACGACCTGGCCGCGGGTGTCGGCGACGGCGGCGTTGGTCCGCGCGTACTCGCTTTCCAGCCCCTCGTAGACCTGGCTGCGGGTGTCGGCGTAGAGGTCGAAGCCGTTGCCGCCGACGTCGCCGGTGAGGGCGATCGAGCGGACCGCGATCGCGTGCGCGCGCAGCTCTTCGGTTGGCCAGGAGGGCGGCACCTCGTTCGGCATCACGCCTTTCGCGTACTGCTCGAGCGCCAGCGCGTTGACGACGTTCAGCGAGCCTGCCTCGCTTTCGGTCGGCACCGTCTCCAGGGCGCCGCGGTAGGTGCCGACGCCGGCGATCGCGATCTTGCCTTTGCCCGCCGCGCGGAGCTTGCGCCCGCAGTTGGCCAGCGGCCTGCTGCCGGAGGTCCGCAGCTTGACGCTGCGGGCGACGCGGTGGGCCTCGTAGCTGCGGCCGGGGTCGAGCTGCTGCCCGCAGGCGCTGGTGGCGCCGCTGAATTCGACGTCGCCGGGGGAGATGTCCAGCAGCACCCGCACCACCCGCGGCTTTTCCAGCGTCCCGATCGTCGTCCCGCGGTAGTAATGGCCGAGGATGAAGCGGTAGCTCTTGCCGTGCTCGGCGAAGCCGTAGGCGCCGTAGGCGCTCATCCCGACCCCGTGGCCGAAGCCGCGCCCGTGGACGACCCAGCGGACGCTCGCCTGGGAGGAGATCGGGTAGACGAGGGCGATCAGCAGTGCCGCGATGAGGGCTTTGACGAAGGCCCTGTTGATGGTCTTGGACATCTCTTCGCCAACATCTTCAACGAAGCGGAGTAGCGGCCTGCAAGTGCGGGGGCGTACCCTGGATATGTGCAGGCAACCGACCACAAGCTCCTCGCCGCTGGCGAGTGGCTGGAGACGGGCGATTGGGCCGAGGTGAAGAGCCCCTACGACGGCAGCGTCGTCGGCCGGGTTGCGCAGGCCGACGAAGCTCTTGTCGAGCGCGTGATCGTCGCCGCGCACGAGGCCTTCGAGCAGACCGAGTTCCCCCAGCACGAGCGGGCCTCGGTGCTCGATCGGGCGGCTGAGCTCGTCGCCGAGCGCAGGGATGACCTGGCGGCGACGATCGCGGCCGAGGCGGGTAAGCCGATCAAGACGGCGACGCTGGAGGCCGAACGCTGCGTCTCCACGCTCGAGTTCTCCTCGGTCGAGGCGCGCAAGCTGACCGGCGGCACGGTGCCGATGGACGCGGCCCCGGCCGGTGTCGGCAAGCTCGGCGTGATGCTGCGCGTCCCCTACGGGGTCGTCGGCGCGATCAGCCCCTTCAACTTCCCGCTCAACCTGGTCGGGCACAAGCTCGGCCCGGCGATCGCCGCCGGCAACGCCATCGTGCTGAAGCCCGCCGGCCAGACGCCGATCTCGGCGATCAAGCTGGCGGAGATCTTCTACGACGCCGGGCTGCCCGAGAACTGGCTGCAGGTCGTCTGCGGCTCGGGCTCGGACGTCGGCAACGCCATCGTCGAGGACGACCGCGTCGGCGCGATCACCTTCACCGGCTCCGCGCCGGTGGGCTGGGGCATCCGCTCCAAGGCCCCGCACAAGAAGGTGAACCTCGAGCTCGGCTCGAACGCACCGCTGATCGTCAACGAGGACGGCGACTGGGAGACCGCCGCCGACAAGGCACAGATCCACGCCTACTCGCACGCGGGCCAGAGCTGCATCTCGGTGCAGCGGATCCTCCTCCACGAGTCGATCGCCGACCAGTTCACCGATCGCTTCGTGAAGAACGTCGAGTCCCTGGTCACCGGCGACCCGATGGACGAGAACACGGACGTCGGTCCGGTGATCTCCCGCGACGACCGCGACCGGGTCAAGGAGTGGGTCGACGAGGCCGCCGCGCAGGGCGGCGAGATCCTCACCGGCGGCGAGCTCGTCGACGAGGACCGCTGCATCGCCCCGACGGTGATCAGAGGTGAGCCGAAGGAGTGCCACACCTGGCAGGACGAGATCTTCGGACCGGTGGCGACGATCCACACCTTCAAGACCTTCGATGAGGCACTCGAGATGGCGAACGACTCGCGCTACGGCCTCCAGGCCGGCGTCTTCACTCGAGACGTGGGCAACGCGAAGAAGGCCGGCGAGACCCTCGAGTTCGGCGGCGTGCTGATCAACGAGGTACCGACCTTCCGCACCGATCAGATGCCCTACGGCGGCGTCAAGGACTCGGGCAACACCCGCGAGGGCCCGCACTACACGGTCCGCGAGCTGACCGAGGAGCGCCTGGTCACCTTCCAGGGTTAGCGGCTAGTTCCGGATCGATCCAGCCAGGGGCCCGGCGTGAACTCCGGGAGCGCCGCGGCGCACTGCCGGGGCGAGCTGATCAGCAGGCTGCGGTGGGCTCCGACGTCCACGAAGACAACCTGGGAGTAGGCGTGGAGCTTGGGCGTTCCCCGTGGGCGGAGCGGAATCCGTTTGTAAAGCGGCGTCGTCAGGCGCTCGAGCGAGACCCCCTTCGTGGTGCAGCGGATCCGGGAGCCAGCGAAGACCGGGTAGGTCTCGATCGAGCTGCCCGTCCGCAGCTGGGCCGCGGGATACAGATCCCAGGATGCGTTCATGACGGGGACGCGAGGGAC
>JBJMKN010000041.1:0-20008 GCA_045805765.1 Solirubrobacterales bacterium
GTCGGCCGGGTCCAGGTAGCGCAGGTAGTACCAGCACGACCCGGCCCAGTTGGGCATGGTGTTGGTCTCCCGGCGGTACTCCTTCGGCCCGTCGCCCAGGTCCAGCTCCACCGTCGTCCACTCCGTCGCGCGGGACAACGGCGGCTCCGGGGCGGAGTCGGCGTCGTCGTCGGCGAAGGTCTTCGGCGAGTAGTCGTCGACCTCGGGCAGCAGCACCGGCAGCAGCGACTCCGGGACGGCGACCGGCAGGTCGTTCTCGTCGTAGACGATTGGGAACGGCTCACCCCAGTAGCGCTGCCGGCTGAACAGCCAGTCGCGCAGCTTGTACGTGGTCGTCGCCTCGCCGTACCCGTGCTGGACCAGCCAGTCGGTGATCGTGGCGATCGCGGTGGCCTTGTCCAGGCCGTCCAGCGAGATCTCGTCGTTGGCGGAGTTGATCATCGCGCCGGCGCCGGTGTAGGCGCCGCTCGCCTCGTCGAAACCTTCGGGCCGCTCGACGGTCGGGATGATCTCCAGACCGAAGACCTTCGCGAACTCCCAGTCGCGGGTGTCCTCGCCGGGTACTGCCATGATCGCGCCGGTGCCGTAGCCGGTCAGCACGTAGTCGGCGATGAACACCGGCAGCTGCCGCCCGTTCACCGGGTTGACCGCGGTGACGCCCAACCAGACGCCGGTCTTCTCGCGGCCGGTGTCCTGGCGGTCCAGCTCGGAGCGCCGGGAGGCCTGCCGCTGGTACTCGCGCACCGCCTCGGCCGGGCTCGCCGCGCCGCCGGTCCACCGCGGGTCGGTGCCGTCCGGCCAGGCGGACGCCGTCAGCTCCTCGACCAGTGGGTGCTCGGGCGCCAGCACCATGTAGGTCGCCCCGAACAGCGTGTCCGGCCGGGTGGTGAACACCTCGATCGTCTCCGACCCGGCCGCGAAGCGGATCTTGGCCCCGGTCGACCGGCCGATCCAGTTGCGCTGCATCAGCTTCAGCGAGTCGGTCCAGTCCAGCCGGTCCAGGTCGTCGATCAGCCGGTCGGCGTAGGCGGTGATCCGCATCATCCACTGCTTGAGCGGACGCCGGAACACCGGGAAGTTGCCGCGCTCGGAGCGTCCGTCGGCGGTGACCTCCTCGTTGGACAGCACGGTGCCCAGACCCGGCGCCCAGTTGACCGGCGCCTGGTTCAGGTAGGCCAGCCGGTGCGCGTCGACGACCCGCCGGTCCAGCGCGGGTCGGTGCCGTCGGGCCACGCAGAAGCCGTCAGCGTCGAGACCAGCGGGTGCTCCGGCGCCAGCACCATGTAGGTGGCGCCGAACAGGGTGTCGGGCCGGGTGGTGAAGACCTCGATGGTCTCGTTCCCGATCGAGAAGCCGATCCGCGCGCCGGTCGAGCGTCCGATCCAGTTCCGCTGCATCAGCTTCAGCGACTCCGACCAGTCCAGCCGGTCCAGGTCCTCCAGCAGCCGGTCGGCGTAGGCGGTGATCCGCATCATCCACTGGGTCAGCGGGCGCCGGAACACGGGGAAGTTGCCCCGCTCGGAGCGCCCATCCGCGGTGACCTCCTCGTTGGACAGCACCGTGCCCAGCCCCGGGCACCAGTTGACCGGCGCCTGGTGCAGGTAGGCCAGCCGGTGCGCGTCGACGACCAGCCGCCGGCCCTTCTCGTCCAGCTCCGCCCACGGGGTGCCCAGCGGGTTGGTGCCCGGCGCGGGCTCGCGGACGCCGGCGTCCAGCTCGGCGACCAGCTCCTCGATCCGCCGCGCCTTGCCGGCCCGCTCGTCGAACCAGGAGCCGAACAGCTGCAGGAAGATCCACTGGGTCCAGCGGTAGTACTCGGGCGTGTGGGTGGCGAGCTCCCGCGACCAGTCGATCGAGATCCCCCACTCGCGGAACTGGCGCTGGAAGGAGGCGATCGAGCGCTCGGTCGCGACCCGCGGCGGCTCTCCCGTTTTGATCGCGTTGTTCTCCGCCGGCAACCCGAAGGAGTCGTAGCCCATCGGGTGGATTACCTGGAAGCCCTGGCGGCGGCGGAAGTGGGCGATCGCGTCGCCGACGGCGTAGCACTTGAGATGCCCGACGTGGGGCTCTCCCGACGGATAGGGCAGCATCTCCAGCACGTAGGACTTCGGCTTCTCGGCCTCGAAGCCGGGCTGCCCCGGGTTGGCGACCTCCCAGGTCTTCTCCCCGGCCCAGACCGCCTGCCACTTCTGCTCGATCGCTTTCGGCTCGTAACCCGCCATGGAGGCGCGATCTTACGAGGGCGGGGTGCGACGGCGCGGCCGGCCGCCCCTACGGGGTGAGCGGGCGCAGGCCGGGCGAGATCGCTTCGAGGATCTGCGGCCAGACGTAGACCTCGATCGTCGCCGCCGCCAGCAGGACCGGGATCGCCAGGAGGACGGTGATGAAGGTGGCGGCGAGGAGCTGGTTCCACTCGCCGCGGCGACTGGCGATCAGCCAGGCGGCAAGAGGCAGGAAGAGGGCGGTCAGCTCCGGCAACGCGTGCGGCAGCACGCTGAGGATCAGCTCGAAGCGGGTGATCTGCAGCTGGTAGGCGATCGTCGACCCCTGGAAGCCGAGGTAGAGCGCCTGCGTCGAGAGCGAGAAGAGAGTGACCGCGCAGACGAAGAGGATCGCGAACTCACCCGCCTTGACATGGATCCAGCGGCTGAGGCCGGTGCGTTCGGCCGCCGCGATCGGCATCGAGGCGCCGGCGATGAAGCCGGCGATGCAGGCGGTCCCGTGCAGCGCGAGGACGAGCGCGTTGCGCCAGAGGATCGGCAGCAGGTCGTCGGGCGAAGACGGGTAGGTGAGGCCGGCGATGTGGACCGGCGTCAGGTCGGGCGTGAGCAGCCCGGCGACGACCCAGGTCGCGGCCAGCAGCGCCAGCGCGATCGCGAGGCTGAGCGCGGCCCAGGCGCCGAGCACGCGCCAGGGGCGCGCGCTCCACATTTCGAGCGTGGCGCGGGTGTCCCGCATGCCGTGGCTGAAGACATGCTGGTTCGCGGTGCTCATCGGTAGTGACCTATCGGCAGGCCACCGCCTGCGGTTGAGAGGCGATCCGCTTCGTGGCTAGGCTTCGCCGAGCTCGCGCTCGAACTCTTCGGCGAGCGCCGCGAGCTGCGCCAGCTCGACCTTCAGGCCCCTGGCGATCCGGCGCACGTTGCCCCAGGTCGGGTTGATCCGGCCCGACTCGATGTGGGAGATCCAGGTCGGGTGGATTTCGGCTCGGTGCCCGAGCGTCTCCTGGCTCAGCTGGCCTTCGGTGCGAAGGGCGCGAATGGCCTTCCCGAGGCCGATCTGGGGGTCGTCGCGGCGCGGCATCTAGCGCAGGGAATTGACCGGCCACGCCCAGGTCCATAGAGGCGAACTCAAGCGAAGCGAAGGAACCCGCGACATGCGCGTTCGGGTACGGCCGATTACGCCCCTCGCGGAGGCAAAAAGAAAGCCTCCCTTCGCAAAGAGAGGCTTCCAAGTGGAGCTGAGGGGGCTCGAACCCCTGACCTCATCGCTGCCAGCGATGCGCTCTTCCAGCTGAGCTACAGCCCCGAGTCGGTGCTCCGCCCATTTTAGCCGTGTGGAGTGAAGGAGCAGCATCCGCTGCCTCTATCTCCGCCGCGATGGGCCCTGTTCTTACGAGCCTAGGCGGCGCGCTGCTCGGGGCCTGGGTCCTCGTCGACGTCGAGGATCAGGTTGTCCGGGGCGTTGTGGCGGACCTTGAAATCGAGGCTGGAGAGCTCTTCGAGCTCACGCAGCAGGTCGACCGGCTGGTCGAGGCTCATCGAGAGCGTCGCCCGGCCCTCGGAGAAGCGCTCCACCGAGATCTCCGACGCGCCGAGCTGCCCCACCGCGTCCTCGAAGCCGACCAGTTGCGAGAAGTCGCCGAGGGGCCCGACCTCGAGCTTGACGCGGCCGGCTTGCAGGCTCTCGTCAGCAGGCTCCGGAGCCAAATCTCCGCCGGCGGCCGATTCGGCCTCGGTCAGCGCCTGCACCTTCTTGCTCACCTCGACCGCCTCGCGCAGCGCTTTCATCCGGATCCGGGTCGCCTGGCCGCGGGCCTGCGCCTCCAGCTCCTCGAGCCGGGCGGTGATCGAGTCAAGGGAAGCGATGCTGCGGTCGTGGCACTCGTTCGCCTCGCGCAGGCGCTCGTCGAGCACGCGGATCTCCCGCTCGCGCTCCAGCACCATGCCGGAGAGCGTCGTGCTCTCCCATTCCAGCTCAGCGATCGTCTCGCGCTGCGCGTCGGTGTTCAGCTGCAGACCGTGGATGCGCGCGTCGCGCATCGTGATCGCATCCTCCACCTCCGCGCGCCGATACCCAAGCAGCGCCCGCCTGAACCCATTCATGGACGGGCACCGTAATCCGGCGCTCGGACGTTATTCGTGCGCTGGCTTATGTACTGACCTATGCGCTGGCGGCTTCGGGCGCTTCCGGGGCGTCGAGGTCGAGCTCCAACCGCGGCGCGTCGCGCCACAGCTCCTCCAGCCCGTAGCGCTCCCGCGCCTCCGGCGTGAAGACGTGGAGAACGCAGTCGAGGTAGTCGAGAATCGTCCACCCCGCTTCGCCGCCGCCGTCGACTCCGCCCGGCAGCAGGCCGGCTTCGCGCTTCACCTGCACGCGGACCTCGTCGACGATCGCCCGTGCCTGGCGCTCGTTGCGCGCCGTGCAGATGACGAGGAAGTCGGTATAGGCGACCAGCTCGCGCATTCCGAGCACGACCAGGTCCTCGGCTTTTTTCGAGTCGGCGATCGCCGCCAGCTGGCGTGCCAGCTCCTCTGATTGCGCCTGGTTCACCGGTAGACCCCCTTCTCTTCGATCAGCTCCGCGACGGCGTCGGGGACGAGGTAGCGCAGCGGCCGCCCCTGGCTCGCGCGCTCGCGCACGGTCGAGGAGGAGACTCCGAACTGCGGCATCTCCAGCACCGTCACCCGGTCTTCGCAGCCGAGGCTGCGCATCGTCGCCGCCACCTCGGCGTCGGAGACCCCCGCCCGCCGCGCCACGGCGATGCCCGCCAGCTCGACGACCCGCTCCGGCTGCCGCCAGCTCTCGAGCCCGACGGCGGCGTCCGCCCCCATCACGAACACCAGCTCCCTGTCGGCCCGTTCCTCTGCAAGCGCCTCCAAGGTCTCATACGTGTAGGACGGCCCCTCGCGCTCGACCTCGAGCGCCGAGACCGAGAAGCGGTCGTCGTCGGCCGCCGCCAGCTCCGTCATCTCCATCCGCACCTTGCGGCCGGGGTCGTCGGCGATCCGCTTGTGCGGTGCGTTGCCGGTCGGGACCAGGATCACCTCTTCGAGCCCGAGCTGCCACGCCGCCTCCTGGGCGAGCGCAAGATGACCGAGGTGCGGCGGGTTGAAGGCGGACCCCAGCACGCCGACCGCGGCGCCGTCGCGCTCACTCACGTATCTGGCCGTCGCCGTGGGCGACGTACTTGAAGGTCGTCAGCTCGCGCATCCCGATCGGGCCGCGAGCGTGCAGCTTCTGGGTCGAGTTGCCGATCTCCGCCCCCATCCCGTACTCGAAGCCGTCGGTGAAGCGGGTCGAGGCGTTGACGTAGACGGCGGCGGCGTCGACGCCGCTGACGAAGGCGTCGGCCGCCTCCTCCGAGGAGGTGACGATCGCCTCCGAGTGGCCGGTGCCGTGGGCGTTGACGTGGTCGACTGCGTCGTCGACCGAGTCGACGACGGCGACCGCCATCTTCAGGCCGAGGTACTCGCTGTCCCAGTCCTCTTCGCCCGCCTCCCCTACTGCGACCGGGCCGGCGGCGGCGCGGGCCCGGTCGTCCCCGACCAGCTCCACCCCGGCGGCGGCGAGGTCGGCGAGCACTGCGGGGGCGAAGCGATCGGCGATCGCGGCGTCGATCAGCAGCGTCTCGGCCGCATTGCAGACGCCCGGCCGCTGCACCTTGGAGTTGACGGCGATCCGGCGCGCCATCTCGGGGTCGGCGTCGGCGTGGACGTAGACGTGGCAGTTGCCGGCCGCCGCGTACATCACCGGCACCGTCGCGACCTTCTTGATCGCCGCCTTCAGGCCTTCGCCGCCACGAGGGATCAGCAGGTCGACCAGGCCCTCCTGCGTCGCCAGCTCGGCCAGCTCCTCGTGACCGCCGCCGCCGAGCGAGAGGACCGCGTCCTCCGGCAGGCCGGCCTCGGCCAGCGCCTCGCGGACGACGGCGGCCAGCGCCGCGTTGGAGCGCTCGGCGTAGCTGGAGCCGCGGAGGACGATCGCGTTGCCGCTCTTGATCGTCAACGCCGCGCAATCGATCGTCACGTTCGGGCGCGCCTCGTAGACGACGGCGACGACGCCCAGCGGCACCCTCACCTTACGCAGGTCGAGGCCACTCTCGAGCGTTTTCCGCTCCAGCTCCTCGCCGACCGGGTCGTCGAGCGCGGCGACGACCCGCACGCCCTCGGCCATTGCCGAGACCCGCTCCGTCGTCAGCGCCAGCCGGTCGCGCAGCGCCTCGGTGAGACCGGCAGCACGCTCGTCGGCGAGGTCGCCGGCGTTCGCCTCGAGGATCTCCTCGCTGCGCTCTTCGAGCAGCCGCGCCGTCGCCTCCAGCGCCGTGTTCTTCGCGGCGGTCGAGGCAGTGGCAAGCCGCCGGGCGGCGCGCTTGGAAGCGGCGCAGCTCTCGGCGACGGTGGTCTCGGTCACGGCCATCGGATAAGGGTAGCTGGGGGCTAGAGCAGGACGAAGCGGTCGCGGTGGACGACCTCGTCGGCGGCGTGCGGCAGCAGCTCGCGCACCTGGGCGCTCTTCATCCCGATCACCCGCTGCAGCTCGCGGGAGGAGTAGTCGCTGATGCCTTTGCCGATCGTCTCGCCGTCGACGGTGACGTCGATCGCGTCGCCCGCCTCGAAGCTGCCCTCGACGGCGGCGATCCCGACCGGCAGCAGGCTGGACCCGCTCTCCCGGAGGACGCGGGCAGCGCCGGGGTCGACGATCAGCCGGCCGCGCGCCGGCTTCGCGTACTTGAGCCAGAGCTTGAAGCTGGAGGTCCTGCCCTCGCCGGCGGCGAAACGGGTGCCGCACGCCTCTCCTCCCGCTGCCGCGAGCAGGGTGCCGCCGCGCGTCCCGTTGCAGATCACCGCCGGAATCCCGGCCTCGCTCGCCATCTCTGCCGCCGCCACCTTGCTGCGCATGCCGCCGGAACCGAAGACCGAGGTGCGGTCGCCGATCTCGAGCTTGTCGATTTCGGTGAAGTCGCTGACTTCGCTGATCAGCTCCGCCTCCGGGTCGGTCCGCGGGTCCACGGAGAGGAGCCCGTCGACGTTGGTGAGCAGGACCAGCAGCCGGGCCTCGAGCAGCAGCGCCACCTGGGCAGCGAGGAAGTCGTTGTCGCCGAAGCTGATCTCGTCGGTGGCGGTGGTGTCGTTCTCGTTGACGACCGGCACCACGCCCCACTCGAGCAGCCGCCGCAGCGTCTGGCGCGCGTTCAGGTAGTTGGTGCGGGCGCC
Organism: Solirubrobacterales bacterium; assembly: GCA_045805765.1. Lineage (GTDB taxonomy): Bacteria > Actinomycetota > Thermoleophilia > Solirubrobacterales > 70-9 > VAYN01. The sequence continues at coordinate 7,437 of JBJMKN010000041.1, forward strand.
GATGTCGGCGGCCGTCAGCAGGACCTGGGCGGCGCGGGTGCCGTGGCCGGAGAGGCGGCTCTCGTAGGCGCGGAAGAGGTCCCCCTGGCCGACCGCCGAGGACGCCTGCAGCTCGTCCATCGCCCGTGGCCGCACCGGCAACTCCAGCAGCCGCATCCCGCGGGCGATCGCGCCGGAGGTGACCATGACGACGCGCTCTCCCCTCTGCTCCAGCTGCGCGACCTGCTCGCAAACGGAATCGAGGACGTCCGTGCGCAGCTCGCCGTCGTCGGCGGCGACGATCGAGGATCCGAGCTTGACGACCAGGGTCATGGCCGTGAAAGTAGCCGAGATGGGGTCCGCAATCGGTTGGGGCGCGCTTGCCGCAAGCTCCCTCGTCATCGGCGCCGCCCTCAGCTTCGCGCGGGAATGGCCGACGCGGCAGGTCGGCTACGTCCTCGCCTTCGGCGCCGGGGCGCTGATCAGCGCCGTCAGCTTCGAGCTCGCTGCCGAGGGCATCGAGGTGGGCGGCGCGCCGATCACCGGCCTCGGGCTTGGCGTCGGCGCCGTCACCTACTACCTCCTCGACGGCCTGATCGCCCGCCGGCACGCGACCGGTCGCGGGCGTAAGGGACGAGCCGAGGGAGACGGGAGCGGCACCGCGCTGGCGCTCGGCGCCTTCCTCGACGGCATCCCCGAGCAGCTGGTCTTGGGGATCAACATCGCCGCCGGTGGCGGCGTCGGAATCTCGCTCCTGGTCGCGATCTTCGTCTCCAACCTTCCCGAGGCGCTCGGCTCGGCCGACGACATGAGCAAACAGGGCAAATCGCGGGAGCGGATCCTGCGGCTCTGGCTCCTGGTCGCGGCGATCTGCGCGCTCGCGAGCCTCGCCGGCTACCTCCTCGCCGACGCGGTCAAGGGCAACGGCAAAGCGGCAATCGACGGCTTTGCGGCCGGCGCCCTCCTCGTGATGCTGATCGATTCGATGATCCCCGACGCCCGTAAGGACGCCGGCCGCGGCGCCGGCCTCGTCACCGTCCTCGGCTTCGCGGTAGCAGCGGGCCTCTCGAGCCTCAGTTAGACATGAAGCTCGAACTCGTGCTCGCCTACGCGGACGTCGTCGCCGGGCTCGAAGCCGGCGCGATCCAGGGCGGCGAGGACGCCCATCTCCCGAAGACGCTGCTCTAGGTAGGCAAGCGCCTCTTCGTTTTTGACGTCGTGGCGTTCGAACAGCATCTCGACGCCCCGCCCGAGGATGCGGAAGGCGCCGTCGTCCTCGCGCTCGACCCGGTAGCCGCCCTCGCCGGCGGGCCTGTAGACGCGGTGCTCGGCCTCGAATTCGCCGTTGCCCGCCGCAGCCGCCGGGGCCGCGGATGGCGGCTGTAGCTCCGACAGCTGGATGAGAATCCGCCCGCGCAGCTCGTCCAACCCCTCGCCCGTCGCCGAGGAGACGGCGAGAACGCCAAGCGCCCGCTCTCCCACCCGCTGCCGCCACTCCGCCACCGCGGCCTCGATCTCCTCGGGTGGAAGCAGATCCCGCTTGCTGAGGACGACCAACTCGGGCAGCCGCTCGAGCCCGGCGCCATGCGCGGCCAGCTCACCGCGGACGGTCTCGTAGTCGGGGACCGGATCGCCTTCGATCGGAGCGACGTCGACGAGGTGGACCAGCATCGAGCAGCGCTCGATGTGGGCGAGGAACTCGTGGCCGAGGCCCGCCCCCGCCGCGGCGCCTTCGATCAGGCCGGGGATGTCGGCGACGATCGCCTGGCGGTCTTCGCCCTCGATCGTCCCCAGGACAGGCGAGAGCGTCGTGAACGGGTAGTCGGCGACTTTCGGGGCCGCCCGCGTCAGCCGCCCGAGCAGCGAGGACTTGCCGGCGTTCGGGAGGCCCACCAGGCCGACGTCGGCGAGCAGTTTCAGCCGCAGCTCGATCCAATCGGCTTCGGCCGCGGTCCCTTTCTCGGCAAAGCGGGGCGCCTGCCGGGTCGAGCTGGTGAACCGCCTGTTCCCGTGCCCGCCGCGGCCCCCGCGCGCCACCACCGCCCGCTGCCCAGCCGCGACAAGGTCGATCGAGCTGCCGTCGACCGCCGTCGCCTGCGTCCCCGGCGGCACTGGGATCTCCAGATCCTCCCCCCGCGCCCCCTGGCGGTTCGACCCTTCCCCGTGCCGCCCTCGCTGCGCCCGGAAGTGCTTGCTCCCCCTCAGAGCCCCCAGGTCGCGCCGCGAGGAGTCGCAGACGAGCACGACGTCACCGCCATGCCCGCCGTCACCGCCATCGGGGCCGCCGCGAGGCACGTGCGCCTCGCGACGGAACGAGATCGAGCCGTTGCCACCGGCGCCCCCCTCCACCCAGATTTTGGCCTTGTCGTACATCGAGAAAGATCCTTGAGCTAGGACTGGAGGAGGAGCGTGACGATCATCCCCCCGAAACCCAAGACCAAGGTGACCATCATCCCAGCGAAGAGCTGGAACGTCATTCGGTGCAGCGCCGCGATTTGCCCACCAAGCTCCGCCCGCACCGCTTGGAATTCATTCTTCATCTCTGCGCGGACCGCCTGGAATTCGCCTTTCATCTCAGCGCGAACGGCCTGGAATTCGCCTTTCATCTCAGCGCGAACGGCCTGAAATTCGCCTTTCATCTCCGCACGAACGGCCTGAAATTCGCTCTTCATCTCGGCACGGACCGCTTGGAATTCGCCTTTCATCTCCGTCCGGAGGGTGCGGAATTCCTCTCCCGTCTCGTTGAAGCCCGAATCGACTCTCTGATTGAGGTCGTCAAGCCGCTCGTCAGTCCAGGCTCCTCTATCCATCACCGCCATGGTGCCAGGCTAGCGGATCAAATGCAACGTTTTGTGCGCGCATCGTAAAAATTGCGCACCGATTTCGTGACGAAATTGCACACCACCCCGGAGAGGGCTTTCGCCCTCTCCGGGGGACAGCCACTACCTGACGACGATCTTCGACTTCGCCGCCTTGCCGGCGCTGCCCTTGACCTGGAAGGTCAGCTTGTCGGTCCCCTCGTCGGCGGCCGGCTTCACCTTCACCTTCAGCGTCAGCGTCTTCTTCGCCCCGCCCTTGAGGCCGAGCTTCTTGCACTTCGGCGCCTTCAGGTCGTCCTTGGCGGCCTTCGGCAGCTTCACGCAGAGCTTCGCGTTCTTCTTCGGCTTCAGGTCCCCCTGGTTGACGGCCTTGACCTTGAAGGTGACGCGATCGCCCGCGTCCGCTTTGGCCTTCTTTTTGGTCGTCAGCTTGATCTTCGAAGCCTTAACCGAGATAGCGGCGGTCTGGATCGCCGAGCCGGCCTGGTTCGCACCCGTCACCGAACAGGCGTATTCACCCGGCGATTCGGCCGTAAAGGCTGCCGCCGTGGCTCCGCCGATAGGGGTGCCGTTGCGCGCCCACTGATAGGCATAGGTGGTCGGTGCCTGGTAGACGAAGGAGCCGGCGAAATCGGCGGCCCAGCTGCCGCTGGAGCAGCTCAAGATGTTCCTGTTCTTCGGGTCACGCGTGATCGCCGGAGCACCGGTGGCACTCGGTGATTTGAGCACGAGCAGATCCTGCGGCCCGTCGAAGGGTGCCGTCGAGGGGGAGATGTTGCCGCCTCCGCCTCCGCTCAGCAAGGCGAAGCCGAGGCCGTTAGTCCGTTCGTCACCGTTCGAGTAGTTAGGCCAGTAGATCTTGCTTGCCGCCGGATCAACCGCGAACCCGTAGGAATCGTCGACGACGGCGCCCGAGGTGTCGAGCACGTTGACGGTTCCGCCGAGCAGGCCCGAGTAAGCGAACTGGTCCAGGCTTCCTTCGGACCAGTAGAGGCGGCCGGCGGCCGGATCCACGGCGAAGCCCCAGATGTTTTCGGGCGCTTTGCTCAACGAGAGGGTGCCGCCACCGCCCGTGTTGTTGGCGTTGGCGTAGCCGATCGAAATGTCTTCACCTACGGGGTTGTTGCCCCAGTAGACGCGTCCATTGACCGGGTCCAGCCCGATCTTGTAGGGATCGATGATCGTCGCTCCGGCGGTGTTGAGAAGGCCGCCGGCGCTGCCGTCGAGCTTGGCCCAGGCGATCGAGCCGTTGCCGGTGCCTTTGCTGTCGTTCGCCCAGTAGATCGTCCGTGACCCGGGATCCAGAACCACTCCAAAGGGTTCATCGACCAGCGCTCCGGGAGCCGTGAAGACACCAGCGCCGCTGCCGTCGAGGTTGACGTAGAGAATCTCCCCCGTTCCGGCAGGACCACCACTGCTGCTCGCCACGTAAAGACGCCCGGTGACGGTGTCGATTGCCATTCCTTCCGGGTCGTCGAGGGTGGCCCCGGTGAGATTGAGCGCGCCGCCCCCGCTCCCGTCGATATTGGCCACAGAGATCGACTGCGGGGTAGACCCGTAGTTGTTCCAGTAGATGAGTTCTGCGGAATGCGCTCGCGCGGCGAAGACCGATAGCGATACGAGGGCGAGGGCGATCGTCGCGAAGACCACAGCGAAGCGCTGCGAGTCTCTGCGCTCAGAGACGAGGTTCATTAACTCTCCTTGGGTTAGTCCTGCAGAACCGAAATCATGCGCCCCTTGCGGGACGGCTTGAACTCGACGACGCCTTCGCGGGTGGCGAAGATCGTGTGGTCGCGGCCGATGCCAACGCCGTCTCCGGGCCAGAAGCGGGTGCCCCGCTGGCGGACGATGATCTCGCCGCCGCTGACGCGCTGCCCGGCGAAGACCTTGACGCCGAGCATGTTCGGGTTCGATTCGCGGCCGTTGCGGCTGGAACCGAGGCCTTTCTTGTGCGCCATGGCTAGCCTTTCCCTTTCAGTTTCGTGACCTCGAGCCGAGTCAGCTCGGAGCGGTGACCGGCACGGCGGCGGTAGCCCTTCTTCGCCTTGTATTTGAAGACTTTGATCTTGGGCCCGCGCAGGTGCTCGGTGACTTTCGCCTCGACTTTGACTTTCTCCAGGTCTTTGCCGCCGGCGAGGATGTCGTCGCCGCGGAAGAGGACCGGGCGAAGGGCGACTTTGTCACCCTCCTTCGCGTCCAGCCGATCGACGAGCAGGGAGGTGCCCTCCTCGACTTTGTACTGCTTGCCACCGCTCTCTATGACTGCGTAATCGCTCATTCGTCCTTGCTGCCTTGTTTGGCGCGCGAACGCCCACGGCCACCCCGGCGGCCACGGCTGCGTTTGCGCGAAGAGTCGGAGGATTCTAGCTGGGAGCCGTTCTCCTCGCCTCCACCGGAGCCGTTGGAGGAATCGCCCCCCAGCAGCGAGGCGTTCGCCGCGCCGCGCTCGACCTCGTCGATCCGCACCAGCTTGCGCTCGCCGACGAAGCGGCCGCCGCCGCTGACGCTGACGATGTAGGAGTCGATCCGGGCGACAGCGTCGTCGGCGTTGTACATGTGGGGCTCGTCGATCTTGACCAGCACCTCCTCGCCGACCTTGAACGGCAGCGCCCGCTCCTCGATCTCCGTGCGGCTGCCGGACTCGATCAGCTCGAAGCTGTCGATCGGCAGCGCCTCGCCTCCCTCGAAGTGGAACCGCTTGCCGGTTTCCTCCTCGAGCTCGGTCAAGCCGCTGTCGGCGTCGGTCAGCTCGTGGGCGACCTTCGGGTTGACGCGCAGCAGGAACGCCTCGGCGTCCGCCTTCTCGGCGGCGATGTCCCGCATCCGGGTCAGCCCTTCGAGGGCGACGGTCTCGGCCGAGAGGACGACCCCCTCGCCGTGGCAGGTCGGGCACGGCGCCGTGAGGATCTCCCGGACGCCGTCGGTGACGTTCTGGCGGGTCATCTCGACCAGGCCCAGCGGCGAGACCTCGACCACGTAGCTCTTCGACTTGTCGGTGTCGAGCGCTTTGCGCATCGTCTTCAGGACCTTGTCGCGGTTGCTGGCCCGGGCCATGTCGATGAAGTCGACGACGATGATGCCGCCGATGTCGCGCAGTCGCAGCTGCCGCACCGCCTCCTCGGCCGCCTCGGTGTTGACTTTGGTGATCGTCTCCTCGAGGCCGCCTTTGCCGCGGCCGGTGAAGGAGCCGCTGTTGACGTCGATCACGGTCAGCGCCTCGGCGTAGTCGATGATCAGGTAGCCGCCGGAGGGCAGGTCGACGCGCCGGTTCAGGGTCGACTCGATCGCCTCGTTGACCTTCCATTTGTCGAACAGCGGCTTCGTGCCCTCGTAGAGCTCCACCCCGTCGACCAGCTCGGGGGCGGTGCGCTGGAAGAAGCTCGTCACCCGCTCGAACTGCTTCGGCGAGTCGATCACCGCTTTTTCGAACTCGTTGAGGAAGATGTCGCGGAGGACACGGACCGAGAGGTCGGCCTCCTGGAAGACCAGCGACGGCGCCTTGGTCGACTCCGCCCGCCGCACCAGCACCTCGTTCAGCTTCTGCAGGTAGCCGATCTCACGCACGAAGTCGGCTTTTTTCGCCCCGTGGGCGGCGGTGCGGACGATCAGCCCGCCCGGGCCTTTGTAGGTGCGGTCGACCATCTTGCGCAGGCGGTCGCGCTCTTTGTCGGCGAGGCGGCGGCTGACGCCGACCCCGCTCCCCTGCGGCGCGTAGACGAGATAGCGGCCGGCGATCGAGAGGTTCATCGAGAGCCTTGCGCCCTTCGTCTTCAACGGGTCCTTGACCACCGCGACCAGGATCTCCTGGCCCGGCTTGATCAGCTCGTTGATGCGCTTGCCGCTGCCGCGGCCGCGCTTCGGCGCCTGCTCCCCGTTGGGGAGGACGATCTCGTCGACGTGGAGGAAGCCGTTTCGCTCGAGGCCAATGTCGACGAAGGCGGCCTCCATGCCGGGAAGGACGTTGTCGACCTTCCCCTTGTAGATGTTGCCGACGATCGAACGCCGGCCGCGGCGCTCGATGTAAAGCTCTGCCACATCGCGTTTGCCGCCCTTCTGCTTTGCCTCGAGGACGGCCACTCGGGTCTCGCCGCGCTCGGCGGAGACCAAAATCGTTTTTTTCATTTGTAAGTCAGCTCAGTTCGGTTAGGTACGCATCGCCGGATCTCTTTTTCCAGAGATCACCAGGCGAACCTTCCCTTCTGGCTGAGATGCGCTTGGACGTTGATGCTCTGAAGAACTCCGATCGCAAGGAAAGTAGCGAGGACGGAGGACCCTCCGTAGCTCATCAACGGCAGGGGGATCCCGGTGATCGGCATGATCCCGAGGTTCATCCCCACGTTGACGAAGGTCTGGAACAGCAGCGCGACGGCGATGCCGCCGGCCACCAGGGTTCCGTATGAGTTCTTCGAGAGTGTCGTGATCCGCAGCGCCCGCCAGAAGAGCAGGGCGTAAAGGGATAGGACGAACGCGGCTCCCATGAACCCGTAGCGCTCACCGATCACCGCGAAGATGAAGTCGGTGTGCCGCTCGGGAACGAAGTCGAGCCGCGTCTGGGTGGCTTTGTCGCCGCGGCCGGTCACTCGACCCGCACCGGTGGCGATCACTGATTGGTTCTGTTGGTAGCCCGCGCCGCTCGCGTGCTCGTCGGGGTTGAGGAAAGACGTCAGCCTTTCCTCCTGGTACCCCTTGAGGATCGGGGTCCCGACCGCCGGAGCGGCGACCAGGACCAGCGCGACCAGGGCGGCGAGGGCCCCGCCGATGACCGCGAAGTGCGTCCAGGGGACGCCTCCGAAGTACATGACGGCAAGGGTGGCGACCACGTACACCAAGGAGGTGCCGAGGTCGGGTTGCAGGAAGACGAGGCCGGCGGGAGCCAGGCCGAGGCAGAGGTAGCGCACCGTGCGCTGGACCTCCGAGCCGCGCCTGGCGCCGTCGATGACGAAGCCGGCAAGCGCCAGCACGAGCAGGAGCTTGCCGAGCTCTGACGGCTGGAAGCTGAAGAAGGGAAGTTCGAAGGAGCGCCGGGAGCCGCGGGCGGCGAAGCCGAAGAAGAAGACGAGGGTGACGCTGGCGCAGAGGAAGGTGTAGATCCCGACCCGCAGCTCGCGGAAGCGCGAGTAGTCGATGCGGGTGAGGACGAGCATCCCGACGATCCCGAGGAGGGCGTAGATCGCCTGCCGCTCGAGGAAGTAGTTGGGGTCGCCGGGGACGTCGTTCTGCGTCGCCTGGCCGAGCGTGAAGACGCTGAAGGCGATCAGGGCGACGGCGGAGATCGTCAGCGGCCAGTCCATGTGGGCGAGGCCGAGGCGCTCGCCGAGGCCGACGTGGACGGCGAACGGCTCCGGCCGCGAGTTCCTGGTTCGGGTTGCGTAGGTGTTCATTCAGCTCCACCGTCGCTCGAGACTGCCGAGGCTTGTTTGTCGTAGATCGCTTCGAGGATGTCGAGCACGACGGGGGCCGCGGATTCGGCTCCGAAGCCGCCTTCCTCGACGGTGGCAATAGTCACGATACGCGGGTTGGGATACGGGGAGAGCGCCGCGAACCAGGATTGGTCGGCGTGGTCATCCCGTTCCGCGGTGCCGGTCTTGCCCGCGATCTCGATTGGGAAGCCACCGAAGACGCCGGCGGCGGTGCCGTCGCCCTCCTGCGCGGCGGCGTGCAGGCCTTCGAGGATCGCGGTGCGGTAACCGGGGTCGATGTGGATCTTGCGCTGGGGCTTGAAGTCGAATTCCTTCAGCACCCGCCCCGCCGCGTCCTCGACTTCCATCCCCACGTGCGGCGTCGGGATCTTGCCGCCGTTGCCGAGCGCCGCGTAGGCGAGCGCCATCTGCAGCGGGTTGGTCTGCAGGTCACCCTGCCCGGTGGCGAGCTGGATGTTGTCGCCAGCGGACCAGGGACGATCGGTCAGCCCTTCCTTAAAGAGCTGGTTGCGCCACTCCTCGTCCGGCAGCAGGGTTTCGCCTTCCTCCGGCAGGTCGAGCCCCGCCGGCCGGCCGATCCCGAGTTTGTGCGCCCATTTCTGCAGCTCGTTCGTCTTCCACATGTCCAAGCCGAGCAGGTAGAAGTAGACGTCGGAGGAGACCTGCAGGGCGCGGCGCAGTTCGACCGCGCCGTGCGCGACGCCGCCGGCGTTTTCGAAGGTGTCGGTGCCGATTTCAATCTGGCCGTTGTCCTGGACCACGGTGTCGGGCGTGATCTCGCCGTTTTCCAGCGCCGCCAGGGCGGTGATGATCTTGAAGATCGAGCCCGTCGGATAGGCGCCTTCGCTCGCGCGGTTGACCAGCGGCGCCAGGACCGGGTCGCGGTACAGTTCGTTCACCTGCTGCTGGCTCATCGGCGGAGTCAGCACGGACGGGTCGTAGGTCGGGTTGGAGCCCATCGCGAGGATTTCGCCGCTGTCGATGTTCATCGAGATGAACGCCCCCGGCAGGCCGCGGGCGCCGAGCCCGCCTTCGCCGGCGGCCTGGACGTCGCCGTCGATCGTCAGCTTCAGGTTGTTCCCCGGCGTCGGCGCTTCGGAGACAAGCTGCCCTCCCGGCGTCGGCTCCCCCAGGGCGTTGACCTGGATCCGGGTGTGGCCGGGCTCGCCGCGGAGGAACCTGTCGTAGGAGTACTCGACCCCGCCCTTGCCGACTTCGTCCCCGGGCTCCAGGCCCTTGAACTCGGCCTGCTTCAGCTCTTCCTCGTTGACCTCGCCGACGCTGCCGACCACGTGGGCGGCGCGGGTGCCGTCCGGATAGTGGCGCACGAAGACCCGCTGGACGGTCACCCCGGGGAAGTCCTCCTGGTTCTCTTCGACGAAGGCGATCAGCTCGAAGCCGACATCCCGCCGCAGCGTCACCGGCGCCCCGGCGGCGACTTCTTCGCCCTCCTTGATCGTGCGGCGGACCTTGCGCAGGGACATGTGCGCCAGGTCGCCCAGGCGCGCCAGCTCGGCCTTTTCCTCGGCCGGGCCCTCGGGCAGTTTCGAGGTGTTGAGCTGCAGCGCCAGGCTGGTCCGGTTGTCGACGAGCACTTCGCCGTTGCGGTCGAGGATGGCGCCGCGCGGGGCGATCACTTTGAACTCGCGGGTGCGGTTGTTCTGCGCCTCGGCCAGATACTCGTCGCCGGAGAGCACCTGCAGGTTCCAGAGCCGAAAGAAGAGGACCGCGAAGAGGACGACGCCGACGCCGCCGGCGACCGCTACCCGCAGCGAGAGGCGGCTGCCCTGTGGTCGCGAGTCGTTGCGCAGGTACATCGACTTAGGCTCCCAACACGGTCGGGCGGCGATTGCGTCGCAGCGCCGGCTCCTCGACCAGGGCCGGGCGCAGCGCCCGCCGTACGCCTACGTAGATCGCCCAGCCGCCGAAGAAGGCGAAGATGCTCTTCAGCAGCATGTCGCGGACGACGAGAGTGCTGATCGGAGCGTCGATCCCGAGCATCGCCTCCACCGCCCCGAAGCCGAGCTCGGCGAACAGGGTCAGGCCCATGCAGAGGAGCGGCGGCACCAGCGGGCTGTGGATCTCGAAGCGCTCGCGGAAGAGGCCGGCCAGGTAGCCGGTCGCGAGGAGGACGAGCGAGCCGCCTCCGAGCGGCACGATCAGCAGGCAGTCGAGCAGCAGGCCGGCGGAGAAGCCGCAGACGGCGCCGGTCAGCGAGCCGCCGAGGAGGCCGAGGACGACGATCAGCGACGGCAGCAGGTCGGGGCTGACGTGGAAGAGGGCGACCTGGGAGAAGAAGGTCAGCTGCAGGATCACGCCGCCGACGACGATCGCGACCAGGCGGGCAAGGATGTTGGGGGTGAGGATCACCCGCGGGAGCCCCCGGTCAGGACCTGGACCAAGTCGAGGTTGCGGAGGTCGGCGTAGGGCTTGATGTGGACCAGCTGCTGGGCCTCCTGTTCCTTCAGCGAGGCTTCGACGACTTCGCCGATCGGCAGGTTCGGCGGGTAGCTCGATTCATAGCCGATCGCGCGCCAGCCGGAGGTGACGACCGACTGGCCTTTGCCGACCAGCTTTTCGCTGTCGAGGAAGTCGAGGATGAGGTCTTCGGGATCGCCGACCGCGGGTTTCATCAGCCCCTGGGTGCCGCTCGGCACCAGCTTCGCCGTGACCGCGCTGGAGTGATCGACGATCAGGGTCACCCTCGCCGTGCCGCCGGTCACCGCGGCGACGGTGCCGACGAGGCCGTCGCCGTTGACCACCGGATCGTCGACCCCGACGCCGTCGCCGGAGCCGACGTCGATCGTCACGTCGGAGAACCAGACGGTCGGCGAGCGGGAGATGACCCGGCCGGTCACCGGGGTGTAGCCGCCGGGAATGGCGCCGCTGTTGTCGAGGCCGACCAGTTTCCGCAGCTGCTCGTTTTCGGCCAGAGCGGCCTTGGCCCCGACCGCCTGCTTCCGGGCGATTTCGAGTTCGCCGTGGAGGTCCTCGTTCTCACCCTTGGCGTCGAAGGTCTCGTCGAACCAGTTGACGAGGTCCCGCGCCGGCTTCAGGGCGCGGTCGGCGACCGAGACGACGGGGCTGAAGATGGTGCTGACGCCGCGCTGCATGCCGTCGTTGCCCTGCCGGTAGGTGATCGTCAGCAGGGCGAAGGAGCCGACTATCAGTAGCGCTAGCACCGCCCTACGGCGGCGAACTTGCTTTCGATACACGTTTTGGGCCTAAGTTCGTTTGCATGGCGGGTGGCTAACGCCGGGGCCGCGCTCCGTTGTTCTTGCCGGCGCGGTGGATCGTCTCGACCTCCTCGAGCGAGATGCCCGAGCCGACGGCCACGCACGTCAACGGCGACTCTGCCAGTTGGCAGGGCATCTGGCACTCGTCGCGCAGGCGCTGCTCCAGTCCTTGCAGGAGGGCGCCGCCGCCGGCAAGGGTGATGCCGCGGTCCATGATGTCACCCGCGAGCTCCGGGGGAGTCCGGTCGAGCGTCTCCTTGACCGCGGCGACGATGTGGCTGACCGGCTCTTCGAGCGCCCCCCGCACCTCCTCGGAGGTGAGCTCGATCGTCTTCGGCAGCCCGGAGACGAGGTCGCGGCCGCGGATCTCGGTCCGCACCTCTTCGGGCAGCGGCGACGCCGAGCCGGCCTCGAGCTTGACCTCCTCGGCGGTCTGGGTGCCGATCGCGAGTTTGTAGCGCTGCTTGCAGTGGCTGACGATCGCCTCGTCGAGCTCGTCGCCGCCGACCCGGATCGATTGCGAGACGACGATGCCGCCGAGGCTGATCACCGCCACCTCGGTGGTGCCGCCGCCGAGGTCGACGATCATCGATCCGGTCGGCTCGGCGACCGGCAGCCCGGCGCCGATCGCCGCCGCCATCGGCTCCTCGATCAGGTAGGCCTGGCGGGCGCCGGCCGAGAGGCAGGCCTCCTCGACCGCGCGCTTCTCGACCCCGGTCACCCCCGAGGGGACGCAGACGACGACCCGCGGGTGGGCGAAGCGGTTGGAGTGGACGGAGGCGATGAAGTGGCGGAGCATCTGCTCGGTGACGTCGAAGTCGGCGATGACCCCGTCCTTCAGCGGCCGGATCGCGGTGATCGTCCCCGGCGTGCGGCCGAGCATCCGCTTCGCTTCGACGCCGACGGCGTGCACCTGCCCGCTGAGCGAGTCGATCGCCACAACCGAGGGCTCTGAGAGGACGATCCCGCGCCCGCGGACGTAGACGAGGGTGTTGGCGGTGCCGAGGTCGACGGCCATGTCGCGCCCGCCGAGTCCGATCTTGCCGAAGATGCCCATTTCCAGGGCCGATGATGGCAAACGCGTCTTAGCGTTCTGTAAGCCTCGCTTAGGCGCGCTC
>JBJMKN010000042.1:0-42125 GCA_045805765.1 Solirubrobacterales bacterium
GTAGTCGAGCTCAGGCAGCTCGAGGTCGGTGACGACGGTCATCGTTCTGTGAAACGTAATCGCCGCAGCCCAAGCTTGGCTTGGGGGGCGGCGTTTATGCCGCGGCGCTAGTCTCGGATACGTGAGCTTCCTCTTCCGCACAAAGACCGAGATGCCCGACGCGGCCGACGCCCTCCCCGGCCGCGACACGCGGCCCTTCTCCGTGCCGGCCACCCACTTCGTGCTGGGCACGCCGCTCGAGCCGCCCTTCCCCGACGACACCGAGCAGGTGATCGTCGGCATGGGCTGCTTCTGGGGGGCCGAGCGCACCTTCTGGCAGGCGAACGGCGTGTACACGACCGCCGTCGGCTACGCCGGGGGCCACACCCCGAACCCCACCTACGAGGAGGTCTGCACGGGCCGGACCGGGCACAACGAGGCGGTGCTCGTGGTCTTCCGCCCGGCGGAGATCTCGTTCGACGAGGTGCTGCGCCCGTTCTGGGAGGGCCACGACCCGACCCAGGGGATGCGCCAGGGCAACGACGTCGGCACCCAGTACCGCTCCGGCATCTACTTCACCAACGACGCCCAGAAGGCGACCGCGGAGATGGCGGTCGAGGCCTACGGCGAGTCCCTGCGGGCCGCCGGCAAGGAGGCGGTGACGACCGAGGTCGAGCCCGCCGGGCCCTTCTACTACGCCGAGGACTACCACCAGCAGTACCTGCACAAGGTGCCGAACGGCTACTGCGGCCTGAAAGGGACCGGGGTCGCCTGCACCATCCCCGCTGCCGCGGCTTAGCCGCGGCGGTGCTCCGGGGGCACGCCGAATAGCATCCCCGCCCTCGTGGCACCCTCATTCGGCTCCTACATCGCCGGCTGCCTTGCCCTGATCGGGATCGTCGCCGCCCTCGCCCTCGGCGCTTACTGGCTGCGGCGCTGGATCGTGCCGGAGTTCACCGGCGCGCTGGCCCGCCTCGCCGACGCGACGTTGGCGGTCGCGATGCTCGTCGTCTGCCTCGAGATCCTCGGCTCGCTCAGCCTCCTTTACTTCGGCTGGATCGTCGTCCTCTGCATCGGCGTCGGCCTCGGCGCCGCCTGGCTCGGGCGCTCGAAAGCGGCGGGAGAGGGGCGTGAGGTGGCGGCCCCGCGGGTGGAGAACATCGCCCTGATGATCGCCCTCGGCGTCGCCTCCTGGACGGTGGCGGAGTGGAGCTTCCCGGCCCAGTCCAGCCTCGACTTCGGGATGTTCGGCGGCGACACCACCTGGTACCACATGCCCTTCTCGGCGTTTATCGCCCAGGAACACTCGACGGTCCACCTCCACTACACGGACCCGCTGCGCCTGGCGGCCTGGTTCTACCCGGCCTCCACCGAGCTGGTCAACGCGGCCACGATCGTCCTCTTCAAGAGCGACTGGCTGGCGCCGCTGCAGAACCTCATTTGGCTGCCGATCGGGCTCCTCGCCGCCTGGTGCATGGGGCGGCCCTACAAGGTTGGGCCGGCAACCCTGGTCGCGGCCGCGATCGTGCTGGACGCGGGGGTGATGATCGAAACCCAGCCCGGCGAGGCTCGCAACGACATCATGGGCCTGGCCTTTCTGCTCGCCTTCGCCGCCTTCCTGATCAACGGCCACCAGCGAAGAGCGCCCGTAAGCGGGGCGGTCCAGGACGCGCCCGAGCGGGACGCGCCGCTGCTCGACAAGGGGCCGCTGGTGATGGCCGGGATCGCCGCCGGGCTTGCCGCCTCGGTGAAGACGACGTTTCTCGTCCCGGTGGTGGCGATCGCGCTTGGCGTCATCCTCTTCAGCGGCCGCGGCCGGCGCTGGACCACGGCCTGGGTGATGGGGCTGCCGATGCTGATCGTCGGCGGCTACTGGTATCTGCGGGCGGCGATCAAGACCGGCGGCAACCCGATTCCGATCACCAAATTCGGGCCGCTCAACCTGCCGAAGCCCGACCAGATGCCGCTCGACCCGCGGCCACGCTTCGCCGTCATCGACTACATCACCAACCCGACGATCTACCGGCGCTGGTTCTTCCCGGAGCTCGACAACGCCTTCGGGCCGCTCTGGCCGCTGATCCTGATCATGGCCGTCACCGCCGCCGTCTACATCGCCTGGAAATCCCGCAACAGGATCCTCCGGGTGATCGCCGTCGCCTCTCTGCTGACCGCGGTCGTCTACGTCTTCACGCCGCTGACGGCGGCCGGGCAGGAGGGCTCACCGACGGGGTTCTTCACCAACACGCGCTACCTCGTGCCGGGGCTGGTGCTGGCGATGGCGATGCTGCCGCTGGCGCGGCCGATCCGGGCCCCCGACCGGCGCGCCTGGCAGACGCTGCTCTTCCTCACCGGGGTCTTCGCGATCACGGTGCTGACGACGCCGCGCTGGTTCACCAGCTACATCGTCGGCACCGTCTTCTTGACGCTGTGCCTGGTCTGGGCGCCGGCGGCGCTGTCGCTGGGGCGGACGCGCTGGACTTTCAGCCGCGCCGCGGTCGCGGCGGGGGCGGCGGTGCTGGTGCTGCTGGCGGTGGTGCTCGGACGGGCGCAGCAGGTCCAGTACGCCGACCAGCACTACGTCAACCCGGACCCGTTCCTCGGCGAAGGCGGGCCGAAGGAAGCCTACGTCTACACCCAGAAGCTGAAGGACAAGAAGATCGGGATCATCGGCTCGAGCCAGATCATCTTCGGCCAGTACGGCTTCTACGGCAACGACGCCTCCAACCACGTCGAGTTCATCGGCGTCAAAGGCCCGCACGGCGCCAACCGGCTGCCGGTTACCTGCCAGCGCCTACGCGGCCTGATCAACGAAGGCGGCTACGAATACCTGGTGCTGAGCCAGTACACCCAGGACACCGGCCCCTACAACTCGGGCGTCCCCAACCCGTACCAGTTCCCCGTTTTCGCCTGGGTGAAGAACGACCCGGCCGTGAAGCTCGTCGTCAAAGACTTCAAAGCCTCACCGCAGCCCGACTACGTCTTCAAGGTCAACGGCAAGCTCGACCCCTCTGGGTGCAAGCCGGAAAAGCGGCCGACGGTGGTCGGCGAAGAGCCCGTCGAATAGGACGGGGCGCAAAGGTCAACCACTGGTTGACTAAGTCGCCCTACGGGCGGCGAGCGCGTGCTCGCGGATCAGCTCGGCCGAGCGCTGCGGCTGCTCCCACCAGAACATGTGGCCGACGTCCTCGAGGGCCTCGAAGCGCGCGCTGGGCATGAGCGAGGCGATCTGCTCACCGTTGGGGAAGGGGAGGACGCCGTCGACGGTGCCGTGGACGATCAACGTCGGCGCCTCGATCTCGCCGAGCCGGCCGCTGGTGTCGTGGCCGATGATGGCTTGGGCCTGCAGTTCGATCGTCGCTTTCGCCGCCGGCACCAAGGTCGCCATCTCGTGGAAGGGCGGCCAGGTTGACTCGTCGGCGCGGAAGGCGGGGGAGAGGTTGACTTCGTAGCCGGCCCGGATCGCCCTGTCGCGATCGCCCGAGGACATGCCGGCGACGAGCTTCTGCAGGTTCTCCTCCGGCATCAGCTGCGAGCCGGGCCCGCCGCAGTAGGTGCAGCCGAGCGTCAGCGAGCGCAGTAGCCGCGGCTCGGCGAGCGCCAGCTCCTGGGCGATCATCCCGCCCATCGAGATCCCGACCACGTGGGCGCTCTCGAGCCCGAGCTCCCTCAGCAGCGCCGCCGTGTCCCCGGCCATCTCGACGATCGTGAACGGCCCCTCCACCGGGTCCGACAACCCGATCCCGCGGTTGTCGAAGGCGACGACGTCGAAGCTCTCCTCCAAAGCGCCTTTGAACGGCTCGCCCCAGGACACGTGCGTCCCGCTCATCCCCTGGATCAGCAACAACGGCTCACCAGAGCCGGCCCGCTCGTAATGAAACTCCCGCCCCGCAACCTCGACTTTCGCCATCGCCGGATCCTAGGCGAGCCGCCCGATCACCGCCTAACCTTGAAGCCACTGCCCCCGTAGCTCAGCCGGATAGAGCATCGGACTTCTAATCCGACGGTCGCTGGTTCGAATCCAGCCGGGGGCGCTAAGGCTTGAAGGAGACGAGCCTTACCTGGGAATCCACCCGGCCGCTTGCTCATGCGAGAGCCAGCGGCGGCGGTTCTTACGGCGTTCTGCCGTAACGGCGGTCGTCAGCTTGTGCGACTTACAGAGGAGGCAGCCGTCTCGGCGGTGCTTCGGTCGTTTGCGCTTGTGGTGCGCCATGAGCCAAGCCTAATAGCCTCGCCGACCGGTCTGCGATGATTTCTGGCGATGGAGCAGCCCGCGCACATCAAGGTCAGCGGCGCTCTCGAGGGTGAGTTCATCATCACCGAGGAGCGCAGCGCCAACGAGTTCGTGATCACCCGCGACACCTCCTGGCAAGCGATGCTCGGCAAGGATGAGCGCGAGGCCTCTGAGGAGGAGATCGCGGCGCTAGAGGCAGAGCACGGGCCGTTCCAGCCCGCAGACGGCGAGGGGTAGTTCTTGCCAATCCGGCGGGGTCATGCCCGTGTCCTCTTCAACGAGGGTGCTCGAGGACACGATGCGAAGCGGCCGTGCTGGAGCCGAGGCACTGCGCCGATGCGATGCCGAAGGTCGTGACGGTACGGAGCTCCCAGCCTGCTTCAAGGTCTATTTGCCGGCTCCGAACGGCAAGTTCGGGATGGTCTTCCGCTTCATCCGCGAGAGCGACGGTCTCGCGCTCCGCTACCTCGCCTTCGGCGTTCGCCATCACCCTCCCGACTCCAATGCGCTGACTGTTTACGAGATTGCGCATCGGCGGCTCCACGGCCAGTTGCCATAGGAGCCTTTCGGGCCTGAATCGCGCCGAAAACTTGGTCCCGAAATTGGTCCCCACTCCAGCGAACTCAGTCGAACGGTCGCCGGTTCGAATCCAGCCGGGGGCGCTCTAGTGCCTCGGTTGCGAACTTTCGTGGACCGCTAATCGGGGTGAGCATGCAGATTTCGCCTCTCTGGCGCTGGGTCAGGTCTGGGCGAATCCGCTCATCAGGGGCAGCCTCGAGGTAGATGACCCCGACGCGCGCGAGGAGTTCGATGTCGGCTGCGGCGATGGTGGGTATCTCGGCGCCCTCGGTGTCGATCTTGAGGACGTCGATTTGAGGCTCTTGGGCGAGGACTTCCGCGAGCGCTTGGTCGAGGGTCACGACGTCCACCTCGATCGCATGCTCGGAGTGGGCGACGGTGTCGTCGAGCAGACGGCCGTAGCGGCCGATCGGCTCGGCGTCGAACTTCAACTTGCCCGCCTTCGGCCCGACGGCTTTGGGGATCACCGTAACGCGGTCGCCGAACGGGGCGACGTTCGTCTGCAGGCGCTCCAGGTTGACCGGCGATGGCTCGTAGGAGTAGACGCGCGTGGTTGCGGAGCGGGTTGCGGAGCGGGTTGCGAAGTAGGCCGCGCTGACGCCGATGTTGGCGCCGATGTCGACGACGACCTGGGCCTCCTCGTCGGCTGGATAGTCGACCCGGTTGAAGATCTCGTTGACCGTAAGTAGGTCGTGGGCACTGTGGAGGTCGAGCTCGATGGTGCCCGCCGGCGTGCGCACGCGGGCCCGGTAGGGATAGGCACCGCGCCCCGTCAGATAGCGCCAGGAAACGGCGACGGGATCCGGGAAGGTTTTGACGAGAGATGCCGCGGTCCGGTAGTTGTGCGCGCGCAGCGGCGCGGTTATGGCTCTACCGCGAGGACGTAGACCAGACAAGATTCTCCCGTTCGTTGGTTCGAGACCCGCAACCGTAATAAGTTGGAGGCCCTGATGCCGGAGACCACCTGCCACATGTCGATCTCGCTCGACGGCTTCGTCGCCGGGCCGGGCCAGAGTCGGGACGATCCCCTGGGGAAGGGGGGCATGGAGCTCCACGGCTGGCACCTGGGGGACGAGCGGGCTAACGAGGCCGACGCGACGGCGGAAGGCTGGCTGATGCGGCCGCGGGGGGCCTATGTGATGGGGCGCAACATGTTCGGGCCGATCCGCGGTGAGTGGGAAGAGGACTGGGACGGTTGGTGGGGGCCCGAGCCGCCCTACCACGCGCCGGTCTTCGTGCTCACCCACCATGCCCGCGAGCCGGTCGTGATGGAGGGCGGCACGAGCTTCCACTTCGTCACCGAAGGCTTCGACGCCGCCTATGCCCAGGCGCTCGAGGCGGCCGGCGACGATGGCGTCGACATCGCGGGTGGCGCTTCGACCGTCCGTCAAGCTCTCGCCGCCGGCGTCATCGACGAGCTCACCCTCGACATTGCCCCTGTTCTCCTCGGCTCCGGCGAGCCGCTGTTCGACGGGGTCGAGCCCTTCGAGTTCGAGCCGGTCGAGGCGCTCCACTCTCCGCTCGCCACGCACATCCGCTACCGCCGGGCCTAAGCGGTAGGCGCCTAGGCGGTTGCCGCGCTCTATTTGCTGGCCGTTGCCGTGGCGCTGGTGAGGCCGGTCGAGGCGGCGGTGATGGTGTGGGTGAAGGAGCCCGACGCGGGGGCGGTATAGGTGAATTCGGTGCCGGTGACCGCCGGGCCGGATTCGGGAGTGGTGAGGGGCGAGCCGGTGACGGTGCTGCCGGCGGTGGCGGTGACCGTGATCGTCCTGGCGGAGTTGGAGATCTGGTTGCCGACGCTGTCGGTGACGGCGAGCTTGGCTTTGATCGTGCCGGAGTTGCCGAGGGTGGTGACCGCGCAGGTGAAGAAGCAGGGTGAGCCGATCACCCCGGCACTAGTGGTGAGGCCGCTGAAGGCGAGCCGGTTGGCGGCGCCGGCGGAGACCGTGAGGGGGAGGGAAGCCGCGGTGGAGATGGTCCCATCGCTGGCGGTGATCGAGGCGGTCTCCACCTTGTTCAGTTTCGTGAAGCCGTTTTTCGAGGAGGCCGGGGTGGCGACGCCGGAGGTGAAGCTGAGCGCGGTGGCGGTGCCGAAGTTGACCGCGGTGCCGGCGCTGTTGACGACCGTCGGCAAAGCGCCGCTGGGGCTGGCGGTGGCTCCGGCGAAGGTGATGCTCTTGGCGCCGGTGTAGCCGGTCGCGGTGTTGCCGTAGACGTCCTGCGCGGTCGTCGTCAGGTTGAAGCCGGTGGCCGCCACCGGCGTCGCCGTCGCCGAGGTGAGGACGAGCTTCGTCGCCGTCCCCGCGGCAACCGTCACCGTGACGGCGGTCGGGGTCAGGAGCGATCCCTCGGTTGCTTTGACGGCGGTCGAGCCGGTCTTGTAGAGCTTCATGTTGCCGCCCGCGCCTTCGCTCGCTTTGGCGACGCCGGCGGTGAAGTTGACCGTGGTCGCGGTGCCGAAGGCAATGTCGGCGCCGCTGGAATCGCTGACAGTCGGAAGGGTGCCGCTGGGGCTGGCGCTCGCCCCCGAGAAGACGAGGCTGTGGGCGCCGGCGTAGGAGGTCGCGGTGTTGCCGTAGGTGTCCTGGGCGGTCGTCGTCAGCGCGTCGACGGCGCCGACGGCCGGGGTCGCCGAGGCTGCGGTGAGGGCGAATTTGGAGGCCGCAGCGGCAGCGACCGTGATCGCCGCCGGGCTGGGCGTCGTGATCGAGCCCTCCGTGGCGACGATGTTCGCGGTTCCGGCCCCGTAGAGACGGAGGACCCCGTTTTTGGTCGAGTTGACAGTGGCGACGCCGTTGGTGAAGCTGATCGCGGTCGCGGTCCCGAAGTTGGTCGCCGTTCCGGAGCTGTTGGAGACGGTCGGTTTGGTCCCACCGGGAGCGGCTTCGGCCCCCGAGAAGACGAGGCTGTGGGAGCCGGTGTAGGTGGTGACGGTGTTGCCTTTTTCGTCCTTGGCGGTGATCGTCAGGTTGCTCGTGCCGCCGGCGGTGATCGCGGTCGCGCTGGCGGAGACGGTGAAGGCGGTGGTGACCCCGGTGGTGATTTTCGCCGTTTTGCCGCTGCTCGTCGCTTCCCAGGTGCGCCAGAGGGCGATCACTTCGTAGGTGTGTTCGCCGATCGGGACGGCGCCGTCGATGCAGGTCGTGACGCCGCTCGGCGAGGACTGGCTGGGGCAGTTGCCCGCGGGGGCGCCGCCGTCACGCTTGACGTAGTAGCTGACGGTGCCTTCGCCGGGAGGCGTCATCGCGCTCCAGGTGAGGGTGACCGCGCCGCCCGCCGCCGGGGTGGCGGCGGTGATCGTCGGCGCCGTCAGTTTCATCACCGCGGCAGACGCGCTGCCGGTCCCGTTGGCGGAGAAGTAGGCCAGGGCGCTGCCGGCCAGGGCGACCGCTACCCCCGCGAGGAGGCAGCCGGCGACGCCGGTTTTGCGGGGCCGCTTCACCCGCGCGCCTCACCGCTGAAGACGAGGTGGAGAGAGGCTCCCTGGCAGGAGTTCTGGTCGACGGGGAGTTCGCGCAGCGCCAAGGTCGGCGCGCCGGCCGTCGCGCTCGGCAGCGTGGCCGATCCACCCGGAGGAATCGCCAGCGGCGCCTCCGGCGTCAAGCCCGCGGCAGTGGCCGCGAAGTTGGGATCGGCGGCGCAGCCAGGGCGGTCCGGGGTGACCGAGACCGTGATGCTGGTGACTTCGATCGCCGCCGGGTTGGGGTTGCTGATCCGGACCGGCAGCTGCTGCGCCGGGTCTCCCGGCATCAGCTCCGGCAGCTCGCCGAACAGGGGGTCGATGGTGAACTCCATCGGCTCCAGCTGCGTCCAGCGGTAGTGCGCGGCCTTGCCGAACTGGTCGCGCCGGTTGAGTGCCCTGACAGCGAACGAGTGCAGCCCCGTGTCGAGGCCGACCAGCACGTGCGGAGAGGAGCAGGGCGACCACTCGTCGCCGTCGAAGCGGCATTCGAACCGCCTCCACCTGGCGCCCGGCTGCGCCGGCGTACCGGTCGCCGGCTCGCCCGGCTTGCCTTGCGGCGGCGCGACGTGGAACCGGAACTGGGTGTCTGGATCGACGCCCACGGCAGCGGGCACTTCGATCAGGCTCGGCCGGGGCGGGCCGTCTCCTGGGCTGCGCGGCCGTTCGGCTGCGGGCTTCTCGGCGGCGGGCTTTGCCTGGTCAAGGCCGGTGGCCGCGAACGCGACGCCGCCGAGGCAGGCGACGGCGACGGCCAGGGCGACGATCGCCCTGGCCGCCCGTCGGTACCTGTTGCTCGGAGCGCCAGACATCGGCTCGCGGCGATGTCGCCTAGTTGCTCGAGAGGGCGAGGGTCAGTTCAGCCCCCTGACAGGCGTTCTGGTTGACGCCCGTGTCGTTCATCGCCAGCGTGCCTTTCGGCGTCACCGCCTGCCCGTTGCCCGCGGGGAAGGTGGCGTTGACCGCAACCGGAGGCATCGTGAAGTCCGGGTTGCCGCCGGTGATGACGACGCTGCAGGTCGAGTGGCCGGCATCGACGGTGATGCCGGTGAGGCTGATGGTGCCGACGCGCTGGGCGCCGCCGGAGGGGTTGTCGACGGTGAAGGAGACCTGGGAAGAAGCGCCGGGGTAGAGGTTGCCGGCGACGGTGCCTTTCAAGGTGACGGCGGAGCTGGTTCCGACTTTGGCGGTGGCGGTGCCCGAGCCGGCGCTCGTGAAGTACGCGTAGGCGGCGGCGGCGACAGCCAGGGCAACCACGCAGGTCCCCGCGATGAGGACGCGTTTACGGGTGCGATTCATGAGATCTCCTTCGGATGGGTAACGAGCGGTGCGAGCGCTCCGAGAACCTCCTATCGACAATCTGTCCAAAAACTTAAGGTTTAGGAAAGGAACCTTTTATCGATCGGCCCGGCCTTTAGGCCGGCTC
Organism: Solirubrobacterales bacterium; assembly: GCA_045805765.1. Lineage (GTDB taxonomy): Bacteria > Actinomycetota > Thermoleophilia > Solirubrobacterales > 70-9 > VAYN01. The sequence goes on from JBJMKN010000042.1 coordinate 9,676, forward strand.
AACCCGGTTGCTAGGCTCAGCTCGACGCCCCGGACCCTAGGCCAGGCCGTTTCTTCACTCAGTAGGGCACCCGGCGGGGGCAAAATCCCGCCGCCGAGGACCCTCTCTCCGCCATCGTCATGCGTAGAGGACGGTCTCGTGTCCCAGGAAGCACAATCGATCGAGCTGAACGAGGGCAACGGCGCCGTCGATCTGCGCCGGTTGCGCTACTTCGTCCTCCTCGCCGACGAGCTCAGCTTCTCCCGGGCGGCGCGGCGGGCGAGCGTTTCCCAGCAGGCGCTCTCGAGCCAGATCCGCTGCCTCGAGGAGGAGGTCGGCCGCGTCCTCTTCTTCCGCACCACCCGCCGGGTCGAGCTGACCCCGGCCGGCGGCGCCCTGCTGCCGAAGGCGCGGATAACCCTGGCGACGGCGGCCGAGGCCTTCGCCAGCGCCCGCGCGGCCGCGCCGGACCCGCGGTACAACCCGCTCTCCTAGCTCCGCCTTACAGCAGGCAGAGGGTCTAAGTTCATGGCGAAGCTCGTGCTCTCCGGCTAGCGCCGCTTTGCCTCGGGCATCTGAAGACAGGCCTGGGAGCTGGAGACGCTGACCCCGGCCTCGCCCGTCTCGGCCAGGCGGGCGGTGCTGCGCGCCTCGATCTCGAGGATCTCCAGACGGGTGCGCTCGTGTGCCTCCAACGCCTCCCGCAGCCCCTGCTCGTCGAGGGTCAGCCACTCCTCTATTTCGATCAGGGGCTGCTCGGTCGCGCGGTAGAAGTGCTCGAGGGCGCCGCGCACAACCTGGATGTCGACCAGCTCCGCGGCTCCGAACGCGACCAGCTGCTTGGCGTGGTAGCTGACGTTCGACAGCTCCGCGCCCAGCTCGCGGGCCATCTCCGCCGGGCTTGCCGTGCGTTCGGAGAGGATGCGGAGGACCGCCGCCCGCAGCGGATGGCTGATCGCCTTGATCCGGTTCTCGTTTGCCCGGAGGCGTCCGGTCCCGGTGGACATCAGAGCCCCGGCGGGTGGCGGGCGACGAAGCTGCCGGTGTCGGCGGTGGCGAGGTGCCAGCGGGGGCCGGTGCCCTGCTCGTCGCCGACGGTGTCGAAGCGGAGCCCGGCGATCTCGACGAAGGTGTGGCCGGGGTTGGCGTAGACGGTGATCCACTTGCCGGCGCCGGGCGCTCCCCAGTGCATCAGGTCGCCCGAGGCGAGCGGGCGGGGGATCAGCCCGCCGCCGAAGAGAGCGAAGCTGACCGCGCCCGAGCAGTCGTAGGAGTCGTCGTAGAAGGAGGCGTGGCCGCCGCCCCAGACGTAGGGGCGCCCGACAATCGTGTTGGCGGCGTTGATCGCTCCCTGCACGGGCTCGGGTGCGTCGGGTGGCGCGAGCGCGACGCCGGTGAGGAGGATCGCGGTGGAGTTCGCGTCGCCGCCGCGGCGGTGGGCGAAGATCTCCTCGCGGCTGAGGTTCGAGGCGTGGGGGACGTGGGTGCCGTTGCTGCCGGCCGAGGCGGGCGGCAGGACGCTCGGGTCGGCGGCGATTTCCTCTTCGCTCGGCAGCTCGACCTTCCTGGGGGCGGGAGCGGCGCTGGGTCGGGATTCGACCTGCCGGCGCGCTTCGACCAGGGCAAGGCTGTCGCCGATCGCGCTCACCGCGTGGTTGCCGCCGCCGGCTCCGATCAGGGCGATCGTCACCTGCAGCACTGCCGCCGTGGGACCCATTGCGTCTCAAGATTACGCAGGCGGGGGCAGATTCACGGCCAAAGCCGTTTGCGCCTCATCTCAACGGGAAAAACTTCCTTAAGGGGAAGAGGAACCCAACTGAGGAGAGGTGTGATGGCGCAGCAGACCAAGCGCAAAAGCCAGGGCAAAAAATCGAGCTCGAAATCGAGATCGAAAACGTCCGAAGGTAAAAAAGTGCGGCAGCGCACCGAGGGCAGCGGGCGCAACAAAAGCCCGCTGAAGAAAGACCGGCAGAAAGACAGCTCGGTCGACGGCGAGCGGCAGAGCGAGATCCGCAATCAGGGCGAAGACAAGACCGTACCCGAGCGGATGTACGAAGACTATACGGTGATCGACCCGGTCGAAATCAGCGATACCGACGAGCCCGACGTCATCATCGACGTCCCGGTCGTCAAGGTCGACGAGATCCACTTCGAGCTCGACGACCTGTTGGCGCGGGTCTCCCTGCACGCCGAGGTGCTCGACCTGGTGAAACTCAGCGTCGGCGTCCACGTCGAGCTGGGCAAGGTCGAACTCAACATCAAAGGCGTGGAAGCGCAGGCACTGATGCGGGCGCGGCTCGACCACGTGACCGCGATCATCGATCGCGTCCTCACCACCCTCGACCGCAACCCCGACGTGCTGAAAGAAATCGCGAAATCGCTCAAACCCGTGACCGAGGGCGCCGGTAAAGCCGTCGGCGAAGTCGGCGAAGGGGCGAACAAAGCGGTCGGGCAGATCGGCGAAGGAGCCGGCAGCGCGGTCGAAGACGTCGGCGAGGGCGCCGGTGGCGCTGTCAAAGACGTCGGAGAGGGTGCCGGTGGGGCCGTTAAAGACGTCGGCAAAGGCGCCGGCGGTGCCGTCGAAGAAGTCGGCGAAGGCGCGAACAAAGCGGTCGGCGAGGTCGGCGAAGGCGCGGGCCACGCCGTCGGCGGCCTCGGTGAAGGCGCCGGTGACGCCCTTGGCGGCGTCGGCGGTCTCGCCGGGCTTGCGGGCGCGGCCGGGGGAGGCTCCGGTGGCGGCGGAGGCGGCAACGGCGGTAACGGGGGCGACGGCGGAGGCAACGGTGGCGAAGGTGTCTCCGGCGGTCAAATCGCCAAAGCGATCGCCAAAATCGTCGCCAAAGAAATCGGGTCGGCCGCAAGCGACGAGGCCAAGGACCTCGGGCTGGCGGCGACCCACAAGGCGATGGAGCTGGGCGAGCGCCGGCGCCAGCGCCGGGCCGAGAAGCACAACGCGACCGCGGCGGCGCTGCGCAAGGCCGAGGAGCACGGCGTCGACATCGAGGATGTCGAGGGCACCGGGGCCGAAGGCCGCGTCACCGTCCACGACGTCGAGAAGGCGGCGGCCGCGTGAGCGGCCGTCGTCCCGACCTCGAGTTCTTCACCTCGGTCAAGGCCAAGGAGGTCAAGTTCGGGAAGGTGCCGGAGCGCCGCAAGGTCACCTACTACGGTGAGCCCGGCCACGAGACCGAGGTCGACGTCCAGCGCGAGAACATCCCCGAGGAGCCCGAGGAGGGCGTCACCTACCGCGACGTCAAGATCGACTGGGCGGTCGAGCAGTGGGTCGTCCACCCGGCCGAAGGCGAGGGCTTCGAGGCCGAGGACGTCAGGCGGGAAGTGGAGGAGCGCCGCCGGCGCGAAGCGGGCGAAGCGGAGGCGGGCTGAGCGAAGTTGGGCCGGCGACCGCGCGTCCCGTACGCGCGGTCGCAGCCATGTCCTCAGGGCCAGCCCGGCGCTAACGCCTCGCGGTAAGTCCCTGTAGAACGACCTCTACCGGGGAACGGTGCTTGCCGTTCCTTCCGGATGCAGCGCTGTCGACGCCCGCGGCGATCTCGCTGACCTGCGCGCTGAAGTTCCCTACGCCCTTGGCCGCCTTGGCGACGTCCTTGGAGCTGACCTTGGGGGCCTTGATCTTCGGTTTGCGGGGGATCGCTTTGCTGCCACTGGCAAGCGCCTTGCCGATCCCGCCTTTGCGGCCTTTCTTCGAAGCGGCGAGGGCCATGCCCCCGGCTGCTCCGGCCACCGCGGCACCGCCGGCAACGAGCGGCACTTTCGCTTTGCTCGCGACTTTGCCGACGGTCTTGCCGGCGCTTTTAGCTTTGCCGCCGACGGCGTTCCGCACTGCCTCGACGTTCGACTGTTTGCTCGACGAGCCGTTCGAACGCGAGGCGCCATTGCTGGAGCTGCGCGGTTTGCTGCTCGATTTCGATTTGCCTTTCGAGGCTTTCGATTTCGAAGCCGGTTTCGCTTTCGAAGCCGATTTGGTTTTCGGTTTCGATTTGGATTTCGGTTTCGACGACGATTTAGCTTTTGGTTTCGACGACGATTTCGGTTTCGATCTCGACGCCGGTTTGGTGGATTTCGACGACTGCGAGCTTTTCGGTTTCGCGGTCGATTTGTTTTTGGTCTGAGCCATTTTCCTCTCTCCTCGGGGGGTTCCCTATTGGCTCAAGTACCCAATCCAATCCCCGCAAATCAGCATGAATGGACGCTTGCCCGACTCTTCACGACCTCGAAGGCGTTCCCAGGTATCTGCTTCAGCTGGTTGAGGTCGTCGTCGTCCCAGCGCTTGTCGCTCGTCCCGGAGAAGAACCAGTTGGAGCCGTTGTCGGCGACGATCAGGCCGTAGCGCTTCATCGCCAGGGCGATCGTGCGGGCGGCGCCGCTGAAGCGGCCGAGCCCGTATCCCGCTTTCAGTCGTAGGCGCAGGCCCATCGGCGGCGCGCTCGGGCTGGAGGTGTCGCCGGCGCAGTGGGAGGCGGGGTGGACCCAGGCGTCGCGGGTGCTCTCGAAGGTGACGCGGATCGCGTGGTCGATGCTGCCGCCGGCGGCCTCGTCGTAGCGGACCAGGCCGGGGAAGATCGGCAGCCCGGCGGCGTCGGCGGAGGTCCAGCCGTCGGCGCGGCGAGCGGCGGAGCGCAGGTCCCACTCGGTCCCCGAGTCGGCGTTCCAGTGCGGGCGCGGCTTGGCGACGTAGAAGGCGCGGTAGAGCTCGTAGAGCTTGCAGGCGGAGCGGTCGACGACAAGGACGTGCCGGTCGCCGTCGCTGCCGTTGCCGCCCTCGACCGGCGCCTTGCCCGGGACCGGGAACGGGCCGGGGTCGCTCTCGTCCCCGTAGGCGGTGTAGTTGATCGGCAGCGGGCGCTGGCCGGCAGCGACGACGGAGTAGGGGAAGCCGTACGCGCGCGGCGAGCCGAAGTCCGGATGCAGGTGGTCGGCGCCTTGGGAGTCGATGTAGGCGATGTAGGCGTTCGAGCGCGGATCCCGCGGTGCCTTCGAGATGTCCTGGTTCCAGGCCGCCTCGGTCGGGAGGGAAGGCGCGCGGGGGGAGAGCGACGCCGGCGGGTCCGGGAAGACCGGGCAGGGGGAGAGGGCGGGGTAGGGGCCGACGGCGGAGGCGGATGAGGCGACGAGCACCGCGCCGAGGAGTAGAGCCGCGAGCGCGACGACCGCCAAGCCGCGCATCCGATTTTGGCCCCACCCTGGTGTGGTGAAAGTCGGCTGCGTCATTCAAAAGCGGAGGCTAGCCTGACGCTCGATGACCCTGGACGAGCGTCCGACCTTGCTGGCGATCCAGCACGTGCCCTGGGAGGGGCCGCACCGGATCCTCGATGCTTGCGGTGGGCTGAGGGTGAAGACGGTGAAACCGTTGACGGGTCAGCCTCTTCCAGCGCACCACGAGGTCGCGGGCGCGGTCGTCATGGGCGGGCCGATGAACGTCGACGAAGTCGAGCGCTTCCCTGCGCTCGCGGCGGAGCGCGAGTGGCTGGCCGAGGCGGTTGCGCGGGAGATGCCCGTGCTCGGGATCTGCCTCGGCGCGCAGCTGCTGGCGCGGGCGCTCGGGGCGGAGGTGCGGCCGGGGGAGCGGGAGATCGGCTTTGCGCCCGTCGAGATCGCCGCGCCCACGGACCCACTACTCGGCGGTCTTGCCCCGCGCACCGAGGTCCTGCACTGGCACGGCGACTGCTTCGACCTCCCAGACGGGGCCGAGCACCTCGCCTCCTCGGAGCGCACCGCTTGCCAGGCCTTCCGCGCCGGCAACGCCTGGGGCGTCCTCTTCCATCCCGAGGCGGACTTCGCTCTGGTCGAGGCTTGGATGGAGGCCCCGCCGATGGTCGCCGAAGCGTGCGCCGCGCTCGGTGATGAAGGGACGCACGCTCTGCCGGAGCGGGCGGCCGATCTCGAGGGCACGCTGGTTGAGCGCACCGGGCCCGGCTTCGCCGCCTTCGCTGAAATCGTCGCCGGCGGGTAGGGGAGCGGGATGGAGGTCTGCCTGATGATCGAGGGCCAGGAGGACGTGACCTGGGAGGACTGGCTGGCGCTGGCCGGGGCCTGCGAAGCGAACGGCGTCGGGACGATGTTCCGCTCCGACCACTACCTCTCGGTCGACGACCGGCGCGAGCGCGGCTCGCTCGACGCCTGGGGGACGATCACCGCGCTGGGTGCTGTGACGGAGACCCTGCGATTGGGGACGATGGTCTCGCCGGCGACCTTCCGCCACCCGGCGCTGTTGGCGAAGGCTGCGGTGACCGCCGACCACGTCTCCGGCGGCCGGGTCGAGGTCGGGATCGGCGCCGGTTGGTGGGAGCGCGAGCATGAGCTCTACGGCTTCGACCTGCCGCCGGTCGGGCCGCGGATGGAGGCTCTCGAAGAGCAGATGCAGATCGTCCGCGGCCACTGGGGCGAGGGGCCGTTCAGCTTCGACGGCGCCCACTACCGCGCCCATGAGCTCGACGCGCGGCCGAAGCCGTTGCAGCAGCCGCTGCCGCTGATCCTCGGCGCCAAAGGCGGGCCGCGCAGCCTGCGGATCGGCGCCCGCTGGGCGACCGAGTACAACACGGTGATGGCGACGGCGGAGGAGATCGCCGACATCCGCAAGCGCCTCGACGAGGCCTGCGAAGAGGAGGGGCGGGACCCGGCGATGCTGCCGCTCTCGATGATGACCGGCTGGCTGGTCGGGGCCGATCGCGACGAGCTGCTCGACCGCGCCTCCCGCCTTTCGCGCTGGAAAGGCGAGGACGGCGACGGCGAGGCGTTCATCGCCAGCCTGCGCCCGAGCACGATCCTCGGCACGACCGAAGAGGCGATCGAGCAGCTGCGCGAGCTTGAGGACGCAGGCCTGACCCGGATCATGGGGCAGCACCTGCTGCACCGCGACCTCGACGCGGTCGCGCTGATGGGCCGGGAGATCGCCCCGGCGCTCGCGGATTAAGCGCGAAACCGCAAAATTCCTTCTTGAGGAAGGGTTTTTGCGGTCTCGCCGTTTAGGCGCTGCCGTAGATCGCCCGCAGCCAGATCTCGACGAGGACGTCGGTCGACCTGTCCTCACTGAGGGAGGGTGACTCAGAGACGAACGCGCCATGCTGGACCCGTTCGTTCATCTGCACCAAAGCGATTGCCAGGTCCCGGGCCGGAATCCCCTCCGGGGCCGCGCCGCTGGCACGCTCGACTTCGATGATTGCCGTGACGTCGGAGACCCAGCTTTCCATGATCCTCGCCCAGAGTTCCCGCGCCTCCTGATTGGTGGTTCGCAGCTCGGCAGCCGCGAGGACGACGGCTTCGCGCTCCTTGAACGTCGCGTAAATATCCGAAAGCGTCTGTTTCAGGCCTGCTTTCGGATCCTCCGCGATAGTCGCCAGCGTTTGATCGTGCCCGGCCACGGTGATCGCGGGAATCATCCGTTCGATGATCGTCAGCACGACTGCGTCTCGGGACGGGAAGTAGAAGTAGAAGGTCGGCCGGGAGATGCCGGCTCCCTTGGCGAGGTCGTCGACGGAGATCTCGTTCAGCGGTTTCTCCTCGAGTAGCCGTTCTGCGCTGGCGAGGATTGCGCGCTCGCGGTCGTCGCCGTTGGTGCGGGCGCTGCGGCGCCCGCGATTCGTGGGTGCTTCCGAGCTGCTCCCGTCGGCGGGTTTCGAAGCCGTGGCCATCCATCCACCATACATGCTGTCGACGGGATCAACAGAGTGTTGGCTCTCTCGACACGATGTTGATAAGGTTCCGCCGGTGAGCAAGCGCGTGATCATCACCGGCGCCGCCAGCGGCATCGGCGAGGCAAGTGCAAAGGCCCTGCGCGAGCGTGGGGCAGAGGTCGCCGGTCTCGACCTCCACCCCGTCGACGGCCTGATCGCCTGCGACGTCACCGACAAGACATCGGTAGACAACGCGATCGCCCAGGCTCTGAAGCAGCTGGGTGGGGGCGCCGACGCCCTCGTCAACTGCGCCGGCATCGGCCTGCCGCAGAGCGCGACCGAGACGCCGGGCCCCGACGCCCTCCGCGTCCTCGACGTCAACCTGCTCGGCACCTGGCGGGTCACCGCCGCGGCGTTGCCGGCCCTGCGCGCCTCCCACGGGCGCGTCGTCAATATCTCTTCCGGTCTCGCCCACCTGGCCGTCCCCTTCGCCACCGCCTACGGCGCCAGCAAGCGCGGCGTCGTCGGCTACTCCGAGCAGCTGCGGGCGGAGATCGGCGACGAGGTCACAGTCACCACCGTCTACCCCGGCTACATCCGCACCCCGATCCACGACGCCAGCCGCAGCGCCGGCGCCAGCCTCGAGGGCATGGTCCCGGCCGAGCCTCTCAGCGCCGCCGTCGACACCATCGTCCGCGCCATCTACGGCAAGCCTGCCCGCGACCTGGCGACGACCAAGCGCGGCGCCCGTTCCTACGCCCTCCTCCGCCTTCTCCCCAAAGGCCTGGTCGAGGGCGCGATCCGCCGCCAGATGCGCCGCGGCGCCAAGCGCGGCAGTTTCGAGCCCACCCCAATGACGAGCGACCTGATCGCTCGCCTGACCCGTCAGCAATAGGAGGCCTTCATGCCTGATTCCCCCGAGCACGTAGACGTCCTCATCGTCGGCGCCGGCCTCGCCGGCATCGGCGCCGCCGTCCACCTGCAGCAGAACTGCCCCGAGAAGACCTACGCGATCCTCGAGGGGCGCGAGTCGATCGGCGGCACCTGGGACCTCTTCCGCTATCCCGGCATCCGCTCGGACTCCGACATGTTCACCCTCGGCTACTCGTTCAAGCCGTGGCTCGGGGAAAAGTCGATCGCCGACGGCGAGTCGATCCTCGACTACATAAAGGAGACCGCCTCGGAGTACGGGGTGGAGGAGAAGATCCGCTTCGGGCACAAAGTGGCCGCCGCCGAGTGGTCGAGCGCCGACGCGCGCTGGACCGTCCGCGCCGAGCGCGACGGCGAGCCGGTCGAGCTGACCTGCAACTGGCTGTACGGCTGCACCGGCTACTACCGCTACGACGAGGGCTTCCTGCCGAAGTTCGAGGGCACCGAGCGCTTCGAGGGGCAGACTGTCCACCCCCAGCACTGGCCCGAGGACCTCGAGTACGCGGGCAAGCGCGTCGTCGTGATCGGCAGCGGCGCGACCGCGATGACGCTGGTGCCGGCCCTGGCCGAGCGCGCCGCCCAGGTGACGATGCTGCAGCGCTCTCCCACCTACGTCGTCTCCCGGCCGGCCGTCGACCCGCTCGCGCAGCGGCTGCGGCGCCTGTTGCCGGAGAAGCTCGCCTACGCGGCGGTGCGCTGGAAGAACGTCCTCGTCCTCCACGGGAGCTACACGCTCTTCCGTCGCTGGCCCGAGTTCTCCAAGCGGATCCTGCGCAAACGGCTCGAACCGCTGCTGCCTAGCGACTACGACATCGACACCCACTTCAAGCCGCGGTACGACCCGTGGGACGAGCGCCTCTGCGCCGTGCCGGACGCCGACCTCTTCAAGGCGATCCGCAAGGGCAAGGCCGAGGTCGTCACCGACCACATCGAGACCTTCACCGAGAAGGGGCTTCGGCTGCAGTCGGGCAAGGAGCTTGAGGCCGACATCATCGTCACCGCGACCGGACTCAACATGCTTGTTTTCGGCGGCATCCAGGTGCTGATCGACGGCAAGGAGAAGAGCTTCTCCGACACCATCGGCTACAAGGGAATGATGTTCAGCGGCGTGCCCAACATGAACATGGCGCTCGGCTACACCAACGCCTCCTTCACCCTCAAGACCGACCTGGTGGCCGACTACATCTGCCGCCTCCTCAAGCACATGGATGCGAACGGCTACCGCGTCGCCATCCCCAAGGCGCCCGACCCTGCGATCGAGACCGAACCGATCATCGACCTCAAATCCGGCTACGTCCTCCGCGCCCTCGACCAGCTTCCCAAGCAAGCGGCGGCCCACCCCTGGCGCCTGCACCAGAACTACGCCCAGGACATCCGCCTCCTCCGCAAGGGCCCGATCGACGACGAGATCGAGTTCTCCCGCGGCGGCACCGCCACGGCCGAGAGCAACCGGCCGGGCGAAGTCGCCGCCGTCGCCTAGAATCCCGACCTGCGCGGTGGCAGTAGCTCAGTTGGTAGAGCTCCGGCTTGTGGTGCCGGCGGTCGCGGGTTCGAATCCCGTCTGCCACCCCTAATCGAATCCCCTGCAAATTGGCATGTCGGGGTTGGGCGGGTCGGTTTGAACCGGACCTAAATTCCGCTCCCGATCAGGCAGAAACTGCCTGATGGGCGTAGATCCGGCTTAGCGTGATGCCGGGGCGATGTTCAGCTTTAGATCCGCCGGTCGGGTGCCTAGCGTTTCGACTGATGCGGAAGAAGGACATGCGAGTCGGGCAGCAGTACGAAATGCAGCGGGGGCCCCACCCGCCGTTCGGTGCTGGTGACGCTCCTAGCTAAGGATGCACCTTCAGAGATGGGTAATCGTGTCGTCGTGCGGATCGATGAGGGGCTCGGCAAGGGCAACGAGCGAGAAGCGCCCACCGTCTCGATCTTTTCCCTCCCCGGTAACGAGCCAGTAAGGCCCCCTAAAAAGCGACCCGAGCATAAGTCCACGCACGAAGCGCCACCAGGGTGGATTCCCGGCAAGGGGTCATCGGTGACCTGGACGCAAACGCAGGAGATCCCGATGCATGTGATCGACGTCGACCGCGACCGCGGCGTCGCGGTCATCGAGGGAAAGATCTTCGGGATGCTTGAGCGCTACGAGGCTGTGATTGCCGAATTGTTTCCCTACGTCCAGCCATTGGAGGTACTGCGACAGGACGAGGTCGACCGTTGCGTCGGGGATTGTTTGCCTCAGGAGGCGGGACGCAAGGACCGGTTGTCGCCCCCGAGAGCTCCTGGTCCCGCGCCAGTTGAGGAAGGCGAGAGCTTAATCGAGCGCTTGGTCTGTTCTCCGCAGCTGTTGTCGTTCTACCGCCACAACTTCGCGAAACGATCTAGTCCTGCGGCCGCTGAGCGAAAGCTGCGGGCAGAGCTTGAAGGTGCTCGTAAGGTTCGGAAGCGCATCCGAGGCAAGAAGCATCGGCCTTATCTCATCCTCGAAGTCTCTGGCCGCTTCGAGGTCCCACTATGGAAACGTCCGCGGCTGGAGGATGTGGACTCCTGTTACGTGAAGGGCATTTCGCTGCTCCGAGGAAGCAACCAGCGCGCTGCCTAAGAGCGACTCGATGTAGCTCGGACGTTCTCGTTAAGGGGAGAGTTGGGGGGTGATCCGCCCGGTTTGCCGCATTCGCCGTCGCTAGGCTGGATTGATGTCCGCTGAGGAGTCCCGCATCGAGCAAAAGCTCGATCTGCTGATTGCGCTTCTGCGTATCGCCCATCGCGGCCCGATCGAAGCCGCCCGCGAGCAATTATGTGCCGACAAGACCAGTTGGGCCGTTCTGCGGGAAGGGCGAGGAGACTGGGTCGAGGCCGGCAATTTGAAAAAAAAGGTCTCTGCCGTCTCGGGGGCGTCGAACCCGACGATCGTCCGCCGCATTGCTGAGCTCGTCGAGATCGGTGCCCTTGAGCGCGCTGGTGCTGGAGGCCACGTCCGCTACCGGACGACGGCCCTCTTTGACGTCTAGCCGTCCCTGCCTCTGGCTGCCATCTGCATCCGTCCTGACTGTCGACCCGGCTGTCTCGTCCCGACGTGCCTACGGGAGTCCAACGCACGTCTCATAACTTATCGGTGAAGGACGACTCTTTTCTTCATCGGGAACTTCCGCTATGATCCAAAAAGAACTTGATTTGCAGCGTCTATCCCCTTTTGAATCAGGAAGCAAAGTCCCTGCAAATCTCACGAATTTTGAAGCGAGATAAGTTCAAGAATTGAGGCGGCGCTTGTCTTCACGATGGGACGGGGCAGCCCAGTCGACAGTCAGGACGGATGCAGATGGCAACCAGAGGCGAAGCAGAGGCAAACGATGAGGTGGCAAGGCTCTTGGCGACCCTGATCCGCCTGCAGACCGACTCCCAAGCGGAGGCGATCGCTGAGCTGCACCGATCCGGCATCGGCCCGAGCCGGATCGCCGAGTTGTTTGGCACCTCGGCAGGCACGGTCAACGTCGCGATCCGGCGCACCAAGACCGCACATAAAGGAGCAAATCGTGAATGAGTCCCAGTTGGGTTCCGAGGCATTGCTCAAGCGCGTCGACTACCTGACCCGGGTGATCGAGGTCGCTCTCGCCCCGCAAATCGAGGCGACTCGCGTGGCTCTGCGAAAGGACCCCGTCGACGCAGCCATCATCGATGCTGCCGCTGGGGCGTGGAGGCCGGCCGGCAAGCTCCAGCAGCAGGTCGAGAAGCTCTCCGGCAAAGGCAAGCGCACGGTTCAAGACCGGATCGCCCACCTCACCGACCGCGGTTATCTTGAAAAGCAGGGCGGCGGTCCCACCACCGAGTACCGCACCAACCCAGTCATCGCCGCATGAGCCCCGAGGCCAATACCGATCCGGCGCTGCTCGGCCTCCTTGCCCTCTTCGCCGCCGAGCGCGATGACAAGGCCCAGCCGCCCACCGAGGTTCTTCTTGCCCGCGTCGGAGTTGACTACGAGGACATAGCCCTCGTAGTCAACAAGACTCCCGAGGCTGTACGCAAGGCGGCCAGCCGCGCTGGCCTCTCCAAGCCAAGGAAATCAAAAGGCTCAGCGAAATGAGCGATTCGAGCGAGAATGGCAGCGGTGTCGAGGTGCTCCTGATGGAGCAACTGCGCTGGCTGCGCGCTGCGGCCTTGCCCTCGGTTCGGGAGACCGTCAGCACCGCTCTGAAAACTAGTCAGCAGCGTAAGGCTTATGAGCTTTGCGACGGTTCGAAGACCGGCAGAGATGTAGCCGCTGCCGTGGGCGCCTCCCCGGCTGCAGTCACTGGCTGGACCCAGCGCTGGCGCAACCTGGGTATTGCCTATGAGACCGCCGATAAGAAGATCGGCCATCTCGTCAGCTTGGCCACGCTTGAACTCCCACTTGAGCCCCCAGTGGAGGACTGATGCCCGACGACGAGCACATCCATCGAGATCTCTTGGCGATTTATTCGCGGCTCGGCGTCATCGAAGGCAAGGTCAACGTCCTGACTCGGGTTGATCGTGATCGCCACAAGGAGGAATTGGAAGGGATCATTGCCAAGCAGCCCCTGATTGGCCAGATCTACCTGCTCCTAGATGGTAAGCGCACCCAGACTGAGATCCTCGAGGCGCTCCAGCGCAACGACATCGAGACCAGCGCGATGTCGGTCTCTCGTCTTCTCCGAGATATGGAGACCGAGCACGGGATGACCCGTCTCGTCAAAGGGGGACGCACCAAAGTTTATGGGCGGGAGCCCGAGATGGCCAAGCTCCTCAACCTCACCGCCAACGTCACCACTTGGCTTGAGGGCGCTGGAAAGATCGTCCCCGACAAGCCGAAGCGGCGACAGAGGAAGGCCAAATGAAGGAGTTGCCCGCCGCTGAACTCGAAGCAATGCTCGCCGAGGAGTTCGGCGCTCAGGGCTGGGACTACAGCCTTGGCGTCTCGCGCGCCCTCGCCGGCGGGCTTGCCGAGGGCAGTCCGGTCGACCCAACCGCTCTCGCCGAGCGGGTCTCGACCGGCGACCTCAAGCGAATTGGCATTGAGCGTGACGATCTCGTAGTCGCTATCGAGCGCTCAGTCGGTGCCTACTGCGTCGCCACGAGGCCGACTTCCCAGTCCGTCAGCATCACGATTAACGACCAGCGTTATCAGTTGCACGTCTCGGACTCCGCCCGAGTCGAGGGCAGCTACCTCAATCTCGGCGGGACTCAGGTCAATGTGGATATTGACGTCAGCCGCGACCAGGTACTGGCCGGTGTTGAGGCCCTGCTCCGCGCCGGGCTTGCAGGCGAGTGGGACCCCGCTGCTGCCGAGGCGCTCGGCGAAGTCATCTCCGCTCGCGGCGATCTCAGTGCTAACGAGATCAGCGCTCTTACCCAGGAGGTCGGCAAGGTCGAGCGTCCCGACCCGGGTCGCATACGCGCCCTGCTTGAGAAGGTCGCCGTCGGCGCCGCCAGCTCGACCCTTAGTTCTGGCCTCACCACGGGACTCGGACTTTTACTGCAAAACCCCCCTCTCTGAAAGCTAAGGATGGCAGCGAAAGCAAAAACGAATCAACAAAAAGCCAAGGTCGCGGAGGTCGAACCGGGAACGATCGATGAGCTTGTTCGGATCATCGTCCTTCAGCTTCGCTACGCAGGCGCACCCCAGGGCACCCTCGTTCACGATCTCTCCAAGCTCGGACTCGAGCCGGCACGGATCGCTCAACTCCTCGGCGCGAAAGCGAGCACCGTGCGCCAGCAAAAGACCGAAAAGCGCCCTACCTGGCCGCAGAAGGCAGGCTCGAAATGAGCGAGTCGTTCGATCGTCAAACCGCTCTGCTCGATTCCATCGACACCAAGCTCGGCGCTCTTCTCGTACTCGTTCTAGATGCCCATCTACGCGAGACCGGCATCGCCAAGCCCAAGCCGCGCGGGATCGACCGACTGCTCGCCGACGCTGGTCTCTCCCCCAAGCAGATCGCCAATCTGCTCGGCAAGACGGACCGCGCCGTCCGCATGCAGCTCGCGGCGGAGAAGGAGAAGAGCCTGTGAGTGGAGGAGCGGCGGATGAGGAGCGCTTTGATTTATTGGAACACCAGCTCGCCAAGATCGAGCGTCTGCTCGCGATTGGTTTTTCCGAGCAGATCCGCGCTAGACGCGCGGCTGCGGGTGTCGATGATCAGGTTGTCGCTGCGATCCTTGAGCGGACTGGGCAGTGGAACTCTGCTGGCTCGCTCAAGACGGTGGTCGAAGCGGTCACTGGTCAGAGCGCGAGAACCATTAAGCGTCGGCTCAAGGAGCTAGTCGAGCTGGGCGCCCTGGAGAAGCGTGGCCAGGCCGCCTCAACCGAGTACCGAAGCACCGCCCTTCTGGGATAGCAATCGGCCAGTGCACTACTTAAACCGAGGGTAGGTCCGATCAGGCAGAAATCCGCATTTCTGCCAGTACACCCCGACAATCGCCGAATATCGCGCATATCGGGGTTCGGCGGCGACGAACGGAGGCGGGCGCAAAACCGCTTGCCATGCGGGATTCGCTATCGGCAGCGCCGGAGGGCGGCCGAATTGTGGTGCCGGCGGTCGCGGGTTCGAATCCCGTCTGCCACCCCTCTTTGCGAATCCGCCTCGCCCGCCCTACGCTCACTTGATGGGCAAGTGGTTTGTCGCGTTTGATGGCCGCTGGCAGGAGTCGTTTGGCGACCTTGACGAAGCGATTGAGTGGGCGCGGGAAGTCGCCGAGACGGGGCGGACGGTTGACGTCGCCCAGCGTTACTTTTTTATCGGCCGAAAGTTCGTCACTGCCTTTCCCGAGTCACAGCGGGAGCTGCGCGAAGGGTATTGGCGGGCTGGGTCTCGGATGTACATAGGGGATGGCGGATAGGACCGGGACCGCCTGTCGCTGGGATCAACCGCCGCGGCGGGCCCCGGTGCCTCCTCTGGGATGCTGACGCTGTGCTACGTTGTCAACAGTGACTGAGACGGCCAATGTATCGGTGCGCATGAATCGGGAGACGGCTGCGCGTATTCGCGCTCGGGCCGAGGCGCGGGGGGAGCGCCTTTCTGATGCTTTGCGTCGTTATGCGGAGGAGGGCGATCGGGCGGAGTCTCACCCGGGGATCGTGTTTCGGCCGGGGCCGTCGGGACGACGCGCTGCTCTTGCGGGTGGTCCCGATGTCTGGGAGATCTGTTTTGCGGCTCGTCAGGCCGGCGGCGGAAAGGGAGTTGCCGGGCGGCTTGCTGAGGATCTCTCGCTTACTCCCGATCGGGTTGCGGTCGCACTCCGCTATGCGGCTGAGTTTCCGGAGGAGATCGAGGCCCGGATCGAGTTGCACGAGCGGGAAACCGCCCATTACGAGTCGATCGCCGGCGACTGAACTTTTCTGTTTGGGCGCGTGAAGCTGCTGCTGGACGAGATGTACTCCGCCCGCTTGGCGCAAGCGCTGCGCGAGCGGGGTGCGGACGCCGAGGGAGTCGACGAGCGCAGCCCTTTGCGTGGCCTCGCCGACGAAGAGCTGTTGGTTGTCGCTGCGCGTGAGGGGCGGGCGATCGTCAGCGAGAACGTCGCCGACTTCATGCGGCTCTACGGCGAGTGGGGCGGCGCTAACCGGCGGCACGCCGGAATCGTGATCGCGCTTTCGTCTCGGTTTTCGCGCACCCCTGCGGGCTACGAGGTTCTTGTGGAGTCTCTGGTCGAGCTTTGTGCGGGGCATGCCGGTCGCGATGCGCTCGCCGACGCGGTTCACTTTCTGGTCCGCTCCTAGAGCGTGCGAGGAACGTAGGTCTCCGCAACCCCGACGATGAGCAGCGCGGTGAGGCTCAGGTAGATGGCGGCAACGGCGAACTTGGTTCCCGTCGGCACCGAGTGGAACTCGCGGCTCTCCTCTGAGTGGCGGTTCTTGATGCGGTGGTAGAGCTCGGGGCCGCCGAGTAGGAGGACGAAGACGAGCATGAAGGGGCCTAGGAAGAGGGCGGTGGCGACGGCGGCTATGAGGATTCCGGCGATCCAGATGGTTGGGCCGAGGACGGCCATTGCTCGTCCACCGTCGAGTGGGAGGACGGGCAGCAGGTTGATCAGGTTGATGAAGAAGCCGATGTAGGCCAGGGCGCGCCAGAGGTCGCTGCCGGTTGCCAGCCAGATGGCGAGGGGAATTAGGGTCGCTAGCGTGCCGAGGATCGGGCCGGCAAGTCCGACCCTGGCCTCCGCCGCGGCGTCTTTGCCCAGGGACTTGGCCGTGATGAGGGCGCCGACGAAGGGGATGAAGATCGGGGCCGATGCCTCTACGCCCTCCCGGCGCAGTTGGATGACGTGACCCATCTCGTGGATGAAGAGCAGGAGGACGAAGCCGACGGCGAAGGGCCAGCCGAAAGCCAGGGCGTAGGCGACGATCGAGATGAACATCGTTCCCAGCGTCGCCACGGCCTTGATCTTGATCAGGGCCAGGAAGAGGATCTTGGCCTTGGCGGCCAGGAGGACGAGCGGGGCAAGTACGCCGCCGAGCTTCTTGAGCCGCGACCGGTTGCGCTCCTTGTCCAAGTCCTCGGCCAGCGGCGGCTCGGGGGCGATGAGCGGTTCTGGCGCGGAAACGGTGGCAGCTTCTACTGCTTCGGCCTGTTGATTGCTCAGCTTCACGCCCCGAACCATAGGCCCGTGAGGCCGTTACTTCCCGTTGCGCTCGCGGTGCGAGCACCCAGGCCAGCAGCACGGCCGGCGCTGGCCTTCCTCGAGCTCTTCCCGGGTGCGGCGGATGCGGCGCTCGCGGGTCTCTTGTTTCTTGGCGTCCTCGACCCAGCAGATGAACTCGTTGCGGGCGAGGGGGGTGATGTCGTGCCAGGCGGAGAGGGCGTCGGCGCTGGCGACGAGGGTCTCGCGGAGATCGGCGGGGAGGGGGTGTACCACTCCGCCGGGGAGTGAATGACTCATGGAATTAGGCTAGACGGCGCGTGTAGGCTGACGCGATGCACTTGCGAACCCCGCTGTTTCTGTTACTCGCCCTAATCAGCCTGGCGTCGGCGCCGGCGGCCTTGGCCCAGAACGAAATCGCCTACCGGTGCGATCTCGACATCTGCCTGCTCGATCCGGCGAACCCGGGCGCCGTCACCAACCTCACCTTCAACGGCGCCACCAGCTATGACGAAAAGCCGATCTGGTCTCCGGACGGGAGCAAGGTCGCCTTCGTCAGCGACTTCACCAAAGACGGCCATGGGGAAAAGAACGTCTTCGTGATGCAGGCGGCGGCGACGGGAGACGCGATCAACCTCGCCACCCAGATCACCCCCTATAGCTCGGGAGCCAAGGCGATCGACGACCTCGCCTGGTCGCCGGACGGCAGCCGCATCGCCTATACGCGCGGCAACAACTCGGGTGACGACGTCGTCTGGGTCGTCAACGCCGACGGCACCACGACCTTCCCGCTGGAGATCGGCGGCACCGGCGCCAAGCGGCACCCGACCTGGTCCCCGGACAGCTCGCAGATCGCTTACGCGGTCGTGAAAAACGCGCCGGAACAGATCTACATCGCCTCCTCGCAGGGCGGCATCGGCCAGCCGCTGGCCAACGGCGTCGGGCACGAACCGAATTGGTCGCCCAACAGCTCCAGGATCGCCTTCGACGGCTATCACTCCAGCAACTTCGGGCCAGTGGACCTCCACATCGTCAACGCCGACGGCAGCGGCACCCCGCTGGTCGTTCCGCCGGCCTCGAACACGCAGTGGACCTTCAACGACTGGTCTCCCGACGGCGGCCGGATCGCTTACCGATCGGAAGCCGGCAGCGGCGCCGCGATCTACCGGGTGATGAACGCCGACGGCAGCGGCGACCATCCGCTGGCGAGCCCGGGCGAAGGCGACGCCCGCTCGGCGTCCTGGTCCTCCGACGGCTCACGGATCGTCTACGAAGGCGCGTTGGTCGGCAACATCGGCGCCCGCAACCTCTACCTCGCCAGCGCCGACGGCAGCGGCAGCGCCCAGCCGCTGACCAGCGACGGCAAAAGCTTCTCCCCGGCCTGGCGCGTCGTCACTTCGACGCCACAGGCGCCGCCGCCCCACCCGGGCGCCGAGAAGCCGAAAGTGGTCTGGATCACGAAGCGGATCTTCTGGGGTCCTGGCCGGCCCCTCTACGTCCTCAACGTCTTCTGCGGCGCGCCGAGTTGCGGGGTGAACACCACCGGAGTGACGAAGGGCGCGGTCGCCGCCGGCCTGCGGTTCCGGCCGGCGACGGCGAGCGCGCTCGCCGGAACGCAACCCGGCAAAAAGAAGAAACCGCCGAAGTGGGTCGCCGTCGGCAAGGGCAAGACGAGCATCCCGGGTGGGGAGACGCGCAAAGTCGCCCTCCGCCTCAACAAGACCGGCGCCGCCCTCCTCAAGCAGCGCGGCAAAGCGACGATCAAAGTCACCGTCAAAATCAGGAGCGAGGGCGAAGCCGGAGTCGTCACCAGCTCCCACACGATCCACGTCGTCCTGAAGAAAAAGAAGAAGCCGAAGCGCTAGTCGCCTGGGCGCAGCTCGTCGAGCGAGTTGACCTCGAGGTCGAAGGGCTCGTCCGCCGCGCGCCGCCGCCGGTAGGGGGAGACGGTGACGCGGTGGCTTTCGCCGCAGGGGCAGGGGACCTCGATCGGGCTGGTGTCCGAGGAGGGGTCGGTGTCGACTTTGAGCCGGCGGAGGGTGCCGGTGGTTTTGCAGCCGAAGGAGATAACCCAGCCGAAGTCCTGGGGCTCCCTGCGTTTTCCGGTGCGGCGGGGCTGGGGCATCGGGGCATCCTTGCAGGCGGCTCAGTGCAGCGGCAGGCTGAAGCGCACCCGGGTGCCCATCTCCGCGGGGGCGATCCAGATCCGGCCGCCGTGGCTCTCGACGATCGCGCGGGAGATGGCGAGGCCTAGGCCCGCCCCGTCGCCGCTGCGGGAAGTGTCGCTGCCGCGGTTGAAGGGCTCGAAGACGGCGGCGCGGTCGGCGGTGGGGATGCCCTCGCCGGTGTCGGCGACCTCGACCTCGATCGCGTCCGGCCGGGCTTCGGCGCGGACGGTGACGCTGCCGTCGGCGGGGGTGTGGTGGATCGCGTTGCGGATCAGGTTGAAGAGGACGCGCTGGATCCGCTCGGGGTCGGCGTGGGCGGAGAGCGGCTCGTCGCCGAGCTGGGCTCGCAGGTCGACGTGGCGGGCGCGGGCCTCGGGGCGCATCGCGGCGACCGCCTCGTCGAGGAGGAGCGCCAGCTCAACCTGGCGCATCGACCAGTCGATCTCGCCGGCCTCCAGGCGCGAGAGCTCGAATAGGTCGTCGATCATCGTGCTGAGCGAGCCGATGTGGGTGCGCATCGTCGCCAGGTAGCGGCGGCGGGTCTCCTCGTCGACCACCTCTTCGTCAACCGCCTCGACCAGCAGCCGCAGCGAGGCGATCGGGGTGCGGAGGTCGTGGGAGACGTCGGCGACGAGTTTGCGCCGCATCTCCTCGGCTCGCTCGGTGGTCCGCTGGCGCTCGGCGAGGGCGGCGATCCGCAGCCAGACGACGGCGGCGCCGAGGACGAGGATCGCGGCGAGGAGGGCGTCGCGCTCGGAGACGAACATCTCCCGCGCCGCCACGACCAGCGCCACCAGCAGGACGACGACGCCGACCGCGGTGAGGATCGCCTGGGCGCGCAGCGACCTCACGGCTGGAACCTGTAGCCGACGCCCCAGATCGTCTGGATGAAGCGCGGCTGCTCGGGGTCTGGCTCGATCTTCGCCCGCAGGCGGCGGATGTGGACGGTGACGGTGCTGGTGTCCGAGAAGGGCGGCGAGTTCCAGACACGGTCGATCAGCTGGTCCCGCGAGAACGCCTGTCCCGGATTGGAGGCGAGGAAGAGGAGGAGGTCGAACTCGCGCTGGCTCAGCTGCACCTCGGCGCCGTCGCGGGTGACGCGGCGCCCGCGGGGGTCGATCTCGAGGCCGTCGAAGGCGAGCGGCTCGGTCCGCTCCTCCGGCGGGCGGACGCGGCGCAGGACGGCATCGACCCGCGCCACCAGCTCGGTCGGCGAGAAGGGCTTGACGACGTAGTCGTCGGCGCCCCGGCGCAGGCCCGCGAGCTTGTCGTCGTGCTCGCCCTTCGCGGTCAGCAGGATCACTGGGGTTCGGCCGCCGTCGTCCTCCTGCAGCCGCCGCAGCACCTCGAAGCCGTCGATCTCGGGCAGCATCAGGTCGAGGACGACGAGGTCGGGGCCGAGCTCGGCGGCGGCCTGCAGCGCCTGCGGCCCGCTGGCGGCGGTCGCGGTGCTGTAGCCGGCGCGCTCGAGGTAGCGGGCGACGATCTCGGTGATCGTCGGCTCGTCGTCGACGACGAGGACGGTGCGCCCGTTGGGCTGCTCGGCCATCGCCGCGATTGTCGCAGCGGCTGGCCTCATCCGAACGTGAACGCGTAGCCGGAGACGCCGGGGGCGAGCTCGAGGGAGAGGCGGTGCCGCCCCGCCCGCGGCAGTTCGACCAGCCGATAGAGGCGCTGGCCGGTGATCGTCGCCTCGCCGTCGTGAACATCACGGCCGGCGTCGCGGGTGGCGATCGGCTCGCCGTCGAGCAGCACCCGCACGCGGCGGGGAGCGTCACCCTCCGAGCCGAGGACCAAGAAGACCCGGCGGGCGCCGAACTCGAGATCGAGCCGCGCTCCGGTTCCCGCGACCGCCGAGTCCTGCTGGATCCGCCAACTGCCGCCGTAGGCGAGCTGGTCGGGCGCGAGGCGCGGCGGCGTCCGGTAGCGGTGTGCCCCGAGGACGATCGGCCCGTTGGCGAACCGCTCCGCCCGCGCGGCTCCGAGGTAGGTCTCCGGCGTCGTCACCTGCGCCGAGGCCTGCTCGCCGGCGACGTGCGTCATCTTCGCCCCTGGCCGCCGCCCCGCTTCGGCCAGCAGTTCGCGGATCACCTTCTCGGTCTCGTCGTATTCGCCCTCGCCGAAGTGGGCGTAGCGGACCCGGCCGCGGGCGTCGACGAGGTACTTGCTCGGCCAGTACTGGTTGCCGTAGGCGTTCCAGGTCGCGTAGTCGTTGTCCTGGACGACCGGGTAGCGGAGCCCGTTCTGCTCGATCGCCGCGGCGCCGTTGTCGGCGTCGCGCTCGAACGGGAACTCGGGCGTGTGGACGCCGATGATCGTCAGGCCCTTGTCGCGGTAGGCCTCGTCCCAGGCCTTCAGGTAGGGCAGCGTGCGGATGCAGTTGATGCAGGTGTAGGTCCAGAAGTCGATCAGGACGACGCGGCCGCGCAGCTGCCGCAGGCTCAGCGGCTTGTCGCCGGGAGTGTTGAACCACTGCTGGTTGCCGGTCAGTTCCGGCGCGATCCCGTACACGGGGCTGTCGGCGACCTCGTCGCGCAGGCCCGAGAGCTGCGAGCGGACGTCGCCCCGCTCCTCCAGCTCCTTGGTCGGGTTGACGACGATCGCCGGCAGGTCGTTGGCGATCGCGGTCTGGAAGCGGGTGTCGTAGTCGCCCAGCATCAACAGCGCGACGAGGACCATCAGCGCCCCCATCGCCATCTGCAACTGGCCGCTGTGGCGCCCGATCCGGGAGGTCAGGCGCCGCCCTCCCAGCAGCAGGAAGTAGAGGACGACGGCGCTGCCGAGCGCGTAGGCGAAGGCGACCGCCAGTCGGCTGGTGGTCAGCGACTGCGAGGCGGAGACGGTGATCACCCCGGCGAGGATCGGCCCGGCACAGGGGGCGTAGAGGACGCCGAGGCTAAGCCCGACCAGGAGGCCCGAGCCGAAGCCGTCGCCTTTGCGGGCGCTCGTCTGCGGGACGAAGCGGCTGATCCAGGCCTCCAGCCGCGCCGCCAGCGACGGCACCAGCAAGGTCAGGCCGAAGCCGGCGAGGACGACGATCGCGAGGTTGCGCAGCAGGTCGTCGGGTAGCCCGAGCGCGTCGATCACGTAGACGAGGGCGAGGATCGCGAAGGTGAAGGAGAGGACGAGCCCGACGACGATGCCGAGCGGGCGGCGGCGGCCGCCGGTGACGCCGGCGGAGAGGACCACCGGCAGGACCGGGAGCACGCAGGGGGAGAGGGCGGTGCCGGCGCCGGCAAGAAAGGCGAAGACGATCAGGGCGGCCATCGCTGCAGACCGTCGCAGCTTCCGATTACAGATCGCTTACGGCTTGCGGTGCTCGTAATCGGCTCGTAAGGAGTGGCTCCGATACTCGCCCGCGACAGCACCCGAACTGAGGAGGCAGATGATGAGAGCGACGATTCTTGCGGGCATGGTTGCGCTTGCGCTTTTGGCCGGCGGTTGCGGCAGCGGCTCGGATGACGGGACCGGCACGACGACGATGAAGCAGGAGAGCGCGGCGATGAAGGACGACGGCGCGATGAAGCATGACGACGCCATGAAGAGCGACGACGCAACGAAGGACGACAGCGCGATGAAGGACGACCACGCGATGAAGGACGACCACGCGATGAAGCACGACGATTCGATGAAGAGCGACGGCAGCGAATAGCGGCGGCGTCGGTCAGCTGACCGCGAGGATCTCCGCCAGCCGTTCCAGCGCCGCCTCGCGGTGGGCGGCGAGCTCGGCGACGAGGCGGTTGGCGTCGCGGTCGCGCAGCGCGGCGACGATCGCCTCGTGGGCGCGGGCGGAGTCCTCGCGGGAAGTCGGCGAGTTGTAGTAGAGCGCCCGGTACGTTTCGGTCGAGTCCCAGAGGAGGCGGACGAGGCGCAGGGTGTGGGCCTGGTCGGGGGCGTCGAGGAGGGCGAAGTGGAAGCGGCGGTTGGCTGCGAGCTCGGCGGCGATGTCGCCCTCGGCGGCCGCCTCGACGCACTCGGCGGCGGCTTGTTCGATGCGGTCGATCGCGTCGTCGTCGAGGAGGGGGAGGGCCCGCCGCGCCGCCCGCTCCTCGAGCAGCGCCCGCAGCTCGTAGATCTCGCGTACGTCGTCGAGGTCGAGCTCGGTGACGAAGTAGCCGCGGCGCGGAAGGTAGGTGACCTGGCCCTCCTGCTCGAGGGTCGCCAATGCTTCGCGCACCGGCGCCAGGCTGACGCCGAGCAAAGCGGCCAGCTCCTCCTGGCGGACCCGGTCGCCCGGCTTCAGCTCGCCGGAGACGAGGGCCCGGCGCAGGCCCTCGACCGCGTGCTGGGCGCTGGTGCCGGGCCCGCCGCCGACGAGGGTCTTCATCGGAAGGCCTGGATGCCGGTGACGGCGCCGCCGATCACCAGGGCGTGGACGTCGGCGGTTCCCTCGTAGGTGACGACGGACTCGAGATTGTTCATGTGGCGGATCACCGGATACTCGAGCGTGACCCCGTTGGCGCCGAGGACCTGGCGGGCGTTGCGGGCGATCTCGAGGGCGCCGTTGACGTTGCCGAGCTTGCCGAGGCTGACGTGCTCGGGCCGCAGCGTCCCGGCGTCCTTCATCCGGCCGAGGTGGATCGCCACCAGCGTCGCCCGGTTCACCTCGAGCACCATCTCCGCCAGCTTCTGCTGCTGGATCTGGAAGGAGGCGATCGGGCGGTCGAACTGGGTCCGCTCGAGCGCGTACTCCAGGGCGGCTTCGTAGCAGGCGCGCCCGGCGCCGGCTGCTCCCCAGACGATTCCGTAGCGGGCCTCGTTGAGGCAGGAGAGCGGGCCCTTCAGCGAGCTCACCTCGGGCAGGACCGCGTCGGCCGGCAGCCGCACGTCGTCGAGCAGCAGCTCCGAGGTGACCGAGGCCCGCAGCGAGAGCTTGCGGTGGATGTCCTGGGTGGTGAAGCCCTTGGTCCCTTTCGGGACGAGGAAGCCGCGGACGCCCTCGTCAGTCTGGGCCCAGACGACCGCCACCTCGGAGGCCGAGCCGTTGGTGATCCACATCTTCTGCCCGTGGAGGATCCAGTCGGAGCCGTCGCGGCGGGCGCGGGTGCGCATCGAGCCGGGGTCGGAGCCGGCGTCGGGCTCGGTCAGGCCGAAGCAGCCGAGGGCCTCGCCGGCGGCCATACGGGGCAACCACGCTTGTTTCTGCTCCTCGCTGCCCCAGCGCCAGATCGCGTACATCGCCAGGCTGCCCTGGACGGAGACGAGGCTGCGGATGCCGCTGTCGCCCGCCTCCAGCTCCATGCAGGCGAGCCCGTAGGCGGTGGCGCTGGCGCCGGCGCAGCCGTAGCCCTCGAGGTGCATGCCGAGGACGCCGAGCTTGCCGAGCGCCGGCGCCAGCTCCTGCAGCGGCACCCGCGCCTCCTCGAACCACTCGCCGACGTTGGGGACCACCTCTTTGCGGACGAAGGCGCGGACGGTGTCGCGGATGTCGCGCTCCTCGTCGGAGAGGAGGGAGTCGAGGGCGAGGTAGTCGTTCGGGCGGATCTTGGGCGGGGCGGCGTCTGCGGCGGTCATCTCCATCCTCAATGCTAGATTTTCGAAAATCGAGGCTTCAGATTACAACAGCGCGCTGGGGCCGCTGCGCGTTCTCGACTTCTCCCGCGTCCTTGCTGGCCCCTTCGCGACGATGATGCTCGCCGACCTCGGCGCCGAGGTGACGAAGGTCGAGCGGCCCGGCGGCGGTGACGAGACCCGATCCTGGGGCCCCCCTTATGACGAGCGCGGGGAGGCGACCTACTTCCAGGCGGTCAACCGCAACAAGCAGAGCCTCGTCCTCGACCTGAAGACGGAGACGGGGGCGGCCGAGGCGCGTCGGCTGGCGCTGGCCGCCGACGTCGTCGTCGAGAACTTCCGGCCCGGGCTGATGGCGCAGCTCGGCCTCGACTACGAGTCGCTGCGGGGGGAGAGCCCGCGCCTCGTCTACTGCTCGGTCACCGGCTTCGGCAGCGGCGAGGGCGCCGCGCTGCCGGGATACGACCTGCTGATCCAGGCGCTCGGCGGCCTGATGAGCATCACCGGCCAGCCCGACGGGGAGCCGACCAAGGTCGGCGTCGCCCTCGTCGACGTCCTCGCCGGCCTCTTCGCCACCGTCGGCATCCTCGCGGCGCTGCGCCACCGCGACGCGAGCGGCGAGGGGCAGCTGGTCGAGGTCGACCTCCTCTCCTCGCTGCTGGCGGCGCTGGTCAACCAGGGCTCCGCCTACACCCTCGCCGGCGAGGTGCCGGGGCGGATGGGCAACCGCCATCCCAGCATCGCGCCGTATGAACTGTTCGCGACCGGGGATGGGGAGCTGGTGCTGGCGGTCGGCAACGACCGCCAGTTCGCGGCGCTCTGCGAGACGATCGGCGCCCCCGCCCTGGCGGCTGACCCTCGCTTCGCGACCAACCCCGAGCGGGTTCGCAACCGC
This sequence comes from Solirubrobacterales bacterium, assembly GCA_045805765.1. Classification (GTDB taxonomy): domain Bacteria; phylum Actinomycetota; class Thermoleophilia; order Solirubrobacterales; family 70-9; genus VAYN01. The sequence continues at coordinate 35,376 of JBJMKN010000042.1, forward strand.
GATGTGCTCGGTGCCGAGCTCGAGCGCTGCCTGGCCGCGCGGCCGGCGGCCGAGTGGGCGGCCGAGCTGACCGAGCGGCGCGTCCCCGCCGGCGTCGTCAACGACCTCGCCGGCGCCTTCGCCCTCGCCGAGCGCCTCGGCCTCGAGCCGAACGTGCAGATCCCGCGTGGCGACGGCACCGCCGCCACCCTCACCCGCAACCCGCTCAAGCTCTCGGCTACGCCTCCGCAGTACCGCTCCGCTCCGCCGAATCTCGGCGACTAGGATCGCGGCAGATGCACCCCGATTCCGAATCGCTGCCGTTCGTCGACGAGCACGGGGTGGAGGTGGCCGCTTCGCCCGAGGCGGTGTGGGAGGCGTTGGGCCGCGTCGCCGCGGGCTCGTTCTCTTCTCCCGCCGCCGCCGGCTTCGCCCGCCTGCTCGGCTGCGAGCCGTCGGCGCCGTCCGGGCCGCGCCCGCTCGCGGAGGGATCGGCGATTCCCGGGTTCGCCGTCGCTCGGGCGGAGCCGGGCTCCGAGCTGGCGCTGGTCGGGCGCCACCGCTACTCCGAATACGCGCTCGTCTTCCACCTCGCCCGCGGCGAGGGGACGACTCGGCTGCGGGCCGAAACCCGGGCGCGGTTCCCCGGCGCCTCCGGCCGCCTCTACCGGGCCGGGGTGATCGGCACCCGCGCCCACGTCCTCGTGACGATGCGCCTCCTCAACGCCGTCAAGCAGCGCGCCGAGCGGGCGTGAGAACGAAGGTCGAGGACTTCTGGCAGGCCTCGCCGGAGGCTGGTTGGACCGCTTCGTGATCCGTCGCTGACCCGCGGGAAGAATCCTGCGCTTAGTCCGCGAGACCGTAAAAACCCGCGCTATACACGGGTTTTTACGGTCTCACCGTCAAGTTTCGGCACTTGATCCGACTTGCCAGAAGGACTTTGGTTTTGTCCTAGCCGCCTCAGGCGTAAAGCCACAGTGAATTCCTTCCTCCCCACAGGGAGGTGCAGGTAGAGCTCCTCCTGATTCCCGCTTGTGGTGCGGCAAAGGACCCATGAGTCGGCTTCCGCCCACTCATTCTCAACTTGGTTTTTGCTCTATGGCATTTCGAGGCAAGCCCGGAAAGGATTCGTTTCCGGGAAATTTTGAGGTCATCTCTAGAAATTCCAAATCCCTCATTTGGGGAATCAACTCGGTTTTTCCGCATCAACGCGGAGATGACCCAGGACGAGGTTGCTGAAAAAAGCGGTCTCCACGCCACCCATATCTCCGAAATCGAGCAGGGGAGAGGGAATCCCACCCGGAACACCATCGAGAAGCTTGCCAAGGCCATCGACGTTCCGATCGCTTACCTCTACAACCTCGAGGCCATATACGAGTGGAAAAGGAACCGGTGTAAGCAGGGCTAGATCGGCGACGTCCTCGTCGGGTGCATCTTGCCCTAGGCGCTGTGTCCCTCTATGTGCCGGGACTCGGCTGCTATTGATGGATCGAATGATCGAGGCCGTCACCTTCGACTTCTGGAACACGATCGCGACGGTGCCGCCGGGGGCGATGTCGGCGGCGCGGGAGCGGGGAGTGGCGGCTGCCTGCGCGAGCCATGACGTCGAGGTCGAGGCGGAGCTGTTGGTCGAGGCGCTGGAGCGGGTGGGGCTGGACTGGGAGCGCTCGTGGGCAGAAGGGCGGCACCTGCCTCCGCACGAGGCGGCGGAGTCGCTGGTGGGGACGCTCGGGGTCGAGGGGGCGGCACGGGAGATGGTGGTGGAGGCGTTCCTTGGGGCGGGGCGCGAGGTGGAGTTGGAATTCGCTCCCGGGATCGGGGCTTGCCTGGAGGCGCTGCGGGAGCGTGGGCTGTGGCTGGGGATCGTCTGCGACGTCGGCTTCAGCGGCGGCGAGCTGCTGCGGGAGCTGCTCGACGCGGAGGGGCTGCTGCGGCACTTCGACGGCTGGGGCTTCTCCGACGAAGTCGGCCACTACAAGCCGGCGCCGGAGATCTTCGAAGCGGCGCTGCGGGCGCTCCGGGCAGAGCCGGCGCGGGCGGTGCACGTCGGCGACCTGCGCCGCACCGACGTCGCCGGCGGCGCCGCCTTGGGGATGCGGACGGTGCGCTACCGCGGCATGAACCCCGGGGGCGATAGCGAAGACGGCGTCGAGGCCGACGTCGTCCTCGACAGCCACGAGGAGCTGCCGGATGTCGTCTATTCGTTCGGCCGCGAAACTGCCGAGCGGCGCAGCGCGTAGGCGTCGACGTCCTTCGGCGCGCCCTTGGCGCTGAAACGGCGCCGCTTCGATTCGGCGATGTCCGGGCCGAGCTTCTCCAGCACCCGGTCGGAGACGAGGATCTCGCCCGGCTTCGCCGCCTCGGCGAGGCGGGCGGCGATGTTGACGTCGATGCCGAAGTAGTCGCCGCCGAGCCTGCGCGGGCGGCCGAGGTGGATGCCCGTCCGCAGCAGCGGGCGGTAGCCGTCGACCTCGATCGGGGCGGTTCGCCCGGTAGCGTCGAAGGCGGCCTCGACCGCGTGGGGGGCGTCCCAGAAGGCGGCCATCAGTCCGTCGCCGAGCCGCTTCACCACCTCGCCCTGGCGCTCGAGCACCGGCGGCTCGATCGCCTCGCTGACCTCGCGCAGCAGCCGCACGGCCGCCGCGTCGCCCGCCTCCAGCGCCCAGCTGGAGAAGCCGACGAGGTCGGTGAAGAGGATCGCGACGTCGACCTTGCCGCGGCCGCGGTCCTGTTTCTCGGCGAGCCGCTGCCAAGCCTGCAGGGCGGTGAGGCCGAGCTCGCCGGCGAAGCCGGGCCGCTCGCCTCGCAGCTCGACCAGCTGCCGGGCGGCGAGGTCGGAGGGGCGGCCGCGGGCGGTGGAGAGGTGGTCGATCAGGTCGTCGTCGCCGAGGGCGCGCTCACGCGTCCGCCGGGCGACCTCGACCAGTCGCGGGTTGAGGTTGAGCCGGCGGGCGGCGTCGGCGAAGCGCTTACCGGGCTTCTCGCTCATCGGCGGCAGCTTCGCAGAGCTCAGCGGCTCTTCAGCAGGCGCCCCACCGCGTCCATCATCTCCTCGGTCTTCGCCTCGCGCTCCTCGGCGCTGCCGGCGCCGACCACGCAATGGCGGGTGTGTTCGTCGAGCAGAGCGAGGGCGACCTTGTCGATCGCCGCCTGGGCGGCGGAGATCTGGGTGAGGATGTCGATGCAGTAGCGCTCCTCGTCGACCATCCGCTCGATGCCGCCGATCTGGCCGCTGATCCGGCGCAGCCGGTTCTTCACCTTCTCCTTGTTCTCGATGTAGCCGGGGTGGGTCTCGCTGTCTGCCATTCCGTTCCTCTCAGCAGGGAAGTGTCGATTCAGTATATACCCCCTCCCCGTATCTGTTACAGTGGTCGCGTGAATACCCCCCGCCCCTATATGAAGGTTGGTTTCTTTCTCCTCGGGCTGGTCGCCCTGTTCGCCGCCTCGGTGGCTGCCGGGTCGGCCGTCGATCCCGCCGAGACCGAGAGCGGCGAGATCTCGGAGACGATGGACGCGCACGGGGGCCACGGGTCGGCCGCCGCTGCCCACGAGCCCGCTGGGCTCGTGGTTTCAGCCGACGGCTACGCCCTGCGTTTGACCCCATCGCATGTGGAGCAGGGCGAGCGACGTGAGCTTCGCTTTGCAATCGAGGCCGCCGGCGAGCCGATCACCGAGTTCGACGAGCTGCACGAGCGCCGCATGCACCTGATCGTCGTCCGGCGCGACGGCACCGGGTTTCGCCACCTGCACCCGGAGATGGACGCAGCGGGGATCTGGTCGGTGCCGGTCGCCATCCGCGAGGCGGGCGTCTACCGCGTCTTCGCCGACTTCTCCGTCGATGGCGAGCAGGAGACCCTCGCCACCGACCTCTTCGTCTCCGGCGACGAGTTCGAGGCGCGCCCGTTCCCGGCGCCGCAGCGGGTGGCCGAGACCGAGGGCTACGAAGTCGAGCTCCGAGCAGGGGAGCCTGTTGCCGGCGACCCCGTCGCGCTCACGTTCGCGGTCAACGACGGCGGCCGCCCGGTCGAGGGGCTGCAGCCCTACCTTGGCGCCGACGGCCACCTGGTCGCGCTGCGCGAAGGCGACCTCGCCTTCCTCCACGTCCACCCCGAGGAGGAGCACGGGGCGCCGAACGAGATCGTCTTCGAGGCCGAGTTCCCGACCGCCGGGCGTTACCGCCTCTACCTGCAGTTCAGGCACGGCGGCATCGTGCGGACGGCCGAGTTCACGCTGGCGGTGCCGCGATGAGCCAGGCGGTGAGGGAGGAGCGAGAGAGGCTCGAGCTGCCGATCGAGGGGATGACCTGCGCATCCTGCGCCGGCCGGGTCGAGAAGAGCCTCAACCAGCTCGAAGGCGTCGAGGCGAGCGTCAACTTCGCGACCGAGCGGGCCAGCGTCAGCTTCGACCCCGAGCAGGTTGAGCCTGAGGCGCTGGTCGGTGCGGTCGAGAGCGTCGGCTACGCGGCCTCGCTGCCGGCCGGTGAAGAGGACGGTGCCGTCGAGGGCGACCGTGACCCCACCCAGGGCCTTCGCCGGCGCCTGATCTTCGCCGCGGGGCTCTCGCTGCCGGTCCTGTTGCTGGCGATGATCGAGCCGCTGCAGTTCGAGAACTGGCAGTGGCTCTCGCTGCAGCTGGCGACGCCGGTGGTGCTGTGGGCGGGATGGCCGTTCCACGAGGCCGCCTGGAAGAACCTTCGCCACGGCGCGGCGACGATGGACACGCTGATCTCTCTCGGCACGCTCGCCGCCCTTGGCTGGTCGCTCTACGCGCTCTTCTTCGGCGAGGCCGGGATGCCGGGGATGACGATGCCCTTCGAGCTGGTGACCGAGCGCGGCTCCGGTGCCGACGAGATCTACCTCGAGGTGGCCGCGGTGGTCACGACCTTCATCCTCGCCGGCCGCTACTTCGAGGCGCGGGCGAAGCGGCGGGCCGGGGCGGCGCTGGAGGCGCTGCTCGACCTCGGCGCCAAGGAGGTGACCCTGGTCGACGACGGCGTCGAGCGCCGCGCCCCCGTCGAGGAGCTCGTGGTCGGCGACCGCTTCGTCGTGCGGCCGGGGGAGAAGGTCGCGACCGACGGTGTCGTCGAGAGCGGCGCCTCCGCCGTGGACCAGTCGCTCGTCACCGGCGAGTCGGTCCCGGTCGAGGTCGGGGCCGGCGACGAGGTGATCGGCGCGACGATCAACGCCGGCGGGCGCCTCGTCGTTCGCGCGACGCGGATCGGCGAGGAAACCGCGCTGGCGCAGATCGCCCGGCTCGTCACCGAGGCGCAGTCCGGAAAGGCGCCGGTGCAGCGCCTCGCCGACCGCATCAGCGCCGTCTTCGTACCCGTAGTGATCGGCCTCGCCGTCGCCACCCTGGGCTTCTGGCTCGGCAACGGCGCCGGAGCGGCCTTCGCTTTCACCGCCGCGGTTGCGGTCCTGATCATCGCCTGCCCCTGCGCACTGGGCCTGGCGACTCCGACCGCGCTCCTGGTCGGCACCGGCCGCGGCGCCCAGCTCGGGCTTCTGATCAAGGGACCGGAGGTGTTGGAGTCGACGCGGCAGATCGACACCGTCGTCCTCGACAAGACCGGGACCGTGACCAGCGGCGAGATGTCGGTTGCGGCTGTTGTCGCGGCACCTGGCGAGAGCGAGACGGAGGTGCTGCGGCTGGCCGGCGCCGTCGAGGGCGCCTCCGAGCACCCGATCGCGCGGGCGATCGCGGCGCGGGCGAAGGAGGACTTCGTGTTGCTGCCGGCGGTGGACGGGTTCGCGAGCGAGGCTGGTATCGGGGTTCGCGGCCAGGTCAACGATCACGCCGTGGTGGTGGGCCGCGCCTCAGTGTCGAGTTTGTCTTCTATAGGGGGACAAACTCGACACTCGCTGCCGCCGGAGTTGGAGGGCGCCCGTCGCGAGGCCGAAGGGCGCGGCCAGACCGCGGTCGCGGTCGGGTGGGACGACGCGGTTCGAGGATTGATCGTCGTCGCCGACTCGGTGAAGCCGTCGAGCGGGGCGGCGATCGCGGCGCTGAAGGAGCTCGAGCTGCGACCCGTCCTGCTGACCGGCGACAACGAGGCCGCCGCTCGCGCTGTCGCCGCCGAGGTCGGGATCGACGAGGTGATCGCCGAAGTCCTGCCCGCCGAGAAGGAGGCTGTGATCGAGCGCCTTCAAGGCGAAGGCTGCACCGTTGCGATGGTCGGCGACGGCGTCAACGACGCCCCGGCGCTCGCCCGGGCCGACCTCGGCCTCGCGATCGGGACCGGCACCGACGTCGCGATCGAGGCCTCCGACATCACCCTCGTCTCCGGCGACCCCCGCGCCGTCGCCGACGCGATCCGCCTCTCCCGCCGCACCCTGGCGACGATCAAGGGCAACCTCTTCTGGGCCTTCGCCTACAACGTTGCCGCCCTGCCCCTCGCCGCCGCCGGCTTCCTCAACCCGATCATCGCCGGCGCCGCAATGGCCTTCTCCAGCGTTTTCGTGGTGACGAACTCGCTGCGGTTGCGCGGCTTCAGCCCGCGGCGTTAGCGGGGGAACCGACAAGCGCGCGTAGGTCGCCACTGGCGATATAGGTGATGCTCCTCGTGCGCCCGCGTTGCTGAACAAGACCGGCATCGAGGAGTCGGCGAAAGTCAGCGCTAGCGGTAGCGGGGGAGACCTCGGCCTCTTCGCAGTATCTGGCACGGTCGGTGCCACCGAGCAGGCTCTGCTCGAGAGCGATCACGACGCGATCGGGCCAGTCGCGAGCCTCGGCCAGGTCCTCGAGTTTTTGCCAACGGAAGGCGGCCTGTTC
>JBJMKN010000043.1:0-22939 GCA_045805765.1 Solirubrobacterales bacterium
GGGCGGCATCGCCGACCAGGTAGCGGGTCTTGCCGAATTTCGAGAAATAGGTCTCGATGAACCGGTCGTCCTCCTTGTAGAGGGTGCGGAGCATCGAGGGCCACGGCTTTTCGAGCATCAGCAGGCCTTGGCCCTCCTCCACCGGCTCGCCGCTCTTCTCGTCGACCACCTGGGCCTCGACCCCGGGGAAGGCCCTGGTCGCCGAGCCGGGCTTGGTCTCGGTGATCCCCGGCAGCGGGGTGATCATGATCGCGCCGGTCTCGGTCTGCCACCAGGTGTCGACGATCGGGCAGCGTTCGCCGCCGATCACCTTGTGGTACCAGAGCCAGGCCTTGGGGTTGATCGGCTCGCCGACCGAGCCCAGCAGCCGCAGCGAGGAGAGGTCCGACTGCTCGGGGATCTCGGCGCCCCACTTGATGAAGGTGCGGATCGCGGTCGGCGCCGCGTAGAGGATCGTCGCCCTGTAGCGCTCGACCAGCTCCCACCAAATGCCCTTGTGCGGGTAGTCCGGCGCGCCCTCCCACATCACGCTGGTGGCGCCGTTGGCGAGCGGGCCGTAGACGATGTAGGAGTGGCCGGTGACCCAGCCGACGTCGGCGGCGCACCAGTAGACGTCTGACTCGGGCTTGAGGTCGAAGACGTAGCGGTGGGTGGCGGTGACGCCGGTCATGTAGCCGCCGGTCGTGTGCAGGATCCCCTTCGGCTTTGCGGTCGAGCCGGAGGTGTAGAGGATGTAGAGCGGGTGCTCGGCCTCCATCGGCTCCGCCGGGCACTCCGGATCCGCCGCCGCCATCGCCTCGTCGTAGAAGACATCGCGGCCCTCGGTCATCGGGCACTCGATCCCGGCATGGCGGACGACGACGATCTTCTCCAGGGCATGGTGGCTCGCCATGTGCTCGTCCACCTGCGGCTTGATCGGCGCGGTCCTGCCTTTGCGGCGGGCGCCGTCGACGGTGACGAGCGCCTTGGCTTCGGAGAAGTCCATCCGCTCTGCCACCGCCTCGGCCGAGAAGCCGCCGAAGACGACGTTGTGGGGGGCGCCGATGCGGGCGCAGGCGAGCATCGCGACGACGACCTCGGGGATCATCGGCAGGTAGATCCCGACGATGTCGCCCTTTTCGACGCCGAGGTCCTTCAGCGCGTTGGCGAAGCGCTGGACGTCGCGGTGCAGGTCGGCGTAGGTGAGGTCGCGCTCCTCGCCCTCCTCGCCGCGCCAGTGAAAGGCGACGCGCTCGCCGTTGCCGGCCTCGACGTGGCGGTCGAGGCACTGGGCCGAGGCGTTGAGCCGCCCGTCGGCGAACCACTTGTAGAAGGGCGGGTTGGAGTCGTCCAGGCTCTGGCTCGGCTCGACGTCCCAGTCGAGCAGCTCCTTCGCCTGCTGGAGCCACCAAGCCTCCGGGTCGGCCGCCGCCTCCTCGTAGATCGCGGGGTCGGTCCAGCGCGCGTTCGCCCGGAGCTCCTCCGGCGGCTCGAAGCTCTCGACCCCGAGAAGCTCCTCCAGCTTCTGCTCAAGATCCATGGCGCAAACCTACCCGAGGCGCCTCGGCTAAATCAAAGACCGGCGGGATGACGCGCGATGAAGCCTTCGGGCGAAGACGCCCAGGGATCGTGCCAGCGGGGGCCGGCGCCGCCGCTCGTGTCGAAGGAGATGCCAGCGACGACCATCCAGGCGTGGCTGGCGTTGGCGTAGACGGTGATCCAGCGGCCCGGGCCCGGTTCGCCCCAGGTCTCGAGGCCGGTCGAGTCCAGCGGGCTTTCCAGCAGGCCGGCCCCGTGGAGCGCGTAGCTGACCGAGCCGGAGCAGTCGTAGCCGGAAGATTCGAAGGAGCCGTGGCCGCCGCCCCAGATGTAGGGGGTGGTGGCGATCGCGTTTGCGGCCGCGACGACTTCCTGCACCGCCTGCGGCGCCGAGGCGGGGGCGCTGGCTTCGCTTTCGGTGATCAGCTCCGCTTCCTGGCCGGGGTTGAGCGGCGCCGGCAGCTGCCCTTCGGTCGCGTCGCCGCCTTCGGAGGCGATCTGTTCGGAGATCGCAGAGAGGTTGTCGCTGAGCTGAGATTCGCGCGACTGCAGCTCGTCGAGCGCTTCCTGGCGCGCGGCCTGTTCGGACTTCAGTTCGCTGAACCGCACCTGCGCTTCTTCGCGGGCGGCGGCGACCTCGCGCTCCTTGGCGGCGACGGTGTCGCGGACTTCTTCGATCTCGGCCCGCTGCTCGTCTAGCCTCTCGACCGCGGTGCGGACTTCGTCGCGCAGGTCCTTGACCCGGTCGACCACGGCGTCGTCGTAGGCCTGGATCTGGCGGACGTATTCGGTCTGCGCGCTGATCTCCGCCCAGTCTTCGGATTCGAGGATCGCGTCGAGGACGTCGGGGGAACCGGACTCGTAGATCGCCACCAGGCGGTCGCCCAGGAGGTCGAGGGATTTCTGCAGCTTCGCCCGCACCCGCTCCAGGTGCGCTTCTTCGGCTTCCAGAGCCTCGGTGGCGCGATCGAGCTCCGCCTGCTTTTCGGCCAGTTCGGCCTCGACCGCTTCCTGTTCCTGGCGCAGGGTCGAGACTTCGCCCAGCTTGGCGTCGATCGCCTGGTTCTGTTCGGCGATCGTCGCCGTCAGGTCGCTGCTCTCTTCGCGCACCCCTTCGAGCTTGTCCCGCGTCGCTTCGAGTTTCTCCCGCGGATCGGCCGGGGCCGGTTCAGCCCAGGAGGCCGCCAGCACGCAGAGCGCGACGAGGAAAAGCGCGGCGGCGACCAGGATTCGGAGCCGCCCCGTACGCGTAGAAGAGGCAAACAGCACGGGTGGCGCAGGCTAGCGAAGCGCCTGCGCCACCCTGCAAGGGGTCGATAATCCGCAACTTCCCTTGCAGTTGCAGGACTTTTCAGGCGTGTCTAGGCGAGCAGCTTTGCCTTCGCCTTGTCGAACTCGTCCTGGCTGAGATCGCCTTTGGCCTTCAGCTCGGAGAGCTTGTGCAGCTCGTCGGCGGAGCCGGCGCCGGCCTGCGTGCGGACGTATTCGTCGAAATGCGCTTTCGCGTCCGCCTGGGCTTTGATCGTTCGGTCCCGCATCCCCTCACCGCGAGCGATCAGGTAGATCAACGCCGTCAGGAAAGGGATGAAGACGAGGAACAGGACCCAGGCCGCCTTGGCCCAGCCGGATAGCTCGTGGTCGCGGAAGAGGTCGGAGAGGATCGTGATCAGGATCCAGATCCAGATCACGAAGAAGAACACCTCGAGCGCGATGAGGAGCAATTCCCCAAAGCTGATGTCGGCAACTGGAAGAAGCAAAGGATTCCTTTCCTGGTTTACGTACCCCCCATTCTCATCACAAACAGGACGATTGCAACCGAAGTCGCCAGGTTGAGGCTGGAGACGCCCTCGCGCATCGGAATGGAGACACGGGCGTCTGCCCGCTCGAAGACCTCGCTGCTGAGGCCGTGACGCTCGGTGCCGAAGGCGAGGACGGCGCGCGTGGGCAGCCGCTCGGGCGCCAGCTCCTCCCCGTCGGGGTCGATCGCCAGCAGCGGCCGGTCGCTCCGCGGCAGCGCCTCGACGGCGGCGACCGGCAGCGCGAACTGAAGGCCGGCGGCGCCGCGGACCGCGTCGGGGTGCCAGGGGTCGTTCTCGCCGGTCGTGATCAGCGCCGCGGCGCCGGCCGCGGCGGCGACGCGGATGCAGGCGCCGATGTTGCCCATGTTGCGCGGCTGCTCGAGCAGGACCGCGGGGGACGGCGCCGGGTCGGCGAGCGCCGCCTCCAGGTCCACCTGCGGGCGGCGGGCGATCGCGACGACGCCGGTGTGCGGGACCAGCGGGACCAGCCCCGCCAGCGTCTCCTTGTCGACCGCCTCGACCCGGTCGGCGAGCTGCCCGGCGAGGTCGGGGGCGAGCTCACCGGCCATCTCCTCCAGCGATTCGGGCTCGACCGCGACCGCCTCGACCAGCTCGGCGCCGAAGCGCAGCGCGTGCTTGAGGGCGTGGAAGCCCTCGACGACGGTCAGCTCTGGGTCGCGGCGGGCGGTGCGGAAGCGCACCGCGCGTTCGTGCTCGGGACGGCCCATCCGCGCATCATGACTCGCCGAGCGCCGCCTCCGCCAGCTGGTTGCGCCCGCCGGCCTTGGCCAGGTAGAGGGCCTTGTCCGCCCGCCCCAGCAGATCGTCGATGCTCTCGGTGAAATCCCAGCAGGCGAGCCCGGCCGAGCAGGTCTGCCCCATCGGTGTCTTCATCCGCAGCCGCTCGACGATCTCCGTCGCCTGCTCGGGCGGCGTGTCGGGCAGGAGGACGAGGAACTCCTCGCCGCCGAAGCGGACGATCATGTCCTCGCCGCGAAGCGCCGAGTCCCAGGCCTTGGCGCAGGCGCGCAGGACTTCGTCGCCGGCGAGGTGGCCGTGGCTGTCGTTGTATTCCTTGAAATGGTCGATGTCGAGGATCGCCACCGAGAGCGGCGACCGCCTGCGCCGGGCGCGGGCCATCGCCCGCGGCAGCTGTTCCTCGAGGGCGCGCCGGTTCGAGAGGCCGGTGAGCTGGTCGTGGCGGGCCATCTCCTGGACCTGGCCGAGCAGCTCCTCGCGTTCGGCCTCGATCTGCTTCAGGTGGGTGACGTCGGTGGCGCGGGCATAGACCATCGACTCCTCCGGCGAGAGCTGGGAGCTCCAGCGCAGCCAGTGCCAGCTGCCGTCCTTGGCCAGGTAGCGGTTTTCGAACTGCAGCGTCTCGGCTCCTTCGAAGAGGCCGGCGCTCTCAGCTTCGGTCCGCTCGCGATCGTCGGGGTGGACGCGCTCGAGGAACGGGACCGAGCGCAGTTCCTCAGGGCTGTAGCCGAGCTGCAGGCCCCAGGCGTCGTTCAGCTCGACGAAGTAGCCCTCGGAGTTGGCGGTGCAGAGCATGTCGCGGGAGAGGTCGAAGAAGCGGCGGGCGCGCTCGTCGGCGCGGGCGCGGCGGGCGACGATGCTGGTGATCAGCAGCATCACCACGGTGAGAGAGATCAGGGAGAAGAGCCAGCGCGTCAGCGGCGAGTAGCCCGCCGTGCTTTCGACCATCAGGAGGACGGTGCCGTAGGCGAGCAGCAGCCAGGCAAGGTGGGCGGCGGCGATCCGCCGCGGGAAGTAGATCGAGGTGACGAGGGTCGCCCAGACGAAGATCGTCCCGTACTGCCCGACCGCGATCCCGCTCTCGTAGATCAGCAAGGAGGTCACCGCCGTTACCCCGGCAAGGATCAGGTGGATGCCGAGGCCCCGGATCCTCGGGGCGGCCAGCCAGACGATTCCGCCCGCGACCGCCATCGCCAGCGCGGTGAGGACGAGGGCGGTTTCGTCGCCGCCGCTCGGGTGGGGAAGGACGAGGGAGATCGCGACGAGCGCCGCGCCGGCGACGAGGAGCGCCGCGGTCGCCCGCGCCCGAGTCACGGCGGGTGGTCGAATGCTTACCCGATTTTCGGGAGACGCCATGCCGGGGGCATCGGCAAACGTACGCGTTTCCTTAACCCCTGACGACCTGGAACTGGCTCATAAGTCCATGGTCCTCATGGTCGAGCATGTGGCAGTGGATCACGAACTTGCCGGTGTAGTCGGAGAAATGCCCGGCCAGGAGAATTTTTTCGTTGGGGTAGACGAAGAACGTCTCCTTGAGACAGTCTTCCCAGGGAGGCGGAGGGCTGCCGTTGCGCTCGAGCAGGTACCAGTCGGTGTGGTGCAGGTGCATCACGTGAGCGACGTTGGTCTTGTTGACGATCTCCCAGGTCTCAGTCGTGTTCAGCTTCGGGAAGGCCTCGGAGTGGGCGGGGTTGAAGGTGCGGCCGTTGATCCGCCAGGTCGTCTTGAAGAAGCCGCCGATCGTGATCTCCCAGCGCTTGTCCGGCTTGCGCTTCGCCTTCCGGGCCCAGGCCGGCAGCGGCCGCAGGTGGCGGGGGATGTGGACGCGGTCGGGGACGCGGCCGCCGTCGACCCGGAACTGCATCAGCGCGCCGCCGTAGGTGCGGGCGCCGTCGGGGTTGCGACCGGGGTGGCGTTTGCTGCTGCGGAGCTCGACGCTCTCCCCTGCCATCGCCGAGAAGTCGACGATGACCTCGACTCGCTCGGCCGGGCCGAGGAGGATTTCGCGGCGGCGCACCGGCTTCGGCATCAGCCCGCTCTCGGTCGCGATCTGGACCATCGGGGCGCCGTTTGAGAGCTGCAGGTTGTAGCTGCGGAAGGAGGAGACGTTGAGCAGGCGCAACCGGTAGCGGGCCGGCGCGACCGGGTGGTGGGGCATGTAGGCGCCATTGACGAGGACGCTCTCGCCGAGGATGCCGTCGGCGGGCGGGCGCTGGCCGCTGAAGGGATCGGTCAGTTGGTTGCGGCGGTCGAAGCTGCGGTCGCAGATCATCAGCGGCAGGTCGCGATCCCCCGTGGGGAGCGAGAGCGCCTGCTCGAAGCCGTCGTCGACGATCCACATCCCGGCGAGGCCTTTCCAGGTGTGGGGAGCGGTGCGATCGAGGCGGTGGTCGTGGTACCACTGGAAGGAGGCGCGTTCGGGACGGCCGTCCTCCATCAGGTCGTAGACGTAGGTTTTGCGGCCGCCCGGCTCGAGCAGGAGGTCGTTGCCGGCCTCCCGCGCCGAGAGCCCGCGGGGGATGTCGCAGAAGAGAGAGGTCGGCTGGCTCTTGGTGAGGCCGCCCGGCTGGCCGTCGAACTGGGTGCGGCTGTGGGCGCCGTGGAGGTGGACCGAGAGCTCTCCCACCTTTCCCGGCAGCTCATGGTGGAAGGTGACGCGGGTGCGCCGGCCGGCGGGGCGACGGATCGTCGGCCCCGGGAAGCTGCCGCCGAAGGTCCAGAGCCTCGTCTTCGGGCCCGGGAGGATCTGCTGCTCGGCCTCCCGGATCGGGATCCGGATGTGGTCGTCGCGCAGGACCGGCGGGATCGGCAGGCGGGCGCGGAACGGAACCGGCCTCGCCAGCGCCGGCGTCGGCTCCGCGCTCAGCGGCAGGAGGCCGCCGCCCCCGCCCCGCAGGGGCAGGAGCGCGGCCAGGGTGCCGCCGCCCAGGGCGCCGAGAAAGGCTCGGCGCCCGAGGCGGGGCGTAGGTGAGAGCCGCCCAGCCGTGCTGCTAGCTGGTCGGCGCGGGCAGCGGCACTACCGGGGCGACGACGTCGGCCTTGCCCTGCATCCAGGGGTGGACCGCGCACAGGTAGTAGAGCGTGGTGCCGGCTTCAGCGGTCACTTCCTGGGCGAAGTGGCCGCCCTTCTTTTCGCCGCTGAACCAGGAGTCGCCCTTCTTGCTGGTCGTCCCCATCGTGCTCCATCCGGCCGGGCCGGCTTTGGCGGGGTTCTTCGTGATCTGTTCGGTTTTCGGGTTGAAACCGTGCCAGGTCGCGATCGAGAGGCAGATGTGTTTCGGGGCGAAGCAGCCCTTTCGCGCCTTCGGGGTCTTCGGCAGCGAGCCTTTGGTGACCAGCGAGAAGGTGTGCGGGCCGACCTGTTTCGGGTTCGTCTTGTTGACGATTTCCAGCTGGTCGCCGACGGTGACCGAGGACGGCCCGACGAATTTCAGCTTGCCCTGGGTCAGCTCCATCGAGATCACGTCGGTGGTGCCGGTGGGAGTCGCGGCGGCGGCTACGCCGGAGCCGGCGACGGCGAGGGTGAGCGCGGCTGCCGGAGCCGCGAGGGCCAGTGCCCGCAGACGGGTGCGGCGTGAAAGCTTGCTGTGCAAAGCGTGCCTTTCTTGAGGAGTTCGAGTGGCGGCATCTTATTCCACACGGGGTAGCATTTCGGCCGGTGCCGAGTGCCTTCCTCCACACCTGCTACCGGATCGGCGACATCGACCGCTCGGTCGGCTTCTACGAGAAGCTCGGCTTCGAGGAGGTCCGGCGGATGCCGATCGGCGAGGAGGCGATCAACGTCTTCATGGCGATGCCCGGCGAGGACCCCCGCCTCGAGCTCACCTACAACCACGGCGTCACCACCTACGAGCACGGCACCGGCTACAACCACATCGCCCTCGGCGTCGAAGACCTCGACGCCACCCTCGCCCGCCTCTCGGAGCTCGGCATCGAGCCGGAAAAGCCCCCCTACCGCCCCGGCGGCCGCACCGAGGGCCACCGCATCTGCTTCGTCCGCGACCCAGACGGCTACCGGATCGAGCTGATCGGGGAGTAGCTGCGGCCTCTCCGAGATTTTCCTCGCCATGACGAGGTCAAGTTCGGAGAGGGTGAATCAGCCGGCGCTGATGCCGCCGCCGGCGGGGGCGGGACTGGGCGCCGGTGCGGGTTCCGGGGTGGGTTCGGGCTCTGGCGTGGGCGTCGCGGCTTCTTCCTGGGCGCCGTCTTCGCCCGCGGCTTCGTCGCCGCCCTTGCCCTTGTCCTCGTCTTCGGATTCTTCTTCGCCTTCGTAGGCTTCTTCTTCTTCGTAGCCGTCGTAGCTGCCCGAGGTGTGGTCGCTGTCGAGGCCTTCGAGCTCTGGTTCTGAGCCGGCCTCGAATTCGGGGCAGTCGCCTTCGACCGCTTCGGACATGTAGTTGGCCCAGATCGGGCCGGCGGTGGGGCCGCCGAAGCCGGTGTATTCGCGGGTGGTCGGATGGCCGACCCAGACCGCAGTCGAGAAGAGCGGCGTGTAGCCGACGAACCAGGCGTCGGAGAGCTCCTCCGAGGTTCCGGTCTTGCCGGCGGCGCTGGAGCAGCCCATCGAGGTGTAGCCGGCGCCGGTGCCCTGGGTGATCACGCCCTCGAGGATGCGGGTCACCTCGTAGGCCTGACCCTCGGTGAGGACCCGCTTGCCGGACTCTTTCTCGAAGTCGTCGACCTTGCCGTTGGGGAACTCGACCTTGCTCACCGCGGTGGCGTCGTGATGGACGCCGCCGTTGGCCAGGGTTGCGTAGGCGTCGGCCATTTCCAGCGGCGTGACGCCGGCGCTGAGCCCGCCGATCCCCTCTGCCGGAAACGACTGCAGCGGCGATTCGATCCCCATTTCGTGCGCCGTCTGGGTCACGTTCTCGGGGCCGACGTCGAGGTCGAGCTGAGCGTAGACGACGTTGACGGAGTGCCAGGTGGCGCTTTCCAGGTCATAGGTGCCGCCACCCTCTCCCTCGGAATTGTTCACCGTCCAGGTGCCGCCGCCTGGGGTTTCCAGGGTCTTCGGCGAGGTCCCGTCGTAGTAGGTGGTGGCGGGGTCGATCCCCTCCTTCACCGCGGTGGTGAGGACGATGGTCTTGAACGAGGACCCGGGCTGGCGGCGCGCCTGCCAGGCGTAGTTGAACTGGTTTTCGTCGGCGAAGCCTTCGGTGTTGGCGAGGGCGACGATGGCGCCGTTCTTCGGGTTCACCGAGGCGAGACCGGCGACCGGGCCGCCTTCGGAGTAACAGACGGAACAGTAGTTTTCGACGGCGTATTCGGCCTTCGCCTGCAGGTCGGGGTCGATCGTCGTGTAGGCCTTGAGCCCGCCTTTGCGGACGGTGTTGATCCCGTACTTGTCGATCAGTTCGTTCTGGACCAGGTCGAAGAGGAACGGGTCCTTGATCACCTGGTACTTGTCGCCGGGGTTGAGGCCGAGGCCGCGGGTTTTCGCCTCGCGGTATTCGTCGCCGGTGATGTAGCCCTGTTCGTTCATCACCAAAAGCACCTCGTTGCGTCGCTTCAGCGCCGCTTTCGGGTCGAGGAAGGGGTTGTATTCGGAGGGCGCCTGCGGCAGCCCGGCCAGCAGCGCCGCCTCGGTCAGGTTGAGGTTCTTGGCCGGCTTGGAGAAGTAGGTCTGCGAGGCGGCCTCGGCCCCGACCGCGGTCTGTCCTTCGACCGTCCCGTAGGGGGCGCTGTTGAGGTACTGGGTGAGGATCCAGTTCTTCGGGTGGGCTTCCTCGAGCTCGACCGCCAGCGAGGCTTCGATCAGCTTCCGCTTCAGCGTGTTTTCGGGGTTGTGGATGTAGAGGTTGCGGACCAGCTGCTGGGTGATCGTCGAGGCGCCCTGGACCGCGGCGCCCGCCTGCAGGTCCTTCCAGGCGGCGCGGGCGATGCCTTCGTAGTCGAGGGCGCCGTGCTCGTAGAAGTTCTTGTCCTCGATCGCGATCGTGGCGTCGCGGAGGACCTGCGGTTGCGCTTTTTCCGGCAGTGGCTGGCGCACGTTTTCGGCGCGGATGAACCCGATCAGGCTGCCGTCGGCGGCGTAGATCGCCGAGGAGCGTCCCTTCTGCACCGGCTTCAGGCTCGACAACTCCGGCGCTGAGTTGTAGACGTTGATCGCCCAGGCCGCCGCGATTCCACCAGCGATCGCCACAAGCGCAGCGAGCACCCCGAGCGGGATCGCGATCTTGTGCCAGATGGGATGGTGCGGCTTGCGTCGCCGCCTGCGAACCCGCGTAGCCATTCGCTGCGGATTGTAGGGAGCGGCAGGCGCCGGCCGCCGGAGCGATGGAAGCGCGCAATCCCGCTTGCCATCCCGATAGGCTCGCGCGCGGCAGGTTCTTGTTCAAGGGAGAGGAAGAAAAGTGAAACTTGTAATCGGGATCGTTCGCCCCGAGCAGGCGAACCAGGTCCTCGAGGCGCTGCACCGGGCCGAGGTCCGGGGGTTCTCGATGAGCCGGGTCCAGGGGCACGGCGGCGAGATGGACCGGGTCGAGACCTATCGCGGCACGACCGTGCAGATGGGCCTCTCGGAGAAGGTCAGGTTCGAGGTCGCGGTCTCCGACGGCTTCGTCGACAAAACCGTCGGGGCGCTCTGCGAAGGCGGCCGCACCGGCGAAGTCGGCGACGGCAAGATCTTCGTCGTCCCGCTCGACCACGCGGTGCGGATCCGCACCGGCGACAGCGACGAGGGCGCCGTGACGCCGGTGAGCAAATGAACGGCGTCGACACCGGCGATACCGCCTGGATGCTGATCGCCACCGCGCTGGTGCTGCTGATGACGCCGGCGCTGGGCCTCTTCTACGCCGGGCTGGTCCGCTCCAAGAACACCCTCAACACCTTCATGATGAGCATCGCCGCGATCGCGGTCGCGACCGTCACCTGGGCGGCGGTTGGCTACTCGCTCGCCTTCGACGGCGACGGCGCCCTGATCGGGGGGCTCGGCAACGCCTTCCTCAGCGGCGTCGACTTCGTCCCC
Source organism: Solirubrobacterales bacterium (assembly GCA_045805765.1). Classification (GTDB taxonomy): domain Bacteria; phylum Actinomycetota; class Thermoleophilia; order Solirubrobacterales; family 70-9; genus VAYN01. The sequence continues at coordinate 11,047 of JBJMKN010000043.1, forward strand.
CGGGAAGGGACGACGATCCCCGAGCTGGTCTTCTTCGCCTTCCAGGCGACCTTCTGCATCATCACCACGGCGCTGATCTCCGGCGCGGTGGTCGAGCGGATGCGGTTCGGGCCGTTCCTCGTCTTCTCGGCGCTGTGGTCGGTGCTCGTCTACGCCGTGCTCGCCCACTGGGCCTTCGGCGGCGGCTGGCTGATCTCCGGCGGCACCCTGGACTTCGCCGGCGGCGTCCCAGTCGAGATGGCCTCCGGGTTCTCGGCCCTGGCGGCGGCGCTGGTGGTCGGGGCGCGCAAGGACTACGGCCGCCAGGCGCTCCTCCCCCACAACGCCGTCTACGTCCTGCTCGGCGCCGGCCTGCTCTGGTTCGGCTGGTTCGGGTTCAACGGCGGCAGCGGCTTCTCGACCGGCGACCCGAGCGTGCTCGCCTTCACCAACACGCTGCTCTGCCCGGCGGCGACGCTGGTCGTCTGGTTCGCGCTCGACCTCGTGCGCGGCCGCAAAGTGACGGCGATCGGCGCCGCCACCGCGATCATCGTCGGCTGCGTCCTGATCACCCCGGCGGGCGGCTTCGTCAGCCCCGGCTGGGCGATGCTGCTCGGCGCCCTCGGCGCGATCCCCAGCTACGGGATCATCGTCTGGCGCACGCGGACCCGAGTCGACGAGACCCTCGACGTCCTCGCCGCCCACGGCACCGCGGGCTTGATCGGGATCCTCTTCATCGGCTTCTTCGCCCAGGAGACCTGGAATGGAGTCTCCGACGGCCTCTTCTACGGCAACGCAGCGCAGCTGTGGGACCAGGTGCTGGCGGTGCTGGCGGCACCGGCCTACGCCTTCGTCATGACCTTCGTCCTGCTGAAGGTGATCGGAGCGGTGATGCCGCTGCGGGCGACCGACAAAGAAGAGGCGATGGGGATGGACATCAACCAGCACGGCGAGGAGGCGTACGTCACCGGCGAGGGGGCGATCTTGTTGCTTCCTGACGATCACGACAAAGTCGCGGTGCCGATCGCCGATCCTGGTTGATTGAAGCGACAGGACTTCTGGCTACGCGCGCAGCCGGTATCCCTTGCTGAAGAGGCGGAGGTTGACGAAGAAGAGGACCGCGGTCGCTGCCGTCAGGGCCAGCAGCGAGAAGGCGATGTCGATTTCGGTGTAGCCGACGAAGCCGTAGCGGACGAGGTTGATCATGTAGTAGATCGGGTTGAAGTGGGTCAGCGTCTCGTATGGCTCTGGCAGCAGCGCCGCCGAGTAGAAGACGCCGCCGAGGAAGATCAGCGGCGTGAGGACGAAGGTCTGGGCGAAGGCGACGTCGTCGAACTGCTCGGCGCGGACCCCGATCAGGACCCCGAGCTGGCTGAAGAAGAAGCCGACCAGGAAGAGCGAGGGGATCAGGACGAGGACGTGGTCGACGGGGAGGTCGACGAGGAGGACCGAGACGACGAAGGTCAGCACCGCGACGATCAGGCCGCGCATGAAGCCGCCGAGGGAGAAGGCGAGCAGCAGCTCCGCCGGCGAGGCGGGCGAGGAGAGCTGGTCTTGGATCGCGCCCTGGAACTTCTGCTGGAGGATCGAGGAGGAGTTGTTGGAGAAGGCGTTGGTCGACCAGGCCATCATGATCAGGCCGGGGATGACGAAGACGACGTAGTCGATCCCGTGCAGCTTGTCGATGCGCGAGCCGAGCGCGGCGCCGAAGACGGAGATGTAGAGGAAGGTTTCCAGCAGCGGCGCGCCGATCGTCTGCTTCTTGATCTTCATGAAGCGGTTGACCTCGCGGCGCCAGAGGGTCGCGAAGCGGATCTGGGCGGCGCTCACGCCTCCACCTCCGGAGCGACCTCGATGTGGGAACGGGAGAGCTCGCCGCGGCCGACCAGCGCCAGGTAGGCGTCCTCGAGGTTGGCGACGTCGAAGCGCTGCGCCAGCTCCTCGCTGCTGCCCTCGGCGACGATCTGCCCCTCGGCGATGAAGGCGATTCGGTCGCAGAGCTGCTCGGCCTCCTCGAGGTAGTGCGTGGTGAGGAGGATCGTCGTCCCCTCCTGGTTGATTTTCTGGACGTAGTGCCAGAGCTCCAGGCGAAGCTCGACGTCGACGCCGGCGGTCGGCTCGTCGAGGATCAGCAGCCGCGGCCGGTGCATCATCGCCCGGGCCAGGATCAGCCGCCGTTTCATCCCGCCCGAGAGGGTGCGGGTGCGTTCGTCCTTCTTCTCGGTCAGCGAGAAGGTCTCGAGCAGTTCCTGGGTGCGCTCGCGACGCTCGCGGCGCGGCATCCCGAAGTAGCCGGCGTGGTAGTCGAGCGTCTCCTCGACGGTGAGGAACCAGTCGATGTTCGGCTCCTGCGGGGCGAGGCCGACCGCCTGGCGTGCCTCGGCGTAATGGTCGATCGCGTCGTTGCCGAAGATCTCGATCGAGCCGCCGGTCGGCTGTGCGAGCCCGGTCGTGCAGTGGATCAGCGTCGACTTGCCGGCGCCGTTGGGGCCGAGCAGGCCGAAGAACTCGCCCTCCTCGATCTCCAGCGAGACGCCGCGCAGCGCCTCCACCCCGGTCGGGTATCGCTTCTCCAGGTCGGTGATGTCGAGCGCCTTCATGCCGCGCACGACTCTAGCCACCCGCGGCGTTCGTCCTTTGTAGCCCTCAGGGCGAGAAAAGACGAACGCCGAGGGCGAGGTGTCATATAAGTGCAGCGTGACTGTGCCCGCGCCGCTACTTGCCGTCGATGCGCCTTCGATGCTCTTTCGCGCCTTCTATGCGCTGCCGAGCAAGATCACGGGGCCGGATGGGCGGCCGGTGAACGCGCTGCTGGGGACGGCAAACCTGATCCTGCGCGAGGTCGAACTGCACGAGCCTCGCGCCGTCGTCCTCTGCTTCGGCCCCGACGCCGCCGCCTACCGGACCGAGCTCTACCCCGCTTACCACGCCGAGCGCGAGGCGGCGATGCCCGACGAGCTGCCGCACCAGTTCGCCGACTCGCGCGATTTCTTCGAGGCGTTCGGCTGGACCGTCGCCGTGGGCGACGACCTCGAGGCCGACGACCTGCTCGGGACCTACGCGAAGCTCGAGGCCGAGGCCGGAGGCCGGGCGCTCCTGCTGACCGGGGACCGCGATATGTACCAATGCGCGAGCAAGGACGTGACCGTCCTCTACGTCCGCACCGGCGGCAAAAGCGGCGGCGCCGAAGAGGTCGGGCCGGCGGAGGTCCGCGAGCGCTACGGGATCGACCCGGAGCTGGTGCCGGACTTCATCGCCCTGCGGGGCGACCCCTCCGACGGGCTTCCGGGGGCCAAGGGCGTCGGCCCGAAGACGGCGGCGGAGCTGCTGCGCGAGCACGGCTCCCTCGAGGCGATCCTCGACAACGCGATCCGCGAGCGGCGCCCGGCGTTGCGCGGGGCGCTGATCGAGGGCAAGGAGGAGCTGTTGATCTTCAAAGACATCGCGACCCTGCGCGACGCCAAGGTGAAGCGGCCGAAGGATCAGGCGACGGACTGGCACGGCGCCGCCGAGGCGGCTCGCGCTCGCGGGATGAAAAAACTCGCCGAGCGACTAGAGGCTCAAGCGCAATAGGCCCCAGGCCGAAACGATCGCCCAGACGCCCTCGAGCAGGACGAAGCCCCATTGAGCGGCGGCGACCGCGAGCACGGTGAGGATTGCCGAGCCGGCGAGATTGAGCGCGAGGTAGAGGCGCGAGTCTGGGCGCATGCGGTCGAGCTGGACCGCGGTGAAGGCGGCGAGGATCAGCAGCGCGCCGACGATCTGGATCGCTTGGTCCACGCGGCGAGCCTATTGACTGTCGACTTTGTCTCTCCATGGAGGACAAAATCGACACGGCCGAGTACGGTCGCCCCATGGATCCCGCCTCCCTCCCTCTTTTCGAGCAGCGCCAGCTGCGCAAGCGCTGGCGCTACATCGGCGTCTTCGCCGAGGAGGTGATGCTGTGCGCGGCGCGGGCCGAGGTCGGGCCGCTGACGCAGTCGTTCTGGGTCCTGCTCGACCGGCGGTCGGGGCAGCAGTGGAACCACACGGCGCTCCTGCCGGGCAGCAAGGAGGTGACGATGGACGGGCCGCGGCTGGAGATCGACGGGCCGGGCCTGCGCGCCTCGCTGCGACTCGGCGAGGTGAAGCCGATCGAGGTCACCTGTCCCAGCGGCCGCGCCAGCGCCTGGACCCGCAAGGGGGTTGGGATGGCTGTCGAGGGGATGATCGAGGTCCCGGGACGAAGCTGGGAAGTCGCGGGCCGCGGCGTCGACGACGAGTCCGCCGGCCACCACCGGCGCCACACCAGCTGGAACTGGTCGGCCGGCGTCGGCACCGCCGCCGACGGCCGCGCCCTCGCCTGGAACCTCGTCACCGGGATCAACGACCCGCCGCAGGGCAGCGAGCGGGCGATCTGGATCGACGGCGCCCCGGCCGAGCCACCGCCCGTCCGCTTCGACCGCCCCGACGAGATCGACTTCGACGGCGGCGAGCCCCTCCGCTTTGCCGCCGAGTCCGAACACACCCACGACGACAACTACCTCGTGATCCGCTCCCGCTACCGCCACCGCTTTGGCAGCTTCACCGGCTCGCTCGGGGGCGTCGAGCTGAAGGAGGGACTAGGCGTAATGGAGGAGCACAACGCGCTCTGGTAACCGCATCCGGCTCTCGCCCCACCCCGCTGTGGCGAAAGTCGGCTACGCCCGGTGCTCGGGGTTCGGGAAGTCGAAGTGGCAGCCCGCTTTCCACTCTTCCGGCTGGTTGCCGTGGGCGGGGATGCCGCCGGCGTCTTTCAACATCCGCGCCAGGTGCATCAGGTTCCAGGCGGCGAAGGTGGTGTTGCGGTTGGTGAAGTCGTTGTCGGGGCCGCCTGAGCCTTCGTCGAGGTAGGAGGGGCCAGGGCCGGCCTCGCCGATCCAGCCGGAGTCGGCCTGGGGCGGAATCGTGTAGCCGAGGTGCTGCAGCGAGTAGAGGACGTTCATCGCGCAGTGCTTGATCCCGTCCTCGTTGCCGGTGACGATGCAGCCGCCGACCCGGCCGTAGTAGGCCCACTGGCCCCGGTCGTTGAGCAGGCTCGAGTTGCCGTAGAGGCGCTCGATTACGTGGGTCGCGACCGAGGACTTCTCCCCCAGCCAGATCGGCATCCCCAGCACGAGGATGTCGGCCGCCAGCACCCGCTCGTAGATCGCCGGCCACTCGTCGGTCGCCCAGCCGTGTTCGGTCATGTCCGGCCAGACGCCAATTGCGATCTCGTGGTCGATCGCGCGGATGCAGTCGACCTCGACCCCCTGCGCCCGCATCACCTCGATCGACTTGTCCATCAGCCCCTGCGTGTTCGAGGTCTCAGGACTGCGCTTCAGCGTGCAGTTGATGAACATCGCTCGCAGGTCGGAGTAGTCGGTCATCAGGTTCCTTTCACCAGGTGTCGACGAAGCGGTGGGCGCCGGGGGGACGGGCGTCGCCGGCGGCGTTGAGGGTGGATGCGATCAGGCCGCGAGTCTCCGCCGGATCGATGACGTCGTCAAGCTCGAACAGCGCCGCCGCGTTCAGCGCCCTCGCGTTCTCTTCGGCCTGCCCGGTGAGGTCGCGGACGCGCTGCTCGCGCTCGGCATCGTCGGGGATCGCCTCCAGCTCCTTGCGCAGGGCGAGGCGGACGGCGCCCTCCAGCCCCATCGGCCCGAGGTGGGCGCTCGGCCAGGCGACCGTCAGCAGCGGCTCGTGGAGGCTGCCGCCGACCATCGCCTGGGCGCCGAGGCCGTAGCCGCGCCGCAGCACCACCGCGACGAGCGGCACCCTCAGCGCGGCGCCGGCGACGAGCAGGCGCGAGGCGTGGCGGACGAGGCCGGTCGCCTCTGCCTCCGGCCCGACCATGTAGCCGGGGGTGTCGACGAGGGAGACGACGGGGAGGCCGAAGGCGTCGCAGAGCTGCAGCAGCCGCGCCGCCTTGTCGCTCGCCTCGCTGGTCACCGCCCCGGCCATATGGCGGGTGTCGTTGGCGATGATCCCCAGCGGCCGGCCCTCGATCCGCGCCAGCGCCGTCACCATCTCCGGCGCGAAGCGCTCGCGCAGGAAGGTGACGCTGCCCTCGTCGGCGAGGGTCTCGACGATCGGCCGCGGGTCGTAGGCGCGCCGCTTGCGCTCGGGGATGAGGTCGCGCAGGCGCGCCTGGTCGGGCTCGGGGCCGGGCGCGGTGCGGCCCTGGAAGTAGGCGAGCAGCTTCTTCGTCGCTGCCGTCGCCTCGGCCTCGTCGGCGACCACGACGTCGATGACGCCGCTCGCGGCCTGCACCTCCAGCGGCCCGACCTCGTCGGGATGGACCTCGCCGAGGCCGCCGCCGGCGATCATCGCCGGCCCGCCCATCCCCAGGGAGCTGCCCTCGGTGGCGACGATCAGGTCGGCGCAGCCGGCGATCACCGCGTTGCCGGCGAAGCAGCGGCCGTGGACGATCGCGATCCGCGGCACCAGCCCGGAGAGCTTCGCCCAGAGCGCGAAGGCGCGGGTGTCGAGGGCCGAGACGACGGGGTAATCGGTGTCGCCGGGCCGCCCTCCCCCGCCCTCGGCGTAGAAGACGACAGGCAGGCGCATCCGCTCGATCAGCTCGAAGAGGCGGTCCTTCTTGCGGTGGCCGAGGGCGCCCTGGGTGCCGGCGAGGACCGTGTAGTCGTAGGAGAGGACCGCGCAGGCGGCGCGCTCGGAATCGAAGAGGTCGCCGTTGACGCGGGCGGTGCCGCCGATCAGGCCGTCGGCGGGGGTGCGGGCGATCAGGTCCTCCAGCTCGCGCCGGCCGCGCTGGGCGGCGATCGCGTAGCGGCCGTACTCGACGAAGGAGCCCGCGTCGACCAGGTCGGCGACGTTCTCGCGCGCGGTGCGGCCGCCGGCGCCGTGCCGCTTCTCGACCGCGTCAGGCCGCGCCGCGTCCTCGGTCAGGGCGCGGCGGGCAAGCAGCTCCGCCAGGTCGTCTCGCTCCCCCTCAGCCACGGGGAGACTTTATGGGCTCAGCCGCGGATCGCCTTGCCGACGAGGTGCTTGAGCCGGGTCCGGTCCCGCTGGGTGAGGTTTCCGGGCATGCCCTTCGACTTCTTGATCAGGTTCCAGAACTCGGCCTGGTCGCGCGAGGTCAGGTTCTCCTCGATCCGGTCCTGCCCCTTCTTCAGGAGCCAGAGGCTGACTACCCAGACTTTCGCCCACGGCACCCGCTTCCAGAGGTGGGGCGCTGCTTTGCGGGCGATCCAGAAGGGCATTTGACGGGAGCTCCTATTCGACGACTTCGACGGTGCCGTGCATCGTCGGGTGGATCTCGCAGAAATAGGTGAAGGTGCCGGCTTCCTTGAAGGTTTCCGAGCCGATCTTGCCTTTCTCGATCGTCCCGGTGTCGAAGCTGCCGTCGTCGGCGGTCGCGGTATGGGGCGCGGTGTCCTGGTTCTGCCAGATCACCTTGCCGCCGACCTGGACAACGACCGGATCGGGCTGGTAGGTGAATTCGACGATCTCGACTTTTTCCGACTTCGAAGCCTCGCCGCTGGGGGCGGGTTCGCTCTCGGTGGCTTCTTCGCCTTCTTCGGTGGCTTCTTCAGCCTCTTCGGTGGCTTCTTCGGCGCCGGTTTCGACGTCGGTGACGGCCGATTCGGCTTCAGAAGAGGAATCGGAGCCGCTGCCCCCGCAAGCGGCAAGGCCGAGGGAGAGGGCGACCAGGGCAGCGAGGAACAGCGGCTTCAATTGCATGTGTCGGTCCTCTACCCACTGACCCCGTTGGGGAATCAGTCGGGTTCCGCGCGTAGGCTGGCGCCCGTGATCACCCCCGCGGGCGCTGGGTGGCGGTCGCGATCTGGCTCCTGATCGGGGCCGGCGGCCTCCTCGCCCACTCCCACATCGACGACGTCACCGCTGCCGGGCAGAGCAGCTTCCTCCCGGAGGACTCGGAATCGACGCGGGCGCTCGACGCCCTCAGCGCCACCTCGGGGGGCGAAGAGGTGCCGGTCGTGATCGTCTTCGAACGCCGCGGCGGCCTCTCCCGCGCCGACCTGAAGGCGATCGGCAGCGAGGGCGACCGCCTCGGCCGCCTCGGCCTCACCGGGGCGACGCCGATCGTCGACCCCTTCTCCGGCGGGTACGACAGCGAGCTGGCGAAGGTGGCGCGGGTCGGCAACGGGATCGGCCCCGTCTCCCGCGACGGCGAAGCGGCGCTGCTGGTGCTGGCGATCGACGCCGAGGACCGGGGCGCGGTCGTCGACGGGGTCGAGGCCATCCGCCGCTACCTGCGGGCGCACGAACGGCCGGGGGTGCACGCCTACGTGACCGGGCCGGGCGGGATCGCCGCCGACCTCGAGGCGGTCGCCGAAGACGCCGGCCGCACCCTGCTGATCGCCACCCTCGGCCTCGTCCTCCTCCTCCTGCTCGCCGTCTACCGGGCGCCGATCCTCGCCCTCCTCCCGCTCCTCGTCGTCGGCCTCGCCTACCTGGTCGCGATCGGGATCGACTACCTGCTGATCGAGGCGGGCGCGATCGTCGTCAACGCCGAGGGAACGATGTTGCTGCTGGTGCTCGTCTTCGGTGCGGGGACGGACTACTCGTTGCTGCTCGTGCATCGTTACCGCGAGGAGCTCGGGGTTGGTGGGGGGTCCGGGGGGTCCCCTCCGTCACAAATTGGGGAGGTTCCTCCGGGGATCCCCCGGACCCCCCTCGACAGTGCTGTGAGGGAGAGCCGACCTGCGATCTTGGCCAGCGGCGGAACGGTCATCGCCGCGATGCTGGTTTTGCTGGTGGCGGACCTCGAGTCCACCCACTGGTTAGGCCCGGTCCTAGCTGTCGGCATCGCAGTGATGCTGCTGGCTGCCTTCACCTTGCTGCCGGCGCTCCTGGCCATTCTCGGCGACCGAGCTTTCTGGCCTTCCAACCCGGCCCTAGTCGCGGGGGAGGGGGGTCCCCGGAGGAACCTCCCAGTTTGTGACGGAGGGGACCCCCCTCCCCCGCGCCCAAACTTGTGGGAACAGGCAGCGGACCTGGTGGCGGGACATTCGCGCTTGCTGATCGCGCTCGTAGTGGGGCTGTTGATCGTCCTCTCGCTCGGCAACCTGACGAACCACGGCACGCTCGGGTTCGGCCAAGGGGTGACGAAGCCGACCAACTCCAGCCGCGGCACCGAAGCACTCGAACGGCACTTCCCCGCCGGGCTCGGTTCGCCGCTGACGGCGGTGATGAAGCTCGAGGACGCGCCGGTCGCGGCCGCGGCGATGAAGCGGCTGGACAGCGTCCAGCTCGCCCTGACCGTCCCCGCCACCCCGACCGAGGCCGTCGTCCTCCTCGTCCTCCGCGACGACCCCTATGGCGACGAGGCCGAAACGGCGGTGGAAGAGATCCGGGAAAAGCTCCACGCGCTCGTCCCCGGCGCCCTCCTCGGCGGCGTCCCGGTCGAGAACCTCGACGTCGAGGAAACCAACGCCCGCGACACGAAGCTGATCGTGCCCCTCGTCCTGCTCGTGATCGGCCTGATCCTGATCGGCGTCCTGCGGGCGCTGGTCGCCCCCGCCTACCTGATCGCCACCGTCCTCGCTTCCTTCGCCGCCACCCTCGGCCTCGCCACCTTCGTCTTCACCGAGGTCTTCGGTATGGGCGGGCTCGCCTTCAACCTCGAGCTGATGTCCTTCATCTTCCTCGTCGCGCTCGGAGTCGACTACAACATCTTCCTGATGACCCGGGCGCGGGAGGAGGCGGCCGCCCGCGGCACGCGCGAGGGCGTCCTCGCCGCGCTGACCAGCACCGGCAGCGTCATCACCGGCGCCGGCCTGATCCTTGCCGGCACCTTCGCCACCCTGACCCTGCTGCCGCTCGAGGAGCTGGTCCAGATCGGCGCCACCGTCGCCGTCGGCGTCCTCCTCGACACCTTCCTCGTCCGCGCCCTGCTGATCCCGGCGATCACCTACCGGCTCGGCGAGCGCGCCTGGTGGCCGGGCCGCACCGGCCCGCCTCAGTAACCGGGGCTGCGCTTCATCTTCTTGCGCTCGTGCGGGTGGGCGCCGCCCTTCTCCTCCAGCGTCTTGCAGGCTTCGGCGATGTCGTCAGCGAGCCGGTCGACCTGGGCGCGGCCGAGGGTCTCCTTGACCAGCGCCCGCATCACCTTCACCTCCTGCGCGTCGGGCGGCATCGTGTAGGCGGGCAGCATCCAGCCGCGCTCGGCCGAGAGCTGCCAGGAGACGTCGAACTCGTCGTAGTCGTGCCCTTCGGTGAGCTTGAAGGCGACCAGCGGCAGCTGCTCCTTGTCGGCCCCGATCAGCTCGAAGTTGCCGTTCGCTTCCAGCTTCTCGGCCAGCGCCTTCGCGTTCTGCTCCATCGCCCCCATCACGTGCGCGTAGCCCTCGTGGCCGAGGCGGACGAAGTTGTAGTACTGCGCGAGCACCATCGAGGCGCCGGTGGAGAAGTTGAGGGTGAAGGTGGCGTCGGTCTTGCCGAGGTAGTTCTCGTAGAAGACGAGGTCCTCGGCCAGGTCACTCTTCTCGCGGAAGACGAGCCAGCCGATCCCCGGGTAGACGAGCCCGAACTTGTGGCCGGAGACGTTGATCGAGCGCACCTGCTCGAGCCGGAAGTCCCACTCCGAGTGCGGGTAGAGGAAGGGCCAGACGAAGCCGCCCGAGGCGGCGTCGACGTGGAGCGGCACGTCGAGCCCCTTGTCCTCCTTGATCCGCAGCAGCAGGTCGTTGATCCCGGAGATGTCGTCGGCGTGGCCGGTGAAGGTGGTGCCGAGGACGGCGGCGACGCCGATCGTGTTCTCGTCGACGTGGGGCTCGACGTCCTCGGGCCCGATCACGTACTTGTCCTCGCGCAGGCGGACGATCCGCGGTTCGACGTCGAAGTAGCGGCAGAACTTTTCCCAGACGACGTGAACGTCGCCGCCGAAGACGAGGTTCGGCTTCTCGACCCCCTTGCCGGCGGCTTCGCGCCGCTGCTTCCACTTCCACTTCAGCGACAGCGCCCCGAGCATGATCGCCTCCGAGGAGCCCTGGGTGCGGCAGCCGGTCGTCTCCCCGGGGGCGTTGTAGAGGTCGGCGAGCATGCGGATACAGCGCTGCTCGATCTCCGCCGTGATCGGGTACTCGGCGTGGTCGATGAAGTTGCGGTGCAGGTTCTCGGCGACGATCCGCTGCGCCTCCGGCTCCATCCAGGTGGTGACGAAGGTGGCCAGGTTGCGCTCCGGGAGCCCCTCCACCGCGAGCTCCTGCTCGACCAGCCGCATCGCGGCGATCTCCGTCATCGCCTCCTCGGGGATGGCGTGGTCGGGAGCGCCCTCCGTAAGGAAGGCGCCGGGGGCCGCCGTCTTCAGGGCGTCTGGCGAGACGCTCATCGGGCTCTCGCCGCAGCCCCCTCGTCGTCGCCGTACATGAAGATGCCGTGCACGATGTAGATGCAGAGGACGAAGACGCCGAGCGACCACCACGGGTTTCTTCCGCCGATCGAGAGCAGCGCCTCGATCGCGCCGAGGGAGCCGGCGGCGATCCCGATCACCCGGCCGTAGGTGTTGCCGGCCATAAGCGAGAAGCCGCCGGTGAGCTGGATCACACCGAGGACGATCAGGACCCACCCGAGGGTGTTCAGGTTGTCGAGTATGAACCTCTGGTCGTTGACGAAGATATTGGCGTCGTCGAGCGCCCCGATGCCGTAGATGATGTTGATTGTGCCGACGACCAACAGCAGGATCGCCGCGAATGCGACTCGACCTGCACCTTTCATGAGTGGCCCCTTTCTTCGATTGGGTCCTTCGAGTCCGAAGCTATCCGTGAGGGGCTCCGGGCGGCGAGGGTGCTTGCGCGAAAGTTGGCTGTGGTGTGAGGACCACCTAGCTCGGCTGCTCAACGCCGAGCGAAATCCGGGGGTGGGCTCAGCCGCCTTGCGGCGATAGGCCCACGGCAGCGCGCAGCTGGGGCGCGAGCCGCGCAAGCGC
>JBJMKN010000044.1:0-24274 GCA_045805765.1 Solirubrobacterales bacterium
ATGCGCAAGCGCGCCGGCTTCGCCCGGGCGCTGGTGCTGGAACCGGCGATCGTGATGTTCGACGAGCCCGACTCCGGCCTCGACCCGGTTCGCACCGCGCTGCTCTGCGAGCTGATCCGCGAGGTCCATGCCGAGAACGGCGGCTGCTACCTGGTGATCAGCCACGACCTCGGCACCGCCCGCCGCATCGCCGACTTCATCGCCGTGCTCTGGAGCGGCAAGATCGTCGAGTCCGGCCCGAAAGAGGAGCTGTTCGACTCCAGCAACCCGTTCGTCAACCAGTTCCTCAACGCTGACGTCAGCGGCCCGCTCTCGATGGACTGAGGTTGGACGCCGGAGCCCTGCTCGGGCGCGTCGCGGCGTCGGCGGCGAGGCACGCTCGGCCGCTCGTCGCCCTTAGCGCCGCCCTCGCGATCGCCGCCGCCGTCGCAGCGACGCAGCTGCCGACCGACGCCGGCGTCGACACCCTCGCCGACAGCGGGTCGTCGACGGTGGAGGCGACCGAACGCGTCCGCGAGGACTTCGGCGAAGAACCGATCGTCGTCCTCGTCAAGGGCGAACTGCCGGAACTGCTGCTCACCGACGACCTCTTCCGGCTGCTGCGCCTCGAGGGGTGCCTGTCGGGAAAGGTCCCGAAGGGCGCCGACCCGATCCCCGGCCCCTGCGCCGAGCTCGCCGAGTCCGGCGCGGTCGAGTTCCTCACCGGCCCCGCCACCTTCCTCAACGAGTCGGTGGTGCAGATCGACAACCAGCTGCAGCGGCTGGCCGAAAACGTCCCCGCCGACCGCTTCCGCGAATACCTGCTCGCGGTGGCGACGAAATACGGCATCACCAGCATCCCCAGCATCACCAACGAAGAATTCGTCGCCACCGTCGTCTTCGACTTCGCGCGGCCGCGGGGGACGCCGAAGGCGCGGCTGTCCTACCTCTTCCCGAACGCGAAGTCGGCCCAGATCGTCATCCGGCTTCGTCCGGATCTGAGCGCCGCGCAGCGACACCGCGCGATCGGGCTGATCGAAGCAGCGGTCGAGGAAACGACGCCGCGCAAGGCGTGCAAGGACGGGGGTAAACCGGCCCCGTGCTTCGAGCTTCAGAACGGCAGCTACGTCGTCTCCGGCGCTCCCGTCGTCGTCGACGGCGTCTCGCGGGCGCTGAAGGACGCCCTGCTCGTGCTCTTCGCGGTTGCCCTCGCGGTGATGGCGCTGGTCCTCTTCCTCGTCTTCCGGTCGCGCTGGCGGTTGCTGCCGCTGCTGGTCGCGCTGATGGCGGCGGCGATCACTTTCGGGTTGCTGGCGCTGGTCGGCGGCTCGCTGACGATGGCCTCGATCGCCGCCTTGCCAATCTTGATCGGGCTTGGGGTCGACTATGCGATCCAGTTTCAGGCTCGGTTCGACGAGTGTGGGTCGGCGGAGGAGGCGGCTCGCCGTGGCGGTCCCACTATCGCGGCGGCTTGTATTGCTACTGCGGTCGGGTTTTTGGCGTTGCAGTTGTCGCCTATTCCGATGGTGCGGGGGTTCGGGTGGGTGCTGATCGTCGGGATCGCGATTGCGTTCGTCGCCGCTTTGACTGTCGGTTTAGGGACGTTGGCGCGTTGGCGGGCGGGTCCTGCCCCCGTTCCATACCACCCGCCCGGGGAGCGATTTTTGGCCCTTGCTCGGGCGGAGCCGGTGGCTGTGCTGGCGATCGGTGTCGCTCTGGCGGTTTGTGGGTGGATTGCCGGGACCCGGGTGGACACTGTCTCCGATATCCGGGAGCTGGCGCCGCAGAGCATCAAGGCTGTTGAGGGGCTGAATGAGGTGCAGGAGACGACTGGGGTGTCCGGATCGCTGGACGTTCTGATCGAAGCCGACGACCTCACGGATCCTGAAGTTGTGGAGTGGATGGCCGGGTTCAAGCGGCGGGTGCTGGAGGGCAACGGGTTCGGGGGGGAAGATCCGAGTTGCCTGCGGGCTGACATCTGTCCCGGGCCGGCGCTGTCTGACTTCCTGGTGCGGGGGGAAGAAGAACCGACCGCGAAACGGATCGATGCCACGCTCTCGGCGCTGTCGCCTTATGCGCTGCGGCAGGTGGCGCCGCTCGATCCGGAGACCGGTGAAGTCGGGCACCAGGCGCTGATCTCCTTCGGAATCAGGGCGCAGTCGCTGGAGGATCAGCAGCAGCTTGTGGAGCGGGTGCGGGATGAGGTTGGCGAGCCGCCGGAGGGGGTGGAGGTGCAGCTGGCGGGGCTCTCGGTGATCGCGGCGGAATCGGCCGGCGATCTCTCCAGCAGCAGGTACTGGCTGACGCTGGCGGGGATCGTCCTGGTCGGGCTGGCGCTGCTCCTGATCTACCGGTCCTGGCGCCGCGCCCTGGTGCCGCTGGTGCCGACCGTGCTTGCCACTGGCTGGGCCTCGCTGCTGCTCTGGATCACCGGCATCCCGCTCAACCCGATGTCGGCCGCCCTCGGCGCGCTGACGATCGCGATCGCGACCGAGTTCGGGGTCCTCCTCGTCGGCCGCTTCCACGAGGAGAAGGAGAACGGCGGCGACGTCGACGAGGCGTTGACCCGCGCCTACGCGCGAACCGGGGCGGCGGTGCTCGCTTCCGGCGCGACCGCGATCGCCGGCTTCGCCGTCCTCGTCGCCAGCGACGTGCAGATGCTCCGGGACTTCGGCCTCGTCACCGTCGTCGACCTCGCCGCGGCGCTGGTCGGCGTGCTCCTCGTCCTGCCCGCGACCCTCCTGCTGCTGGAGCGCCGGTGAGGGACCGCTACTCGCTCGTCGTCGGCCTCCTCTTCCTGGCCGTGATCGTCGTCGCCACTGTCAACACGATCGAGGGCGGCGGGGGAGGGGAGACGCTGGGGCTCGACAAGCTGCCGCCGCGCTGGCCGCTGCCGGAGTTCGCGGTGCCCGAAGCCGCGGGGCAGCTGGAAGGCGATGCCAATGTCGCCCAGGACGACTGCGAAACCTCGGCGATCCCCTGCCCGGAGGGGTCGCAACGGACCCCCGCCTGCGAGGTCGAGGTGGCCGAATCGATTCGGGTCTGCGACTTCTTCGAGCAGCCGCTGGTGATCTCTTTCTGGTTCAGCAAGGGCGGCGGCAACTGCGTCGAGCAGCAGGACCTGGTCGACGATGCCTTCCGGCGCTACCGTGGACGGGTGGGCTTCCTCTCGCTGGACATCCGCGACGACCGGAGCACTGTCCGCGACTCGATCCGGCAGCGAGGCTGGAAGATGCCGGTGGGGTACGACCACGACGGCGCCGTCGCCGGCCTCTACGGCGTCGGCCTCTGTCCGACCTTCGCCTACGTCTTTCCCGGCGGCACCCTGCAGAGCGCCAGCGTCGGCGAGCTGACCGCGGCGCAGTTGAGCGCGCGCGTCGATCGCCTCCTCGCCGCCACCGCCAGCGCGGAAAGGGGCTGAGGTGAGCGCCGACCCCGCGAACCGGCCCGGCTGCCTGCCGGCGCCGCAGCAGGGTTGGGTCGCGCCCCACATCGCCTCCGAGCTCCCCGGCCTCGGCATCGCCTGGGTCGAAGTCGAGATCAGGCCCGGCCGCAGCCCCGAGCCGGTCCGGCGCCGCCTGCGCGACCTCTCCGACCGCACCTATGGCGCCCAGGCGATCCGGTTGCGCGAACGCCCGATCCCCTGGGCCTACCGGGTCTTCTACCGCCAGATCGGGCTCGACCCCGACCACACCCGCACCCCCGTCGAGCAGTTGACCCTGGAGCGGCTCGAAGACGGTGGCTTCCGCAGCCACGGCCTGCCGGCCGACGCCCTCAATATCGCGATAGCCGAGACCGGCGTCGCCCTGCGCGCCTTCGACGCCGACCGGCTCGACGGCCGCCTCTGCATCCGCGACTCCGCTCCGGGCGAGTCGCTGGCCGGAACGGGGATAGAGATGGCGAGCGGAACGCTGACGATCGCCGACGACCTGCGCCCGCTCGGGCACCTCTTCGGGTCGACGGCAGAGGGCTTTGCAGTCGACCGCGACAGCCGGCGGATCGCGGTCGCGGCGATCCAGGTCAAGGGGGTCCCGCAGATCGCCGTCGAGGAGGCGCTGTGGATGGCCGCTTCGACTCTGGAGGCGGGCTGATTACACTTTTGGAGATGCCCGCGCTGCTCGAACAAGAGAGGTTCGCCGGGCTCGACCTTGCTCTCGACGAGCGGCAGGCGCGGGGGCAGCTGCGCCGACAGATCGCCAAGCTCGAGGCAGAGCTTGCCGCCCTCTTCGGCGAGGCGTTCGGCCACGCCGGGGTGCCCCACCGCGTCGACGCGGTTGCCGCCGGGCCGCGGCTGCTCGACCTCGGCGAGCTGGAGGCGCTGCGGGACGGCCTCGCCGACCGGGTCGCCGAAGCGCGCCAGGCGCTGGTCGAGCGGCGCCGGGTCGAGGACGAGAACCGGGCGCTGGTCGAGCGGATGCTCGCCGCCCCCCAGGACTTCAAGTGGGCCCGCGTCTCCCGCGAGGACCTCGGCCTCCCCGGCTGCGGGCACTGGCACTCGCGCCCGCGTCTCGGCCCGATCGGGATGCTGATGGGCTGGTGGCGGGTCAAGATCTCCTCCGGATGTCCGTTACCCGGGCGGCTTGCGGCCGTTGAGCGCGAAGTCGAAGCCCCGGCCGGCGCCTAAGCGCGTCAACGCCCCGGACGAGCGCCCGCCGGCGCCGTGGGGATCGGTGCCGCTGGCCGAGTTGGTGATCCTCGCCGGGATCGTCTCCCTGGCGATCGGCCTGTTCGGCGGCAGCCCGACGGCGATCGGCGTCGGCGTCGCCCTTGCCGGCCTCGGCGGCCTCGAGGTGGCGGTCCGTGAGCACTTTGCCGGCTACCGCTCCCACACCAGCCTGTTGGCGGGAGCGGCCTTCGTCCTCACCACCGGCCTCGTCTTCTACGCGGCGGGGCAGATCCTGGCGGTGGCGCTGGCGATCGGCGCGGTGGTCGGCGCGATCGCCTTCTTCCTGGCCCGCCGCGCATTCCAGCGCGTTTCCGGTGGCCTCAGCTACCGGATCGGTGGAATGCGCGGCTAAGCCGCAGAAGTTCTAGACGGAGAGGGGTTCCCGCCCGCCCGCACGAGTCGAGAGCTCGCTGGCGAGGATCCGGCGCTGGCGAGAGGTCAGCGTCCCAAGCTGCTTGTTCTCGTTCAGCGAGAGGGGCATCAGGAACTTGCGGGCGCGGGTCCGTCCCCAGCGGCGCTGGCTGGTGAGGAGCTCCGCGATGGTCATGCTCTCGGTCTCCCAGGGGCAGTCGCGAACCACCTCCGCGGCATCCATGTCTCCCCGCGCGATCGCGCGCTTCAGCTCCGCACGGGCCAGGCGAACCATGTTGGCTCGCTCCAGGGCCCTCATATGCTGCGGTGCCTCGGCTGAGGCTGCGATGGTCGTTGCGGGTGCCGTTGAGGCAGCTTCCACTGGACTCCTCCCTTCAAGGAATCGGTTTACTGGGGTATCGCGTCCGGCCGGCAACCAGCGCCCTTCCCAGGGACTGGTCCTACCCGGACCGACTCTCTCTTCCCGAACGCCCGACTGGAGCGTTTCGGCGAGGAGGCCAAGCTATGTCGCGGGGTGCCGGCCGTCAACCCACCTCTTACAAAGTTCCGTCCGAGGCATTCGCTAAGAGCAACAATTTCGGGTCCCCGGGTTCCTTGTTCAGATCTGGACAAGGAAGAAACTCCCCCCCTCGGGGGATGTCAAATTTCTGTGACCAAAAAATTAAGCGCGCGGTAGGTCCGGGAAGTCTTCGAGGACCCTGGCGATCGTGCCGAGAGCGCCGTCGAGATGCTCGCGCTCGTGGGTCGCCATCAGGCTCGTCCGCAGCAGCGCTCCGCCGGGGGGAACCGCCGGGTGGATGGCGACGTTGGTGTAGACGCCGGCCTCGAAGAGGCGCTTCCAGAGCAGCACCGCCTGCCAGTCGTCGCCGACCATCACCGGGACCACCGGGGTGGTGGCCACGGTGCCGTCGGGGAGCGTTCCCGGCTCGATCACCTTGAGGCCGAGGTGCCGCAGCCCCTCGCGCAGGTACTCGGCGTTCGCGAGCAGGCGCTCGAAGAGCTCGGGGCCGTCGCTGCGGATCACCCGCAGCGCGGCGAGGGCGGCGCCGACGGCAGCGGGGACGGCGGAGGCGCTGAAGATGAACGAGCGCGAGGAGATGCGCAGGTACTCGATCACGTCCGCGGGACCGGCGATGAAGCCGCCGCAGGAGGCGAGGCTCTTGGAGAAGGTGCCCATTCGCAGGTCGACCTCGTCCTCGAGCCCGAAGAGCTCGCAGGCGCCGGCGCCGCGGGCGCCGAGGACGCCGGCGCCGTGGGCCTCGTCGACCATCAGCCGGGCGCCGTAGGCCTGGCACAGCTCCACTATCCGCGGCAGGTCGCAGACGTCCCCCTCCATCGAGAAGACGCCGTCGACGATGACGAGGACGCCGCCGCCGTCGCCGGCCGCGCGCTCCAGCATCTTCTCCAGCTTGTCCATCCTGTTGTGGCGGAAGGGGCGCAGCTTGGCGCCGGAGAGACGGCAGCCGTCGAGGATCGAGGCGTGGTCGCCGGAGTCGCAGATCACCGTGTCTGCCGGCCCGAGGATCGTGCCGATGCAGCCGACGTTCGACTGGTAGCCGGTCGTGTAGACGATCGCGTCCTCGGTTCGCATCCACTCGGCTAGCTCGCGCTCGAGGTCGAGGTGCAGCGGCGTCGTCCCGTTGAGGAGGCGGGAGCCGGTGACGCCGGTCCCGTAGGCCTCCAGCGCCTCGCGCGCCGCGTCCTTGACCCGCGGGTCTCCGGTCAGCCCGAGGTAGTTGTTGGAGCCGAGCATGATCGTCTCCCGGCCCTCCATCTCGACGACGGGGCCGGCCTGCGAGGTCAGCAGGCGAAAGTAGGGGAGGAGGTCGTGCTCCTTGGCGGCTTCGAGTTGCTCGAGGCGGTCGTGGCTGCGCGCCTTCTCGAAGACGTCGACCGGGGCCTTCGCGGTCTCGCTCATCTCCGCAGAGTGTAGGTTGCGCACCGATGGGAAGCCTGACGATCCGGCCGGTGCGGACCCGGCGCGAGCTGAAGCGGTTCGTCAAGGTGCCGTTCGGCCTCCACCGCGACAGCGAGCAGTGGGTGCCGCCGCTGGTCTTCGAGCGGATGCAGTTCCTCGACCGCAGGAAGAACCCGTGGTTCGAGCACGGCGAGGCCGAGTTCTTCCTCGCCGAGCGCGACGGCGAGGCGGTCGGGCGGATCAGCGCCCACGTCGACAGCCGCTGGGACAGCTACCAGGGCGGCAACGACGCGATGTTCGGCTTCTTCGAGACGGCGGAGGATCCCGAGGTGGTGCGGGCACTGCTCGGCGCCGCGGAGGAGTGGGCGCGCGGCAAGGGCCGCGAGCGCATCCTCGGGCCGATGGACTTCACCACCAACGACGAGATCGGGATCCTGATCGAGGGCTTCGAGCGCCAGCCGATGATCCTCGAGCCGTGGCACCCGCCCTACTACCAGCGCCTGATCGAGGCCGAGGGGCTGACCAAGGCGATGGACGTGCTGATGTGGGAGCTGCGGATGGGGCAGCTGAAAGAGGGCGAGAAATTCGACCCCTCGATCCACGAGGCCGCGGAGAAAGCGCTGCACGACGAAGGGATCACGATCCGCAACATGCGCAAGCGCGACATGGCGGCGGAGGTGCGGCGCTTCATGGACGTCTACAACGAGGCCTGGGGGGACAACTGGGGCTTCGTCCCGATCACCGACGCCGAGGTCGAGTTCCAGGCCAAGAACCTGAAGCAGGTGCTTGACGAGGAGTGGACCTTCATGGCCGAAAAAGACGGCGAGGTCGTCGGCGCGGCGCTGACCCTGCCGGACATCAACCAGGTGATGGCGAAGCTGAACGGGCGGCTGCTGCCGTTCGGCTGGGCGAAGTTCCTGCTCGGCAAGCGCAAGATCGACCGCCTCCGGGTCTTCGCCCTCGGGGTCAAGCACGACTACCGCCACACCGGCGTCGCCGCCGGGCTCTACCTCGAGCACATCAAGATGGCGGCGCTCCCCGACAAGATCCACTGGGGCGAGATGGGCTGGATCCTGGAGACGAACAAGCCGATGAACCGGGCGATGGAGGGGATGGGCGGCAAGGTCGTCAAGAAGTACCGTCTTTACGAGCGCCCGCTTGGCGGCGCCGACCCCGCGCCGCGCTAGAGTCGCCGGGGTGACCGAGCTGCACGTAGACGCGGAGGTCGTGGCCGAAGAAGACGCCGGCCCGGCTGACGCCACTAGCCCCGTCCGCCCGCTGCCTTCCAGTTACGAGCCGGCCGAGGGCTCGGCGCTGCCGGTCCTGCGTCCCGAGGTCAAATCGGCGGCGCTCGCCGCCGCTGGGGGCGTTCTCGCCGGAGCCGCCACCGTCGCCGCCGTTCGCGCCGTCAGCGCCGCCGCCGCCCGGGCGCGCGCTCCCCGTCGTCTCAGCGGCCGCCGCCGCGACCGCCAGAACGTCGTCGCCAGCCGCTCGTTCCTGGTCGATGTTCACCTCCTCGGTCGCTGAAGCAGAGGTCCGGCCGCCCTCGCCGTGGCGGATGCCGCGGGGCAGCTCGGACCGGACGCTGCGCGTGCGCGGCGGGGTCGCCGTCCGGCTCCTCCACGTCGGCGGCTGCCCGGTGCTCGTGCGAGCCTGGCAGCCGGCCCGGGGCCGGGTCCGCTTCCGGGCGGAGGCGATCGAGCCCGAGCGGGTGACGCGGCCGCCGATCTCGATGCCGCCCTGCCCGGGCCCGGCCGGCTCCGAGCAGCTCGAGGAGGCGATCGCCTGCATGCGGCGGGCGCTCTGGGTCGACGTCGACCTCAGCGACTTCTACCGCCGCTTCCGCCGTGACCCGCTGATCGGGCCGCTGATCCGCCGCCGGCCGGAGTTCCGGCCCAGCGGGCGGCCGTGGCCGTGGGAGGCGCTGGCGGCCGCCGTCGTCGGCCAGCTGATCGAGGCGAAGCAGGCCGCCTTGATCGAGCGCCGGATCGCCGGCCGCTGGGGCCCCCGGGTGGGGGAGGGCCGCGAGGCGCTGCGGGATGTCCCCGGGCCGGAGGCGATCGCCGGCCGCGCCCCGGCTGAAATCGAGCAGATGGAACTGGTCGGGAAAAGGGCGGTGGCGCTGCGGCGGCTCGCCCGCGACGTCGCCACAGGCCGCTGCCGGATCGAGAGCAAGGAGGGCGACAGCCGCCTGCTGGCGCTGCCGCAGATCGGCCCCTGGACCGTGCAATGCCTCGGCCTCTTCGGGCGCAACGACCTCGACTCGCTGCCCGCCGGCGACCTCGGCTACATCAAGCTGGTCGGCCGCCTCAATGGCGGTGGCCGCCGGGCGACGATCCCGGAGGTCGAAGAGCTCTACGCGCCGTATCAGCCCTACCGGGGACTCGTCGGCGCCCTCACCCTCTCCGGGCTGCACCGGCTGGTCGCCCAGGGGCCGCCGATGCGGCTCGCCGCCTGAGCCACCCTTCAATCCTCAAGACCGTGCGTGCGGACGCCGATGAGCGAGGTGGATGCGCGAGCCTGCCGACAGGAACTGGTCCGAGCACGAGGTCGAGCGCTTCCTCGACCAGCTGACCGCGGGCGGCCACGACTTCCGCCGCCTGGTCGAGCGGCTGCCGGTGATCGTCTACACCGCCGAGCTCGGCGAACGCGGCCGCTGGCGCTACGTCAGCCCCCAGGTCGAGGAGATCCTCGGCTACCGGCAGGAGGAGTTCATCCGCGACCCCGGCCTCTGGGCGGGCATCCTCCACCCGGAGGACCGCCAGCGGGCCCTCGCCGTCGAAACCGAAGAGCACCTCGGCAGGCGCGACACGACCCCGATCGAATACCGGGTCCACCGCCGCGACGGCAGCGTCGTCTGGATCCACGACGAGGCGGTGCTGGAAGCCGACGAGGACGGGATCCCGGTCTGGCACGGGGTCCTCTACGACGTCAGCGAGCGCAAGCAGACCGAGGACGAGCTGCAGCGGGCGCTCTCCCAGCAGGCGGTCGTCGCCCGGCTCGGCGAGCGGGCGATGCAGAACAGCGACCCGCAGGAGCTGATGGCCGCCGCCACGGAGCTGATCGGCAAAGTCGACGGCGTCCACAGCGCCTGCATCTGGGAGCTCGGCCGCGACGGCCGCCGGCTCAACCTCCGCGCCGGCCTCGAGGAGGCCGTCGTCGGCGCCGGCCGCCGCGTCTCGGCCGCCCGCGACTCCCACGCCGGCGCCGCGCTTGACTCCGGCACCCACGCGATCGTCAGCGACTGGCAGCAGGAGACCCGGCACACGATGCCGCCGGTCCTGCGCGTCCTCGGCGCCGCCAGCAGCCTCGCCGTCGTGATCGACGGCAAGAGCCGGCCCTTCGGAGTCCTCGACGTCCACTCGACCGATCCGCACCGCTTCAGCGCCAAGGACGTTCCCTTCGTGCAGGCGGCGGCGAACGTCCTCGCCGACGCGATCGAGCGCCATGCGGCCGACCAAGCGCTGCGCTACCGGGTCCTCCACGACTCCCTCACCGGGCTGCCGAACCGGCTCAGCTTCGTCGACGCCCTCGGCGACTCGCTGAGCAAGGCGGCGATCTCGGGGTCCCCGGTCGGGATCCTCTTCCTCGACCTCGACCACTTCAAGCTCATCAACGACAGCCTCGGCCACCACGCCGGCGACGCGCTGCTGCGGGCGGTGGCGCCGCGCCTGCGCTCCCACCTGCGCCCGGGCGACATCGTCGCCCGCTTCGGCGGCGACGAGTTCGGGATCCTGATCGACCGCCTGGCCGACGAAGGCGAGGCGATCGCGATCGCCGACCGGGTCGCCGACGCCTTCACCCAGCCCTTCTCGATCGACGGCGTCGACCATTTCGTCAGCGCCAGCATCGGGGTCGCCGTCTCCCGCGCCTCCGACGGCCGCACCGTCAACGCCGAGCTGCTGATCCGCGACGCCGACGCGGCGATGTACCGGGCCAAGGAAGGCGGCCGCGCCCGCTGCGTCCTCTTCGACGCCGAGATGCGCGCCGGGGCGATGCGCCGGCTCGAGGTCGAACGCGAGCTTCGCCACGCCCTCGACCGCGACGAGCTGGCGCTGCACTACCAGCCGGTCGTCAGCCTCCGCAACGGCGAGATCACCGGCCTCGAGGCGCTGGTCCGCTGGCGCCACCCCGAGCGGGGCATGCTCGACCCCTCCGAGTTCGTCTCGATCGCCGAGGACAGCGGCCTGATCGAGCCGATCGGCCGCTGGGTCCAGGAACGGGCCTGCCGCCAGGCGCTCGAGTGGCACCAGCTGCGCCCGGACTCCCGCCCCCTCGACGTCGCCGTCAACCTCTCCGCCCGCCAGGTCGCCCATCGCGACCTCCCCGCCACCGTCGAAGAGATCATCGCCCGCACCGGCCTCGACCCCGTCCACCTGCGCCTGGAGATCACCGAGAGCGTGCTGGTCGAGGAGTCGGCGACGGCGATCTCCTCCCTGCAGGCGCTGAATGAGCTCGGGGTGCGCCTCGTGCTCGACGACTTCGGCACCGGCTACTCCTCGCTCGCCTATCTCAACCGCTTCCCCTTTCACGCGCTGAAGATCGACCGCTCCTTCGTCGACGCGCTCGGGATCGAGCAGGAGGCGACGGCGATCGTCGAGGCGATCATCGGCATGGCCCGCGCCCTCGACCTCGAGGTGATCGCCGAGGGAGTGGAGAGCGAGGTGCAGTTATCGGAGCTGCAGCGGCTCGACTGCGATTACGCGCAGGGCCACCTCTTCCACGCGGCGATGCCCGAGCGCGAGGTGAGCCGGCTGATCGCCGAAGGAGCGCTCGGCTATTCGGGGATTTCGCCCGACGGCAAGTAGCCGTTGTCGAGCAGGTCGCCCGCCTGCGGCAGGGTCTCGACCAGCCCGTTGTCGCGCATCCAGCCGGCGAAGGCCTCCCACTCCTGGGGGTCCATGTAGCCGTAGGGCTGTCCCTCGGTGCGGGCGCCGAGCAGCGGCAGCGTCGCCTTCACCTCGGCGCTGGCCAGTTTCGGTTCCAGGTCCGGGTTGGCTTCGGTTATCGCCGACGTGGCGGCGCCGGGCTGTTCGACGGCGGCCTCGGTGCCGCGCTCGAGCGCCGCGAGGAAGAGCCGGAACTTCTCCGGGTCGTCTTCGAGGCTCTGGCGGCGGGCGACGAGGACGAGCTCGTCGTAGGTCGGCACGCCGAGCTGATCGACAGGCGTGACCACCGGCGCTTTGCCGCGCTCGCGCAGGTCGACGCCCTCGACGTTGCTGAAGCCGCCGAGCATCGCCTGGGCGGAGCCGCCGACGAGGGCGGGGAGGAGGCCGAAGCCGACGTTGACCGCCTCGACGTTGCCGGGCTCGAGGTCGACGCGGGCGAGGATCGTCTTCAGGAAGGCGTCCTGGTAGGGGATGCCGGCGGTCGCGACCGTCTTGCCTTTGAGGTCGGCGACGCCTTTGATCCCGGATTTCTGCAGCCAGATCAGCGAGGTCAGCGGCCGGTTGACCAGGGCGGCGACGGCGACGACGTCCAGCCCTTGTTCGCGCGCCAGCGCCACCTCGGGCTCGTAGGAGATCGCCAGGTCCGAGCGCCCGGCGGCGACCTGCTTCAGCGGCGCGGCGGGGTCGGAGGGGGTGGCGATGCTGACGTCGAGCCCGGCTTCTTCGAAGTAGCCGAGCTTCTGCGCCATGTAGATCCCGGCGTGGTCGGCGTTGGGGTAGAAGTCGAGCGTGAGGCTGAAGGCCTGGCTCTCGCTGGTCGTCTCCTCGGACTTCTCCCCGCAGGCGGCGAGGACGAGGGCGAGGAGGACGGCGAAGGCGATCGCCGGGATCCGGAGGCGAGTCATCGACTGAGTTCTATCGCCAAGTGATGACGCGCCGCTCTACGAGGGCCACGATGCCGATCAGGACCAGCGCCAGGGCCGAAAGGACAGCCACGGTCGCGAACTGCCTGTCGACCAGGTAGTAGGCCGTGTCGGACTGGATCAGGTGGCCCAGCCCGGAGCTCGAGCCCGACCACTCGGCGAAGACGGCGCCGATCGGGGCGACCACCACCGCGATCTTCACCCCGGTGAAGAGGCTTGGAAGCGCCGCCGGCGCTTCGGCTCGCCAGAACCGCTGCCTGCGGGAGGCGCCGAGGCTGCGCATCATCTTCACCGACTCCGGGTCGACCGAGCGGAGGCCGTCGAGCGTGTTGACCGTGATCGGGAAGAAGCAGATCAAGGCGACGATGACGATCTTCGCGGTAAGGCCGTAGCCGAACCAGACGACGAGGATCGGCGAGATGACGACGATCGGGATCGTCTGAGAGGCGACCACCAGGGGATACGCCGCGTCCCTGAGGACCTGCGAGCGGTGCATGAAGACCGCAAAGCCGACCCCGACGACGAAGGCGGCGGCGATCCCGAAGAGGATCTCCCGCAGGGTCACCCAGGCGTTTTCAGCCAGCAGGCCGCGGTTCTCCCAGAGGGAAGTGGCGATTTCGGTTGGAGAGGGGACCAGATAGTCCTCGAGGCTGAGCGCGCCAGCGATTGCGCCGGTCGAGCAGGCCAGCTGCCAGAGCGCCAGCAGCAGCGCGATCATCGCCGCGGGGAGGAGCCAGCGCCTCATCGCGAGCCTTCGCGCAAGACCCGCAGCGCCTTCTCACGGGCGCCGACGAACTCGGGGTCGGTGACGGCGCCGTCGCGGTCCTCGGCGCGGGGGTGGGGGGCGCGCAGCTCGGCGACGATCTGGCCGGGGCGGGCCGACATCACGGCGACCCGGTCGCAGAGGTAGAGCGCCTCCTCGACGTCGTGGGTGACGAGGACGGCGGTGCGGGGATCGGCGCGCAGCGCCGCCGCGAGCCACTCCTGCATCTCAGCCCGGGTGATCGCGTCGAGGGAGGCGAACGGCTCGTCCAGCGCCAGCACCGGCTTGCCGGCGATCAGGGTGCGGAGGAAAGCGACCCGCTGGCGCATGCCGCCGGAGAGCTCGGCCGGCCGGGCCGCCTCGAAGCCGGCGAGGCCGAAGCGGTCGAACAGCGCCGCCGCCGCGGCCCGCGCCTCCGCCCGCTTCATCCCCTGGTTGCGCAGGGCCAGCGCGGCGTTGTCGATCGCCGAGTACCAGGGGAGGAGAAGGTCGCGCTGGGGCATCAGGGCGCAGCGCTCGAGGCGCGCTGCAGCGACGGAGCCGCCTTCGATCGCGACTGTCCCCTCGGTCGGCTCCTGCAGCCCGCAGATCAGCTCCAGCAGCGTCGACTTGCCGCAGCCGGAGGGGCCGACGAGGCCGATCACTTCGTGCGCCTCCCCTGCCAGGGTCAGCGAGCTAAGGGTGCGCAGGTCGCCGTAGGAGTGCCCTACCCCCGCAATTTCGAGCTTCACCCTGGTATCCTGACGCACTCCGCACTCCTGACCAAGAAGGTCAGGAAAGTCGAAATCAGTACCCGTGCGGGCCCCCCAGAGAAAACTATGGACCCGGCAATCGTCCTCTTCGGATTGGGCATCGGCGTACTCGTCGGTATGACTGGCATGGGCGGAGGGTCGCTGATGACCCCGCTGCTGATCCTGATCTTCGGGATCTCGCCGACGACCGCCATCGGCACCGACATCTTCTACGCGGCGGTGACCAAGACCGTCGGTGGCTGGCGCCACCTGAAAATGAAGACGGTCAACATGGACCTGGTCAAGTGGCTGGCGCTCGGCAGCGTCCCCTCGGCCGTCGGCGGCGTCATCCTCGTCTCCTGGCTGCAGACGAAGATCGGCGAAGCGCGCCTGGAGGAACTCGTTTATGCGGTCCTCGGCGGCACCCTGCTGATGGTTGGCGTCATCACCCTGGCCCGGGCGCTGATCCTCCGCAACCTGATCGACGAGCGCGACCGCTTCGAGGTCGAGCGGCGCCACAAAGTCGCCGCGATCGTGATCGGCGCCACCACCGGCTTCGTGATCGGGATCACCTCCGCGGGCTCCGGCACCGTGATCGCGATCCTGCTGATCGCCGTCTACCGGCTGGCGCCGAAAAAGGTCGTCGGCACCGACGTCTTCCACGCCGCCATCCTGCTCTGGGCGGCAGGCATCGCCCACTGGGTGGGGGGGAACGTCGACTTCGTCCTTGCCGCCAACATCCTCCTCGGCAGCATCCCCGGGGTCATCATCGGCGCCTCGCTCTCCGACAAGGCGCCCCAGGGGTTCCTCCGCACCGCGCTCGGCCTCGTCCTCGTCGGCTCCGGCATCGTCACCGTGCAGAAGGGCGACCCCGAGGTCTGGCCGATCGCCGCCGCGATCGCCGCCATCGGCCTCGGCGCGATCCTCTACGCGCCCCACTACCTGAACCGCCGCCGCGAGCGCCAGCTCCAGCAAGAGGCAGACCAGAGCGCCACGCTCGCGCAGACGCTCCCCGCCGACTGATTTACTAGATCCATGCGTGTTTCCGCGAAGGCCGACTACGCGGTGCGGGCCGCTGCCGAGCTTGCCGCCGCCCAGGCCGAGGAGGCGCCCGTCAAGGGCGAGCGCCTGGCCGAGGCCCAGGACATCCCCCTGCAGTTCCTCGAGCACATCCTGCTCGAGCTGAAGCACCACGGCATCGTTCGCGCCCGCCGCGGCGCCAAGGGCGGCTACTGGCTCGCCCGCCCCGCCGACGAGGTGACGATCGCCGAGATCGTCCGCGCCGTCGAGGGCCCGATCGCCCACGTCCAGTCGACCCCGCCGGAGGACATCGAATACCGCGGCAACTCCGAGCACCTGCAGGCGGTCTGGATCGCCGTCCGCGCCAGCCTTCGCACCGTGCTCGAGCAGGTCACCCTCGCCGACCTCGTCTCCGGCGAACTGCCGAGCGTCGTCGGGGAGCTGACCTCCTCGAAGGACGCCTGGGTCGCTCGCTAGGCGAAGAGTCGCTCAACCGAAGGCTGAGGCGAGCATCGATTCGCTACGGCTCGACCGGCGCGGTGTCGACGTCGCTGCGTTCGCCATTCCCGTCGAGCGTGCTTGCGGTGGCGATGTAGGGACCGGGGGCAAGT
This sequence comes from Solirubrobacterales bacterium, assembly GCA_045805765.1. Classification (GTDB taxonomy): domain Bacteria; phylum Actinomycetota; class Thermoleophilia; order Solirubrobacterales; family 70-9; genus VAYN01. Next base: position 15,873 of record JBJMKN010000044.1, read on the forward strand.
GGTAGCGGCAGGCGGACCGTTCCGGTGTCGCGCTTGAGCGGGAGGGTCTTGCTACGGGTGGCATCCTTCTCCTTGGCGGAGGTGACGGTCAGGTAGAGCAGCTTGCGGTGCTTCTCGGGCGGGGGTACGCGGTAGTGGACAAGGATCGAGCCACCCTGTCGCCGGCCGCTGACTGCAGGCGCGGCGAGTTGGGTCTCCGCAGCCCTCAGTGGCTGCGCTCCGCCGGTCTCACCGTTATCGCAGTTGAGGACTGAGTCGGCCATGAATTGGGGCAGTTCCTCCCAGCGCTTTTTCTGGATGGCGGGACTCTGAGGGCTTTCCTGGTCGATGCCGCCGGATTCCCAGGAACTGCCCCAGCGGCCCTGCCAAGCGAACCAGCCCGGAACGGGCAGCGGTCCGCCTTCCGCGACCCCGTCGGTGATCTGTTCGAGCGTCGGACGGATGACAGCCCCGTCGCCGTGAGCTTCGTCGTTGGGCAGGGGGAAGGTACGGTCCTTCTGACCTCCCTCGAAGTAATTCGCATGGGAGGCGTTGGCAACGTAGACGATCGGCGCCGCGCCGCTCCAGCCGGGTGCCCATTCCACGTCCGTGGCCGGGCAGGCAGCCGACTCACTTCCGTGGCGGGAATAGATCGCGAGGTCCGGAACGCCGTTCTGGTCGAGTCGGAAGGCGACCGTCTCCCAGTCCCCCTCATGCACCCCGATTCCGACCGCATCCTGGCTGTCGTAGTAGTAGTAAAAGAAGTACTGGAGCCAGGTCCATCCCGATTCCGGTTCTTGGTGCACTCGACCATAGATCCTGTTTCCATAAGCTTCGTTCGCGTGCAAGAGGGCCGCGTCTTCGGCGTATTCGGGCCCCTCATCGATGTATGAGGACTGGAAGGCGGGTTCTTCCAGCAGTTTGAGGCTAGGCGTCGTGAAGCCTTCGGCGTGGGCCGCGAGGACGGTTTCGCGGTCGAGAGCCATGATCCGGTTTGACGGGTTGTCAGTTGCCTCGGCGGCTGAGTCGGCGAAGTACTGCTCCTGGATGTCGTAGCGCAGTTGCGGCGCGTACCTGTAGAGAAGGTTGTTGTAGTCGAGTGGCGCTCCGGAGCGCCCCCGCTGGAAGCTGACCCATTCGCTCGGCGAGAGCGAGGAGACGACCTGATGGCGATTGGTTCCGGCGATGGTGATCATTTCGATCCTGCGGTTCGTGTGGCTGCTGCTTTCTGCGGTAAAGGCGATGTTTTTTCCGTCGGGCGTCCACTGTGGGTTGGTGTTGTATTCCCCATCTTTATCGAGCAGCCACTGTTCGACGATCCCATTGCTGGCGTTGATCAGGCCGATAGCTTCCGGGTCTTTTCCGCCCTGGGTTTTGTGGTACGCGTTGACCGCGATGTATTTCCCGTCGGGTGACCAGGCGGCGTTCTGAACCGGGCCAGCAAAGGCGCCGCCTACACCAGTCAGCTGGTAAATATTTTCGTTGAACCCCGAGCCCTGCTTGATCCAGAGCTGGTTGCCGCCGACAGAGGACCCCGCTGCGTTGACGGCAGAGATGAAGGCAAGTTTTCCGCTGGGGGCCCAGGTAGGGGAAAATTGATCCGACGGCCAGTCGACGAGGTGAACAGTTACCCCGCTGAGATCTCGCATTCGGTAGAAGACGCCGTAGCCTTTGTGGTTAAGGTCGCCGGCGAAGGCGATTGCATCCCCATAGGAATTCCATTCGACGTCGCGGGGCGGCAGGGTGTAATCGCAGATCATTTCCAGAGGCGTGCCCCCGGAAACGGCGGCGAGGGCGAGGCATTTTTCGCGGGAATAGGCGACCTCTAGGCCGTCAGAGGAGAGGCTGGGATGGGTCCCCGTGCCCAGATAGTGGATCGAGCCGCCTCCCGGATCCGCCGTCCAGACTCCCGTTTGGGACCCACTGGTCCCGTAGACGGCGAATTCCTGCGGTCCTAGCGCTGAGGCGCTTGCGCTCGCCACGAAGATCGCGCAGGTCAGGGAAATTGCGGCCACGGCCGCTATCGCCAGAGGAAGGCTTACGTGTTGTGACCTCGCCGAGTCTCCCATTGGGCGGACGCTAATTGAATAGTTCCGAAAAGGCAGACCTTCTAGACGAAAAGACTAGGGAGCGGCCGGGCTATGACTGTGACTATCGCGCGCTCTCCTCGACCGGCACCGGGAAGAGGTCGAAGTCGCGGCCGAGGCGGAGCTGGCTGTAGCGCTTGGTCCAGTCGTCGTTGATGCGGTCGGACTGCTTCTTCATCCGCGGCTCGAACTCGAAGCCCTCGGGGCAGGTGAGGTCGAGGCGGTCGAGCAGGTTGAGGGTGCTGGCCTCGTAGTCGGCGGCGAAGTTCTCGTAGAGGACGAGGATCGGCTTGATCCCGCAGTGCTCGAAGAAGGCGTCCCAGGAGGCCTCTTCGATCAGGAGATGCTCCAGCAGGTGGTCGATCGCCCGGTAGTGGAAGCGCAGCTGGGGCCGGTGCTCCTCGATGAAGCTGCGATAGGGGGGGCCGCCGTCCTCCTCGACCGAGGCGGCCTTGGCGCTCGCCTGGTCCTCGCGCCAGGTCGCGGTTTGCACCGCCTTCCAGAGGGAGACCGCCTGCCGCACCTTGTTGGCGCGGACGACGCGGACGAAGGTGAGGTCAGGGAAGACGGTCGGCATCAGCTCCGCCAATGGCACGTCGCGGTAGGCAGGGACGTTGCGCAGGAGGCTGACGAACTCGCCGAAGTAGCCCCACATCAGCTTCGCCCCGAAGATGCCGTTCTCGGTGGTGCCGGTCTCGAAGACCCACTCCAGGTAGCGGTCGTAAGCGGCGCGGCTCCAGAGGGGGGAGCGGGGCTGGGGCTCGGAGCCGACCGTGCGCTCGCCGAGGTGGTCGCGGATCGACTGGTCCTCGACGCCGAGGAAGTATTCCTCTGGCCGCCGCGGCCGGCCGCTGTGGCGCAGCGCCTCGAAGTACTCCTCGGGGCGGCCGGCGACGCCGGTTTCCTCGAGCGCGTGGCAGACGAGGGTGCTGCCGCTGCGGGGGGTGGCGCAGACGAGATACGAGCGATCAGGCAACATTGCTTTCCTTACTATCCCTATCAAGAAACAAATAAACGTGGGCTGGTCGATAACCTGAAGGGAGATGTCTCAGCCGCCCAACATCCTCTACATCCACTCCCACGACACCGGCCGCTACGTGCAGCCCTACGGCTTCCAGGTGCCGACGCCGAACATCCAGATGCTGGCCGACCAGGGGGTGCTGTTCCGCGAGGCCTTCTGCGCCGCGCCGACCTGCTCCGGCAGCCGCGCCAGCCTCCTCACTGGGCTCTACTGCCACAACAACGGCATGTTCGGCCTTGCCCACCGCGGCTGGAAGCTGAACGACTACAAGCAGCACTGGGCCCACGCCCTGCGCGGGGCCGGCTACCGCTCGATCCTGATCGGCGAGCAGCACATCTCGCTCGACCCCGGCGTGATCGGCTACGACGAGGTCGTCCCCGTCGACCAGAACCACGCCCAGTTCGTCGCCCCGCTGACGATCAAGACGCTGCGCGAGGCGCCCGCGCAGCCGTGGTTCATGTCGGTCGGCTTCTTCGAGACGCACCGCGAATTCTCCGCCCCGACCTCGGTCCGCGACACGCTCTACTCGCTGCCGCCGGCGAACCTCCCGGACACGCAGGTGACGCGGCGCGACATGGCCGAGTTCAAGGCCAGCGCCCGCTCGCTCGACCAGGGGATCGGCGCCGTCCTCCACGCCCTCCACGACTTCGGCCTGGTCGAGAACACGATCGTGATCTGCACCACCGACCACGGGATCGCCTTCCCCGGCTCCAAGGCGACCCTCTTCGACCGCGGCACCGGGGTGATGATGATCGTTCGCGGGCCCGGCTTCTCGCCGGGCAAGGTGATCGACGCCCCGGTCAGCCACCTCGACGTCTACCCGACCCTTTGCGACGTCTCCGGCGCCGAGCATCCGGCCTGGCTGCAGGGCAAGTCGCTCCTGCCGCTGGTGCGGGGGGAGGTCGAGAGCCTCCACGACGCGATCTTCACCGAGACGACGTACCACGCTGCCTACCAGCCTCACCGGGCGATCCGGACCGAGCGTTGGAAGTACATAAGGAGGTTTGACGAATACCCGCATCCGGTCCTCGCTAACTGCGACGACAGCGACACCAAGGAGCTCCTCGTCGCCGCCGGGTGGGGCGAACAGGAGGTTGCCGAGGAGCAGCTCTACGACCTGGTGCTCGACCCGCAGGAGGGGAACAACGTCGCCGCCGACCCCGCGAAGGCCGAGGTGGTCGCGGAGCTGCGGGAGCGGCTCGACGCCTGGATGCGGGAGACCGAGGACCCGCTGCTGGACGGCCCGATAGCGCCGCCCGAGGGCGCGATCGTCAACGAGCAGTGGCAGGTATCCCCCGACGACCCGGTGCGGATCGTCAAGGCCGACTCCACGGCCGCTCCATCCAGGTGAGGCAGGTCCAGCCGGGGATCGGCTGGCCGAGCGGGTCGCGGCTCTCGCCGTGGGCGAAGGTGCAGAGGCCGCAGTTGTGCGAGCCGAGGTTCCAGATCCCCGCCGCCATCGGTGCCTCGAAGCGCTCGCCGAGGACCGAGTCGAGGAGGAAGAAGCGCATGAAGATGCCGTGGGTGACGAGCAGCGGCAGCCCGCCGGCCTCGCCCGCCTCGAGCTCCGCCTTCAGCCGGCGCACCCGCTCGATCGCCCCCGCGAAGGTTTCGGCCGAGGTCAGCTCGCCGACGTAGTCGACCTCCTCCGGCTCGAGGCCGAGCGGGGCGGCGACCGCCTCGGCGGTTTCGCGGGCGCGGCGCAGCGGGCTCGTCAGCAGGCGGGTGACTCCATGCTCGGCGAGGGCGGCGCCGGCGGCGTGCGCCTGCTCGACCCCGTTCTCGGTCAGCTTGTCGCCCTCTGAGTGCGCGGCTGGCTCGCCGCTGCGGTCGGCGTTATGGACCGACTCGCCGTGGCGGAGGAGGAGCGCCCTCATTCGGCGGCGGGAGCGGCGCCGGCGACGACGTTGACGAAGTTCTCCAGGTGTTGGGTCGTCCAGCACTCGAAGGCGCCGTCGCAGTAGCGCTCGTAGGCGGCCATCACCGAGTCGCCGTAGTTCCAGTAGAGCTTCGGCTCGGGATTGAGCCAGAAGAGGCGGCCGGCCTTCTCGGCGACCTTGGCGAAGACCTCGGCGTGGGGCTCGCGACCGTTGGTGCGGGCGTCGCCGAGGACGATCACAGTCGAGCGCGGGTCGAGGTCTTCGGAGATCTCGGTCAGGAACTCGAGCCAGACGCGGCCGTAGTCGGTGTAGCCGGAGACGTCGGCGACGCCGCCCTCGCTGGAGATCTTCTGGGCGATGACGGCGAAGTCGCGCTCGTGCTCGAAGACGTCGGTGACCTCGGAGATCCGCTCGATGAAGACGAAGCTGCGCAGCTTGCGGAAGGAGTCGTGGAGGGCGTGGAGGACCGAGAGGAAGAAGACGCTGGCCGAGGTGACCGAGGTCGAGACGTCGCAGAGGACGTAGATCTCCGGGCGGCGCGGGCGCTTCGGGCGGTAGCGCAGGCGCAGCGGCACGCCGCCGGTCTCCAGCGAGGCGCGCATCGTCCGCCGCACGTCGACGTGCTGCCCCTTTTTCCGCCCCCGTTGCTCGTGGCCGAGGGTGGCGAGCCGGCGCTTCATCTGCGAGACGGCGCGGTGGACGGCGGCGAGGTCCTGGGTCGGGCTGGTGGGGAGGGCGCGGTCGAGCTCGGCCAGCGGCCGCGAGGGCGGCAGCGTTTCGGTGCGCTCGATCAGGTCGCGCTCGAGCTCCCTCCGAAGGTGGCGCTCGAAGCCGGTCAGCTGGTCGCGGTCGATCGGCGGCCGCTCGCTGCCGTCGGGGGCCGGCGGCTGCGAGCCGGCGGTGAGGCCGAGCGTGCGGCGGATCCGCTGCACGTCGACGCCGACCACGCCACTGCCCTCGCCGCGGCCGAAGGCGGAGATCGCCAGCCGCGCCAGGTCCCGCATCGCGTCCTCGTCGCCGGCCGCGATCGCCTCGCGGATCGCCTCGGAGAGCTCGTCCATGTCGAAGCGCTCGCCTTCGCCGGCCGGCGGGCCGCCCTCGGCGTGCTCGGTGACGCCGCGCTGGACAGCCTCGGCCTCGGCGGTGCGGAAGAAGTAGCGGTCGAAGAGAAGCTCGAAGACGCGGCGGTCGTCCTGGGACTTGGCAATCGTCGCCGCCAGCGCCTCGCGGAAGTCGGCGCGCGAGGTCCAGTCGACGTGTTCGAGAGCGGCGAAGGCGTCGAGCAGCTCCGAGGTCCCGACCGCGACCCCCTCGCCGCGCAGCTCCTCGCAGAAGCCGAGCAGCTTCGCCGCCATCCCCGGCGGCCCGGCGTCAGCCTTCGGTCCGTAGGGAGTCGGCAAGTTTCACCTCGAACACGGGCCGATGATAGAGGCGAGCGGAAAAGGAGCCCAAGGCGCTGTGCGGGTGACTCAGATCATAAGTGTTGATTAGTAGGAATAAGCTGCTCCTTCACTGACCGATGAGGGACCGGAGATCGAACAGCCGACGGCGCCGAATCCAACCACTGGTATGGGGGGCGCTCGCGCTCGCGCTGCTGCTGAGCGCCTGTGGCAGCGATAGCGGCACCGACAGCGACGAGATCACGATCCCGTCTGATGCCCCGCCAGGAAAAGTCGCCGGCCTCGCCGGTCTCGATGGGGTCCACAGCGGCGTCGCGGAAGTAAATCTCCTGGTCAACAAGCTGGAAGAGGAAGAAGTCATCTCCATCCGCGTCAGCGGTGGGTTTGAGCGTCTTGGCGAAGGCTCGGCGCCTCAGCTGCTGTTCCTGGAAGCCAGTTCGAATGGCGAATGGAATGGCCGCTCCGTCGATTCCAGCGCGTCCCTGAATGTCCATCCGGAGAAGGCCCAGATCACCTACGGGAAGGCGGCGGGAGGGGAGTCCTACGAGACCGAGGCCGCGACGATCAACGCCCTGATGTCGAAGTTCGCCCAGGCTCACTTGAGCGGTGGAAGGGGTGACCTGGGAGCCTGCCTGCAAGCCGCCCACGGGTTCGACTTCGCCCAGTTGCTTCGCGATCCCGAGATCGAAGATCGGCGGGAGGAACCGGACCAGACGAAGGTCACGGTGGTCGGCGGCGACCTCGTCATCTCCCGCTTGCGTGAGCTTCTCGTCGAACTGGACCGGGATCCAGCCTGCGGTGCGCAACTGGCCGCGCTCGGGCTTCCCCCGGCAGCTGCCCTGGAAGCGGCAAAGGTCGACTTCAAAAAAGGCTTCGGGGGGCCGCGCCTGACGCTGGCGGTCGACAGGCACGGGGTGATTCGCAAACTGTCGACTCATTTCGAGTGCGCGCGGCTGAACGGCAAGGTCTTCGAGCTGACGCTCGACTTCGGGATGCGCGAAGTGAATCGGGCGGTCGAAGTGTCAGCGGGAAGCGGCGGCAAGCCCCTCGACAGCCTGCTCCGAAAGCTTGGGACGACCGAGGAGGCGGCCCTGGAAGCTCAGGGCGCGGAAGCCGTGACCGCGTTGCTGGAAGGGCTCGCCGCCACCCTCACTGGACGCCCGCAGTAGGGTCGGCGAGTTTCACGCCGACGCGCTCGGCCACCAGATCGATGTCGGTGCGGTGCTTGACGATGATCGACATCGACTGGGTGAAGGTCTCGCGGTCGATGTCCTCGGCGCCCATCAGCAGCAGCGACCGCGCCCAGTCGATCGACTCGGCGATCGACGGCGGCTTCTTGAGGTCGAGCCCGCGGACCATCCGGATCACCTCGACCAGCTTGCGGGCCAGGGTCTCGGAGAGCTCGGGGGTGTGAAGGCGGACGATTTCCATCTCCCGCTCGAGGTCGGGGTAGTCGAGCCAGAGATAGAGGCAGCGCCGCTTCAGCGCCTCGGTCAGCTCGCGCGAGTCGTTCGAGGTGAGGACGACGATCGGCATCGTCGTCGCCTCGATCCGCCCCAGCTCGGGGATCGTGATCTGGAAGTCGGAGAGCAGCTCGAGCAGCATCGCCTCGAACTCCTGGTCGGTCTTGTCGATCTCGTCGATCAGCAGGACCACCGGCTCGGGGCTGGCGATCGCCTGCATCAGCGGCCGCTCGAGCAGGAACTCGGTGCTGAAGATGTCGTCTTGAACGTCGTCCCAGCCACCTTGGGCGCCGCCGGCCTGGATCCGCAGCAGCTGCTTGCGGTAGTTCCACTCGTACATTGCCTTCGCCTCGTCGAGGCCCTCGTAGCACTGCAGCCGCACCAGCTCGCGCCCGGTCGCCCGCGAGAGCGCCTTCGCCAGCTCGGTCTTGCCGACCCCCGCCGGACCCTCGACCAGGACCGGCTTGCCGAGCTGCTGGGCCAGGTAGGAGACCAGCGCCGCCGGCTCGTCGGCGAGGTAGCCGACTTGCGCCAGCGCCTGCTTCGTCTCTGCCACAGAGCCGTCGGCCATG